>NZ_LR134508.1:1200000-1542878 GCF_900638335.1 Campylobacter lari
GCTAGTGGCTTCTATAATAGTTGTTTCTTGATTGATCTTACCCTCACTTAAAGCTTGTTTTATCATCTCTACAGCCGCTCTATCTTTTATAGAATGACTTGGATTAAAATACTCACATTTAGCATAAAGATTTGGAGCAAATTCTTTTAAAGAAACAATCGGAGTATTACCTATACAATCTAAAATATTATTATAAACTGACATTGCTTTCCTTGTAATTTTTTAAAAACAATATCAAAAGAAAATTAATACTTAATCTATGAAGAAAAACGCAAAAGTTAGAAACTTTTGCGCAAAGAATTATTTTTTAGCTTTTTTAGCGGTTTTAGCAGCAGCAACTGCATCTTTAAGGTTTTTACCTACTTTAAATTTAGCAACTTTAGTAGCAGGTACTTTGATAGTAGCACCAGTGCTTGGTACTCTAGCTTCTCTAGCAGCTCTTTCAGCTACAGAAAATGTACCAAAACCGATAAAGCTAATGCTATCACCTTTAGCTAATACATCAGTAATAGTAGCGATTACTGCATCAGTAGCTGCAGTTGCATCTTTTTTAGTTAGCCCAGCAGTTTGAGCAACTTGAGAAATAAAATCTGCTTTAGTCATAAAAAGCTCCTTGATTAAAAATGATTGTTAAGTTTAACACATTTATCAAGCTTTTGCAAGAGGTTTTGCATATAATTACTAATTTTCGTTGTTTGCATCTGGAAAATATTTTTTTACAGCTTTTATAAATTCATCAATATTATATTTTCTAATTTTATTTTCAAAATTTTCAAGATACTCTTCAATATTAGTCTTAGTGAGAATATTTGTTTGGTTCTTTATTGCTATAAGTTGTATCTCATTCATATCGATATTGTAGTGTGTTAAATCTCTGTAATTTGCAATATTATCTGCATAATCTAAATCATCAAATCCATATATTTTAACGTTTTGATATTTACTTGTCTCTAAAACAATCCAATGAAGAATAGATTTGATCCTACTAAAATACAATCCCCTGTCTCCATTGTCAATTGAATAAAACAGACGAGAATAAGATGGTATTAAAATATCAAAATTAATTTGAGGATTTTTTTCAATTATTTCCAACAAATAAACTTTTAAAATATTTTGCATTTGTTTCATTTTTACTTGCGTTTCGCTATAATTATTTTTTATTATAAATTTTGAATGTCGTATTTTTTCAAAGGCAAAATCTGTCCCTTTGTAGTGTTTTGAAGATTTCAACCAATTATCAAAACCACCAAACCTATGCCCCACATCATTTATCCAAAAAGTTCTTGAGTCCAAATCTTTGTTCTTGTAACAATCATCATTAATATTTAAAATACAAAACAAAAATCTTTTTTGTAAATAAACTAATATATCATTATAATAATTATTATCATATAAAAAATCAAAGTATTTCGTATCTCTTGTAGCTAAATCTAAAATCATTGTCAGATCCAAGGAATAAATCACGCGTTTGATATTTTTATTTTTTAAAAAAGTATAATTTAAAAAAATAGCCCTTTCATTAAAATAAAGTCCTGGGGAAGATATATTAATAAACCGTTCGTTTAAAAGAGTATTGGCTTTCTTAGGAGAAGTATTTTCCAGCATTGAACTACCTATGATAATACTATCAAAACTATAATTTTTAATTATTCCTTGGTTAGCTAATCTAGAATCCTTATCAAAGCTTTCTGCTCTAAACCAAGGTTTATGATAAAGCATTAGAGGATCGTATATAAACATATAAACAAGATAGCAAAAAATAAAAGGTAAAGGTATAAATAAAACCTTTAATACAAATTTTTTATACGATTTAAACATTTTTATCCTTAGAAGTTAAAATAAATAAATTCAGTATAGGGAATTACACCTAAAATAAATATAGATGTATATAAGAAAAATATAACAACTAAAATATAAAATACATTGGGTTTCATAACATTAGTTTTTTCGATACTATTTTTAAACCCAATACATAAAATCATACAAACGATAATGTAAATTAAAGTTTCATTACTACCATTGATGGAAGCCAAAGTATGTTTCCATCTTGAATAAAATCTGTATGGCAATTCCATCCAAGTTATACCAAACATAGCTTTTAAAAGATTTATAGCACCTTGAAGATTTTCGCTTCTAAAAAATATCCACGCAAGATTAATAAAATTAAAAGTTACAAACCATGCAAATATTTTATAAATGATGCTTTCTTTAAATTTTACATTTGGGGTTATAAAAGCATATATTCTATGAAGTACCATAGCTAGTCCATGCAACACCCCCCATATCACAAAACCCCATCCAGCTCCATGCCATACTCCACTAACAAAAGCTACTATAAAAAGATTTCTTAAATTTATAATCTTAGAAACTCTATTACCACCTAAAGGTATATATAAATAATCTTTTAAAAATTTACCTAATGTTATATGCCATCTTCTCCAAAAATCACTTATATTTAATGCTTTATAAGGAGAGTTAAAATTAATAGGAAGTTTTATACTAAAAAATAAAGCTATACCTATAGCCATATCACAATAGCCACTAAAATCAAAATAAAGCTGAAAAGTATAAGATAAAGAAGTTGCCCAAGCTTCAAAAATATTTAAAGTACCTCCATTTTCAACTATCTTAAACCCTGCATTAGCCCAAAGCGCAAAAGAATCAGCAATATATACTTTCTTAAATAAACCCATAGAAAATATAAATAATCCTTTAGCTATATTTTCCCAATTAATAAGAATAGAATTATTCCAAAGCATACTCTTAAATTGAGGCATCATTTCTTTATGATGCACTATTGGACCTGCTATAAGTTGAGGAAAAAATGTTATAAACAAAGCATAATCTAAAATATTTATTTTATATGTATTTTCACTTTTTAAACTTTCTATATTTGTTCTTTTATAACAATCTACTAAAAAAGCAATTTGTTGAAAAGTAAAAAAAGATATAGCTAAAGGTAGTAATATATGCGGCAAAGGAATATTAAAATCTAGTTGGACTATTTGAAAAAATACATTAAAATTTTCTAAAAGAAAATCAGTGTATTTAAAAAAAGCAAGTAAAGCTAAATTAAAAAACACACCACTATAAAATAACAATTTTACTTTTTTTCTATTAAGTAAAATTAAATTTGCAAGATAAAAATTCACACCCATAGAAAGCAATAAAATCAAAACATATTCAACCTTCCAAAAAGCATAAAAAAATAAACTTGCTAAGACTAAAAATAATTTTGCGCTTTGAATATGATTAAATTTTTTAAGCATATAAAATATAATTAAAACTATAGGTAAAAATATAAATATAAATTCATAAGAACTAAAAACCATTTATACTCCTGAAAAATTTTTTGCTAAATTTATTACCACATCAGGCTTTAAGTCTTTCATACATTTATGATGTTTTAAAGGGCAGACCTTTTGCATACAAGGCATACAAACTAAATTTAAGTGTGCTATTTTAGCATTTTCTTGCCAAGGTGAGGTTTGACTAAATTTAGTAGAGCCAAAAACAGCCACCGTTTTCACTCCATAAACTGCGCCTATATGCATAGGACCACTATCGTTTGTGATTAGTAAATCAAGCATAGAAATATTTTTACATAAAGTATAAATGCTAGTTTTACCACAAAGATTTTTTGCCCTTATGCCTTCTTTTAGAAGAAATTGTTCAATTTCATCACAAATTTCTCTCTCACTTTCTACTCCAAAGATTAAAATTTGATGCGTGGAGCTAAATTCTTTTGCTACCCTTGCAAAATAACTCGCCTCCCATCTTTTAGCACTTCCAAAATGTGCACCTGGATTTATACCTAAAATTTTTTGAGTTGATTTTGCTTTTATAGGGAGTTTTAAAGAATTTGAAGTGGCTTTAAAATTTAAGGCTTTTTCTATGAAATTTAAGTACTTTAAGACTTGATGTTCTTCTTTTAGAATATTTTTATCAAAATAAAATCTTTTTTTTGCTTTAATTAGATTTAAAATGATCTTACTTGAAAATGCCGAGCGAAACGAAAAAGCTAGATCAAATTTACCAAGGTTTTTTCTAGCTTGTAAAATTTGCTTATATCTTTGTTTTTTATTTTCTACTAAAATTTGAGCATTTTCAAAGCGTTTAAAAAGCTCTGTACTCACAAAAGAACCATAAAAAGTAAATTTAGCTTGGGGATACTTTTCTTTTATAGCATAAATAGCCGCACTAGCCATCACCGCATCGCCAAGCCAAGTAGGAAGGTTGATAAAAATATTCATAAGACTCCAATTGTTAATTCTGCTTTATTTGATCGTATAAAGGCTTTAAATTTAATATTTCAATTTTATCTTCAATCGTTTTTAAATATTTATCGATATTTTGATAATTTATAATATGGGTCTGATTTTTTATAGCGTTAAGTTGAATTGAATTCATATCAATATTATAATGATTTAAATCTTTATAATTTGCAATATCATCTGCATAATCTAAATCATCAAATCCATATATTTTAGCATTTTCATAAGGTCTAATCTGCAAAACAATATATTTTATTAACTTTGACCACTTATTATAATATTGATTTTCAGCTTGCATCATTCTATGATAAATTCTGCTATATGTTGGCAAAATTAAAGAAAATTTAATATTTGGATATTTTTCAATATAATTAATTAAATAAAGCTGAATATGTTGTTTTAAATCATCAAAATTATCATAAGATACCCTATGTTTATATCTTCCTTCATATAAATCAATAATACTTGCAATATCCTTACGAACACCTTCTTCTATATTTTTAATCCAATTTTTAATCCCTCCAAATTGCTTTTGCGCAATCGGACTTTTAATCCACTTTGGTAAGTTTTCCAACTCAGTATCACTTCCAACACATTTTTTGCTACTAGAAAATTTCAATGCACATGAAATAAATTTTTTATTGAGATAAAATTTTAAATCATTATAGTAATTATCATCATATAAAAAATCAAAATTTCTAGTATCATGATTTTTTATATTCATAATAGCAAATTCATCCAAAGAAATTATCAAATGCTTGATGTCTCTTTTTTTTAAAGCATAATCTAAAATAATTTTTCTTTGATTAAAAGTACTTCCACCTATTGATAAATTAATAAATTGTCCCCCAAGTTTAGAAGATGCTTCTGCAGACGAAGTATTTTGTAGCATTGAACTACCTATAATTAAAGAATCAAAATTACTATAATCAATTATTCCTCTAGCGCTAATAATTACGTCATTATAATATGTTTTTTTTCTAAGCCAAGGTTCATGATAAAGTTGCAATGGATCATACACATAAAGTAAACTCCCCAAAAACAACACAAAAGGCAAAGGTATTAATAAAGAATAAATTACAAATTTTTTATATGATTTAAACATTTTTATCCTTAGAAGTTAAAATAAATAAATTCAGTATAGGGAACTATGCCTAAAGTTATCAAAGCTATATATAAAAAAAGCATAACTAATAAAGAATTCATATAACTAGCTTTAAACTTTTCAAGCTTTTCGATACTATTTTTAAACCCAATACATAAAATCATACAAACGATAATGTAAATTAAAGTTTCATTACTACCACTAATTTGCACTAAAGATTCTTTCATTCTATGCCATTTTATAGGCAATTCCATCCAAGTTATACCAAACATAGCTTTTAAAAGATTTATAGCACCTTGAAGATTTTCGCTTCTAAAAAATATCCACGCAAGATTAATAAAATTAAAAGTTACAAACCATGCAAATATTTTATAAATGATGCTTTCTTTAAATTTTACATTTGGGGTTATAAAAGCATATATTCTATGAAGTACCATAGCTAATCCATGCAACACTCCCCATATCACAAAACCCCATCCAGCTCCATGCCATACTCCACTAACAAAAGCTACTATAAAAAGATTTCTTAAATTTATAATCTTAGAAACCCTATTACCACCCAAAGGTATATATAAATAATCTTTTAAAAATTTACCTAATGTTATATGCCATCTTCTCCAAAAATCACTTATATTCAATGCTTTATAAGGAGAGTTAAAATTAATAGGAAGTTTTATACTAAAAAATAAAGCTATACCTATAGCCATATCACAATAGCCACTAAAATCAAAATAAAGTTGAAAAGTATAAGATAAAGAAGTTACCCAAGCTTCAAAAATATTTAAAGTACCTCCATTTTCAACTATCTTAAACCCTGCATTAGCCCAAAGCGCAAAAGAATCAGCAATATATACTTTCTTAAATAAACCCATAGAAAATATAAATAATCCTTTGGCTATATTTTCCCAATTAATAAGAATAGAATTATTCCAAAGCATACTCTTAAATTGAGGCATCATTTCTTTATGATGCACTATTGGACCTGCTATAAGTTGAGGAAAAAATGTTATAAACAAAGCATAATCTAAAATATTTATTTTGTATGCATTTTCACTTTTTAAACTTTCTATATTTGTTCTTTTATAACAATCTACTAAAAAAGCAATTTGTTGAAAAGTAAAAAAAGATATAGCTAAAGGTAGTAATATATGTGGCAAAGGAATATTAAAATCTAGTCGGGCTACTTGAAAAAATACATTAAAATTTTCTAAAAGAAAATCGGTGTATTTAAAAAAAGCAAGTAAAGCTAAATTAAAAAATACACCACTGTAAAATAACAATTTTACTTTTTTTCTATTAAGTAAAATTAAATTTGCAAGATAAAAATTTACACCCATAGAGAGCAATAAAATCAAAACATATTCAACCTTCCAAAAAGCATAAAAAAATAAACTTGCTAAGACTAAAAATAATTTTGCACTTTGAATATGATTAAATTTTTTAAGCATATAAAATATAATTAAAACTATAGGTAAAAATATAAATATAAATTCATAAGAACTAAAAACCATTTATACTCCTGAAAATAAAGGCTATAATTGTATCATCACTTTACTTAAAGAGTTAACATGAGTCAAATTTCCATCATACTACCAACTTATAATGTGGAAAAATATATTGCTAAAACATTAGAAAGTTGTATTAACCAAACTTTTAAGGATATAGAAATCATTATAGTAGATGACCTTGGCAATGATAAAAGTATAGATATAGCTAAAGAATATGCTAGTAAAGATGATAGAATAAAAATCATACATAATGAAGAAAATTTAGGAACCTTTGCTAGTAGAAATATAGGTGTATTAAATGCAAAATCAGATTTTATAATGTTTTTAGATCCTGATGATTATTTAGAGCTTAATGCTTGTGAGCTTGGGCTTGAAAAAATTAAAAATGTAGATATGGTAGTGTTTGATGCGTATGTACATAGGGTGAAATTTAAGAAATTTTATAGATTTAAACAAGATGAATATTTTAATAAAGATGATTTTTTAAATTTCTTACTCAATCAAAAGCATTTTTGCTGGAGTGTTTGGGCAAAAGTATATAGAAAAAATTTGATTTTAAAAAGTTTTGAATATGTTGATTTCAAAGAAAGACTTTGCTATGGGGAGGATGTGCTTTTTAATTATATAAATTTTATAATTAGTGAGAGTTTTTTTGTATCGCGAGAATGTATATACCGCTATGAATTTAATGAAAATGGTAGATATGAAAACAAAAATAAAGGAATTTTATGGCAAAATTACAAGCATAAAAAACAAAGTTTAAAATACATTAAAAAATTAGCTAATATTTTTCCATATAAGTATTTTAATGAAAAAATATTAGAAGTTTTAGTAAAAGAAAAAAAATTTTTATATCATACAAGTAAAAACTGATGCATCTAAGGAAAGACATGAAAGGAATTATACTTGCAGGTGGCTCTGGAACAAGACTATATCCTAGTACTTTAACTTTATGTAAACAATTACTTCCAATCTATGATAAACCTATGATTTATTATCCACTTTCGGTGTTAATGCTTGCTCAAATTCAAGAAGTTTTAATTATATCTACACCAAAAGACATAGTAAAATTTCAAGAACTTTTTCAAGATGGATCATGGCTTGGGATGGATATATCCTATTGTATTCAAGAAAAACCTGAAGGATTAGCACAAGGCTTAATACTTGCTAGTGATTTTATAAAAAATGATGACATAGCTTTAATTTTAGGAGATAATATCTTCTACGGACAAGGCTTTACAGATATACTTAAAACCGCAAAAGAAGATGCAAAAAAACATTATGCAAGTATATTTTCATATCATGTAAAAGATCCAGAGCGTTTTGGGGTAGCAGAAATTTCTAAAAATGGAGAAGTTTTAAGCATAGAAGAAAAACCTCAGCAACCTAAAAGCAACTATGCTGTTACAGGATTATATTTTTATGATAATCAGGCTATAGACATAGCTAAAAATATCAAACCAAGTCAAAGAGGCGAACTAGAGATAACTGATGTAAATATAGAATATTTAAAACTAAAAAAACTAAAATCTCAAATTCTAGGAAGGGGTTTTGCTTGGGTTGATACCGGAACACATGATAGTCTCATAGAAGCAAGTTCTTTTGTGCAAACAATAGAATTAAGACAAGGTTATAAAATAGCCTGCTTAGAAGAAATAGCCTTTAGAAATGGGTGGATTGATGAGACTAAGCTTTTAAAACGAGCTAAATTATTAGAAAAAAGTGGCTATGGAAGCTATCTTCAAAAAATTTTACAAGGTTTTTAAATGAATAATATCTTAATTACCGGTGGAGCGGGTTTTATAGGGAGTAATTTTATAAATCATTATTTACAACATCATCCAAAAGATAAAATCATCAATCTTGATTTATTAACTTACGCAGCAAATTTACAAAACCTTCAAGCAAGTAGCAATCATCCTAACTATACTTTTTACAAGGGAGATATTTGTGATCAACATCTAGTCTGTGATATTTTTCAAAAACATTCTATTAATATAGTTATTCATTTTGCAGCAGAATCACATGTAGATAATTCCATACAAAATCCTGATATTTTTATAAAAACCAACATCAATGGAACTTTTAATCTTTTACACAATGCCTATAAACATTGGTTTTTAGAGCCATTTGTGAAAAATCCAAAATTTAACAAAACTCTTTTTTATCATATTAGCACAGATGAGGTTTTTGGAAGTCTTGGAGAAGATGGTTATTTCACAGAAAAAACACCATATGCTCCAAATTCGCCTTATTCTGCTTCTAAAGCAAGCTCAGATATGCTCGTAAGAAGTTACCATCATACTTATGGATTAAATACTATAATCTCAAATTGTTCTAACAACTATGGCCCAAATCAACACGATGAAAAACTCATACCAACCATCATAAGAAACGCATTAAATGACAACTCTATCCCAATATATGGAGATGGTAAAAATATCCGAGATTGGCTTTTTGTACAAGATCATTGCGAAGCTATAGAGCAAATTTTACACTATGCTTTAAAAAATTCTAAAAACACTTTTTTTGATACATTCAATATAGGCGGAAACGAAGAATGGCAAAATATAGACATAGCTTATAAAATTTGCTCATTTTTAGATACAATTTTACCAAAACAACACTCATACAAAGAACAAATTTCTTTTGTAAAAGATAGAGCTGGGCATGATAGAAGATATGCTATAGATTCAAGCAAGCTTAAAAATACTCTACAATGGAAACCAAAAGAAAGTTTTGAGAGTGGCTTGAAAAAAACTATAAAATGGTATATAGAAAAATATAAGGACGCTCAATGATCTTTATTGGTAAATTTTATCAAAAATGCCGAATATTATTCTATCGATATGTTTTGTCAAATATACATATAAAGGGTAAATTTAAAATAAATTCTCCAACATTATTTCAAAGTTTTAATATGGGGCAAATTAATATAGAAAAAAATGTTAATTTAGGATATTTTCCATCGCCACATTTTTATTCTTGCTATAATCATATAGATGTTAGAGACTTGGGTTTATGCATTATAAAAAGAGATACATACCTCAATAATAATTTTAGTTTAATTTCTTATAAGCATAAAATTATTATTGGCGAAAGGTGTTTAATAGGAACAAATTTTTCAGCAATTAATTCAGATTTTCATGGTATTACTATTAATAATCGTAATAATCCAGAAAAAATTTTAAGTGCAGATATTATAATTGGTGATGACTGTTTTGTAGGAAATAATGTAACAATACTAAAAGGAGTTAAGTTAGGAAAAGGTTGTGTTGTTGCAAATTCAAGCGTAGTTACAAAATCGTTTAAAGAAAATTCCTTAATAGGTGGAAATCCTGCTAAACTAATTAAAATCATATCTCAAGAGGATTAAAGATGACTTTTAAACTTATAGACTTGGAATATTTCAACGATAAAAAATCAACATTAATAGCATGTGAAAAGAATATCAACTGTCCTTTTGAAATAAAAAGAATTTTTTATATTTTTGACGTACCAAAAAATACCGTTAGAGGTAATCACGCAAACATAAATTCTCAATTCTTTTTTATTGCTCTAAAAGGAGAGTGCAAGATAAAAATTGACGATGGTAACAAACAAAATATTTTTTTACTAAACAATCCAAAACAAGGATTGTTTTTAGATAAAATGTTGTGGAAACAAATGTATGATTTTTCAAAAGACTGCATTTTATTAGTACTAGCTAATACTTACTATGATAAAAATGAATATATTTATAACTATGATGAATTTTTAAAGGTTGCAAAGTGATACATTCTTTATCAGATGTGCAAAGTAAAAACATAGGAGTTAATACAAACATATGGCAGTTTTGTGTAGTTTTACCAAATGCTATTATTGGAGATAATTGCAATATATGTTCACATTGTTTTATAGAAAATAATGTAAAAATTGGTAACAATGTTACCATAAAATGCGGGGTGCAAATTTGGGATGGTATAGAAATAGAAGATAATGTATTTATAGGACCTAATGTGACATTTTGCAATGATAAATATCCAAAATCAAAGCAATATCCTAAAGAATTTTTAAAAACTATTATTAAAAAAGGTGCTAGCATTGGAGCAAATGCTACTATTTTACCTGGAGTTACTATAGGGGAAAATGCTATGATTGGAGCAGGTTCTATCGTTACAAAAAATATTAATGATAATTCTAAATATTATTGTAAAATTAATCAATTCTATTCAAAATAAAAAAAGAAGGAATTAAAAAACAATGAAAATCTCAATTCTTATGCCTTGTTACAATTCTTCAAAATATCTAGATAGAAGTATTACTTCTGTTTTAAAACAAGATTATAAGAATTGGGAATTGATATGCATAGATGATGGATCAACCGATGACACCTATAATCTTTTAATTAATTTTACTAATCAAGATTCAAGAATAAAAGTATTTAAAAAAAACAATAGCGGTATGGCTGCACCCGCATTAAACCTAGCATTAAAACATGCTACTGGAGATTTTATTTTTTTATTAGGACATGACGATGAGATAAATGATGTTTTATTAAGTGATTTCATTTCAAGATATAACGAATTAACCTTGCAAAATCATTCCATAGATGCTATTATTCCTAGATCATTGATTTTTTTTCAAGAAAATCAAGATAAAAACTATATGTATTGCGGAATTAAAAATATTCCAGATAGTGAAGATAAAATTCTAACTGGTACAGAAGCATTTAAACTAAGCATTAATTGGGATATAGCTACTTTTGCATTTTATAGGACTGAAATTGTTAAAAAGCTAGGTTTTTATGAAGAAGGTATTAGTGGAGATGAGTATTCTGTTAGAGAATTTCTTCTTAATTCTAAAAAAATAGCCTTTGCAAAAAATGGTATATATATTTACCATCAAATCAATGAAAGCATAACTCATAAGTTAAAACCTAGAAAATTTAATATTCATAAAACACTGTATATGGTTGAAAAATTAGCAAAAAAATGGAAATTCGATTCAAAAACTATTCGTAAAATTAATCAACTCAGAATAAAACAATTCTATAACATGCAAGAAGAATATTTAATTAACAAAAACAACTTCAGTAAACAAGAACAAAAATTAATCGAGATGTATTTAAATGAAAATTTAAATCTTATAGAGCCATATAGAATATTTGCAGATTATTTCGTCAGAAAAGAAAAGGATAAATTTGGTAAATCTATTGTTCTTTTTCATTATTTAAAATTTTACTATAAAAAATTAAAAAATGATCAATAAAGTATCGATTTTAACACCTTGTTTTAACCATGAAAAATATATTAAATATTTTATACAAAGTATTTTAGAGCAAAGCTTTGAAAATTTTGAACTTATTATAGTAGATGACTGCTCAAGTGATGACAGCGCAAAAGAAATTCAAAAATTTCAAGATCCAAGAATAAAACTCATAAAGCATGATTTTAACCAAGGTATAAATGGGGCTTTAAATACCACTTTTGAAAATTCAAGTGGAGATTATATAGTATTTTGCGCTAGTGATGATATGCTGGAAAAAAATGCTTTAGAAAAAATTCATCAAATTTTCAACTCTTTAGAAGTAGATGTAATATATCCTAGCATGAGTATTATAAACGATGAAAACATAGAAATTTCAAAAAATTTTATCACTCAAAGATCAAATCTTGAAGCTTTGAGGCATTTATTTTTTAAAGGGAATTGCTTTTTTTCTCCAGGGATGGCTGTAAAAAAAGAAGTATTTAAAAAAATCTATCCTTTACCAAATGCACTATGCAATCACCAAGATACTCAAATGCATATAAGCCTACTTGCTCAAAAAGCTAAGATCCATTTTTTAAAAGAAACTTTAGTAAAATACAGAATTCGAGCCAATGAAGCAAATATAAGCACACCTAATGCTTCCACAAAAGCTAGAGAAAATTTAGAGATAGAACTTTTAATGGATTCATTTCTAAAAATTCAAGATATAGAATTTTTAAAAGAAATTTTCAAAGATGAAATTAAAAAATTAAAAATCAAGCCTTTTGAAAATACCATAGAGTTTTTTCTTGGAAGAATGGCGATAGAATCTCAAGAAAAAACTAGAAAATATTGGGGTTATCATAAAATAATACATTTTTATAACGATAAAAACAATGTTAAAATTCTTTTAGAAAAGTATAATTTTACCTTTAAAGATTTACTCTCCTTATCTATCCTGTGTGATGATGATAGAGTAGAGAAAAAATATAGAAAATATAAAAAGCTTTTTAATTATTCTCTTGTATTTTTAAGTATAATTACTTTGATGTTTATATGTATTTTATTGCTAGGATGATGATATGATTAGTTTTTTAGATCTACACAAAATTAACGCAAGATTTGAAGATAAAATAAAAGATAAAATAAATGAAGTTATTAATAGTGGTTGGTATATACTTGGAAAGCAATGTGCAAATTTTGAAACAAATTTTGCACAATATTGTGGCGTAAAACACTGCATAGGTGTTGCAAATGGTCTTGATGCATTAAGAATTATCATCAAAGCTTATGAATTTAACAAAAACGATGAAATCATAGTTCCTGCAAATACTTACATTGCTTCTATATTAGCTATAACTGATAATCTTTGCAAGCCGATTTTAATAGAGCCTGATATAAATACTTATAATATAGATGCAAAATCAATCGAAGAAAAAATCACAAACAAAACAAAAGCTATCATGGTGGTTCATCTTTATGGACAAGTTTGTAATATGGAGCCAATATATGCTTTAGCAAAAAAATACAATCTTAAAATCATAGAAGATTGTGCACAAGCTCATGGGGCAAATTTTAAAGGAAAAAAAGTTGGTAGTTTGGGTGATGCAGCAGGGTTTTCATTTTACCCTGGAAAAAATTTAGGTGCTTTGGGTGATGCGGGTTGTATTACAACAAATGATGATTTATTAGCTAGTAAAATACGAGCTTTAGCAAACTATGGTTCTCATAAAAAATACGAAAATTTATACGCAGGTTTAAATTCAAGACTTGATGAATTACAAGCTGGAATTTTAGATATTAAATTAAAACATCTAGACAGTGACAATCAAAAAAGAAAAGAAATAGCTGATTATTACATGAAAAATATAAAAAATGAAAATATCATTTTACCTAAAATAGACATCGATCATGTATGGCATTTATTTGTCATAAGAACCAAATTTAGAGATAAACTACAAAAATACCTCAACGAAAACAATATACAAACAATCATCCATTACCCTATACCACCGCATAAACAAGAATGCTATAAAGATTTCAATAATCTTTCATTACCTATAACCGAACAAATTCACAATGAAGTGTTATCAATACCAATTTCACCTGTGATGACACAAGATGAAATTTTAGAAATAATAAAGATTCTTAACAAATGGGAGCTTTAAAATATTTTAAATATAGTCTTAAAAACATGTATTGAATTTTTGTTTTCTTATAGGCCTTTAATATATTAACTTTTCCTTTTACCTTTAAAGGATCTTTATTAAAACTACAAATCTTAAATGCATTTTTAATATAAAAATATAAAATCACTTTTTTTAAAAATAAAGAAATTGTTTTATCTGGGTAACAACTAATAAAATTAATTAACTCTAAGGCTATTAACACCCAACTAGAATATCTAAAATATTCCTTTGCTAAAAATGCATCTCCATTAAAAGCATCTAATATATTCCTAAAATGAGGAAGTATGTTATCTTTAATAATTATCTTATCTTGATTTGTTGATGAATTTGTTCGAATTCTGTAATAATAAAATACTTTAGGGTAAACATAAATATTTTTAGCTTGCGAAAAAAGCAAAATTCCAAATAAATGATCTTCAGCAAAAATACCATCTTTAAATTTTATTTTTTTATTTTTTATGTGGTTAAAATTTATCATACCCGAACAAACAAAAGAAAAATCTTTCATCTTGCTTCTTGCTAAATATCGCAACCATTCTAACGAAGTAATCTTTTTTTCTTGTTTTATATTAATGTCTTTTAGCCTACTACTTTGACTTTGATTTTTACAAGATATTTCATAGTATTTTGCCTCATCAAACCAAACCACATCTACCCCATCCATTCTAGGTACACATTCTTCTATGCAGTTTAATTCCCAATAATCATCAGAATCTAAAAAGATAATATAATCTATAATAGGATAAGTAAAGCTTGTTAAATCTTGTTCATCATTAAAAGCTTTATAGCTTTTATATACAGTATATATTTCATAAGGATTATTATCCTCTATATTAAATTCTATTAAAGAATTTTCTTTTATAGTTTGGGTTTTGTTTTTGAGTTTATATTCTCCGCTAAAATATTCTATACCTACATTTCTTGCTGTGCTTTGTCCACCATTTTTTTTATCAAAAAGAGTGATTCTTTTATCTTTTAAAGTGTATTCTTTTGCAATATTGAGTGAGTTTTCATCCGTGCTGCCATCATTTACTAGTATGATTTCTAAGTTAGTATAAGTTTGATTGATTACACTATCTAAACATTCTTTTAGATATTTTTCTACATTGTATATGGGGATTACTACGCCGATGGTTTTCATATATGCATAACCTTGATTATTTTTGATATTATATCAAAAAAACTTTTTAGGAATTTATTATGCAAATATATCAAAACAACCATTTGCTTTATAATAATCTAACAAAAAAATTAAGCTCATTTATACCCATAAAATCAACAAGAAGAAAATTAAGAAATCATATCCAATATAAGTTAGAACACCCTAAAGTAGCTAATTATCTTTTAAACAACTATATCAATCCTTTTTTAGAAGGAAAAATTCCTCATTTTGATTTTGAAAAAAAACATCATTTTAAAAACGATAAAATCATTTGGCAATTTTGGTACCAAGGTAAAAATCAAGCTTCACCTATGATACAGCAATGTTTCAATTCAGTGCAAAATCAAATGAAAGATGATTACACAATCATCATTTTAGATAAAGATAATATAAAAGATTACCTTGATTTTCCACCATACGTTATAGAAAAATTAGAAAATAATTTTTTTGGAGAAAAAACTATAACTTTTTTTTCAGATCTTTTAAGAGTATGCTTGCTTGCAACTTATGGTGGCATATGGTGTGATGCAAGTATATTTTTAAGCTCTAAAATTCCTAGTGAACTTTATGATAAAGACTTTTTTACTTTTGAAAGGTCAAAAATAAAACCTGGTAAAGAAAAATTGAAAGAATTTATCAAAAGTGGATATTTTTCTTACGGATATTTTAACTGGAATGATGATTTTAAGGTTAAAATACTAAATAGTTTTATAGTCTCAAAATCTCATCATAAAAATATCCAAGCTATGAAAGACATACTTATATACTATTGGTCAAATGAGAAAAATTCTAATAACTTTTATTATTTTACTTTTCAAATTATCTTTGAACTTTTAAAAGAACATGGCTTTATAAATGATACTTATAAAAACATGAGCGATATAGAATGTCATTTATTGCAATTTAGCGCCAAAGAAAAATTTAATTCAACTCTTTGGGAAGAAATTCAAAAACAAAGTTTTTTACACAAACTCACACATTTTAAATCTATAAAAAAAGATTCAATGATAGATAAAATCATCTTGCAAAGTTGATTTTATCTAAAAATACCTTTTATTTTTTGGCAAATTTTCCAAAGATCGTAAGGGATTTTTGTCTGGATAAAAGGTTTTATTATAGGTAATTTTTCCTTTAAATTTAAAGGATCTTTTTTAAATTTTTTAATCATCAAAGCCTTTTTTACATAAAAAGGCAAAAAAGCCTCTTTTATGGCTTGAGAATTTTCACTTTTTTGATCTTTAAAAAATTCTATCAACTCCAAAGCTGTTATCATCCTACTTGCTGCTTTTAAATAGTTTTTTGCCTCTTTAGCATTTTCTCCAAAAAATTCATACAAGTCTTTAAAATATTCTGACACATTTGCCTTTGTAACTTTTTTATCATGATTTGATATACTATTTGCCCTCAAACGGCATAAGTACAATCTTTTTGGTAAAATATAGATACTATCAGCACTCGCAAACAAAACCATGCCAAAATGAATATCTTCATTGATGATTTTGTTGATAAATTTAAGTTTTAATTGTTTTAAAAATGAAAAATCTATCATACCACCCCAACTAAATGAAATATCCCTCGAACCTACTTTTATAGCCTGCTTAGCATAGTCTCTTGGAGTAATAGTGCATTCTTGAGTAAAATTAAATACATTCATCCTTGTTTTTTGACCCTTATCTTCTATACCATCATCATAAATACAAGCATGGTCAAACCACAATACATCTACATTTTGCATTCTCGCGACGCATTCTTCTATGCAGTTTAACTCCCAATAATTATCAGAATCTAAAAAAATAATATAATCAATCTTTGGAATTTCTAGCTTATCACTCGCTAAAGCATTTTTATACTTATAAATTTTATAAATATTTTGTGGATTATCGCCAACAATCTTAAAAATATTTAATTCATTTTCTTTTTCAATATATTGTATTTCATATTCTCCATAAAAAAATTCTATACCTGTATTTCTAGCACTGCTTAAACCACCATTTTTTTTATCAAAAAGAGTAATTCTTTTATCTTTTAAAGTGTATTCTTTTGCAATATTGAGTGAGTTTTCATCTGTACTGCCATCATTTACTAGTATGATTTCTAAGTTAGTATAAGTTTGATTGATTACACTATCTAAACATTCTTTTAGATATTTTTCTACATTGTATATGGGGATTACTACGCCTACTTTTTTCATGCTTTATCTCCAAGTTGTTTTTTTATTTTTTATAGTTTCAAGATAAATTTGATGATTGATTTCAAGCATATTTTTGCTATTTTCTTCATGATAGATATGATAAGCTAGAGCGCTAAATTTAAGTCTTTTAAACACTCCATCATTAAATAAAAATCTGGCTACAAACTCACTATCTTCCCTACCCCAACCTATAAATTTTTCATTAAATCCCTCAATGGCTTCAAAATCACTTTTATAAAAACTCATATTGCAAGTTTTACTACCTTTAACAAGTTGTGATTTTTTAAAAAATTTCTTAGTTAATTTTGAAAATTTATATACACATTTGGCTAAAAAAATATTTCTTTTATTTTTAAAACCTTTTTTATCAAATGCCAAACTAAAATCATTTTTTCTTAAAAGTTCTTTGCTTTCTTTTTCATTTAAAATAGTTCTTGAGCCTTGCAAAATAGTCTTTAAGCTAGCAAATTTTAAATGATCATTAATGAAGTTTTTTTCTAAAATCATATCCCCATCGATTAAGATGATATATTCGCTATTAGAGGCATTAATTGCCTTATTGCGACTTGCCGCAGCACGAAATCCCTCATCTTTTTGCCAAATATGCTCTAACTTACAAGGAAAATCTTTTTGATAAGCTTGTATAAGCTTGGCTGTATCTTCCCTGCTTCCATCATCAGCTATTAAAACCTCATCTGGTAAAGGCTCTAAATTTTTAACGCTATCAAGCACTAAAGCAAGCCTTTCTTTTTGATTATAAGTAGTGATAATCAAAGCACAAGTTTTTGGCTTTTGCTTTTTAAGTTCATACAATTTCATATATTTAAAAAAAGCTCCAAGTCCATTACAAGTACTTATGATAAAGCCTTTATAACCATAGAAAATTCCTTTTTTTAAAACATAATTTCTAAAAAAAGTCCAAATTCCTCTTAGCAATGCCTTGCAAACATTACTTTCTTTATGTAAATTTTGCAAAGCCCAAAGCTTGGAATATTTTTGAAGCTTATCTAATAAATCATCGATATCATCAAAAGCAAAATGTTTCAAGCCATTTTGCAACTTAATCTTTTTGCTATCTTCATATAAAATCAAACTCTCATGTACCAAATTTTCATTAAAACTAGTATGGGTTTTATTAAACACCCGCATTACATGATCAGGCCACCATCCACAAGCTTTAATCCACTCTCCATTGTATAAATTTTCTCTTGGTAAGGCTATAATATCTTCTTTATTAGGCTCAATCTGCCCTAATTCTTGTAAAAATTCTTTCTTAGCAAGTTCATCTGCGTCAATATTAAAAATCCAATCATTACTAGCATAACTTATGGCTAAATTTTTCAAAGGTCCAAAACCTATAAATTTATGCTGATAAATCTTGATATTTTTATAGTTTTTACTAAATTCATAAGCAATTTTCAAAGTATCATCATTGCTATCATTTTCTATTAAAACTATCTCGCCAAATTCTTGCAAAGATTCCAAGCAAGTTTTTAAGGTTTTTTGAGCATTTTTAACAATCATTATCACACTAATTTGCTTTAAATCCATTTTATATCCTATAAATATAATTCATGATTGTATCTTTTAAATCTCTTATGAAAGAAAAAATATTCATCAGGTTTAAATTTAATCATCTCTTCACAACACTTTGCTTGATACTTAGTAAGCTCTTCTACACTTGCCTTACTTGCGTCTAAAGCCTTAAAAGTTTTTACAAAAAATTTCTCATCTTTTTGATACACAAAACAAGGTAAAATCATAGCATTTGTTTTTTTAGCAAGCACACTTGCACCTGCTATAAAATTTACTTCTTGGTTAAAATATTGTATTTTTACACTTTCACCATCTACCGCATCTTGATCGGTTAAAATTCCAAGCGATCTGCCTTCTTTTAAGGCTTTTAGCATTTTTTTAAGGCCGCCTTTTTTTTCTATAAGTTCTATATTAAATTGCGTGCGATTTTTACTTAAAATTTTATCCATTATCACACTATCAAGCGCTCTTCCAACTATGGAAATTCCTTGAAATTTAGCCCCAAAAGATAAAGCCAAAAGTTCCCAGTTACCATAATGAGCCGTAGTTACAATCAAGGGTCTTTTACTTTGCATTATATTTAAAATTTGCTCCTCATCATCAAAGCAAATTTTATTGATGATTTCTTCTTTGCTTGCATTTTGATTTTTGATAAAATCAATCCCAAATTTAGCAAAATTTTTATAGATATTAAGACTAGTTTCATCACGCCATTTTTGATCTTTTTCAGGAAAGCAAATTTTTAAGTTTGTGTCAATGATTTTACGATGTTTGTGATTAAGCCTATAAGTGATTAAAGCAACCAAATTTGCAAAAGAGTTCAAAAGCTTTGAAGGTAAAATTTTCACAAGAACTTTTAACATGTAAAAAAGGCTTAGATATACATAATTTATCATTTTTCTAAAAGCTCACAAGCAAGTTTAAAAATATCTTTTTCATCGATATTTTGTATACAAAAATCACTTTTATCTATATGCTTTGAATGCAGTATTTTTTTACCCGCATTGATTGTTTTATTGATATTTGTTTCATAAGCATTTCTTTGACTAGGAGTAGCACCAAAAATCGTTATAGAAGGCTTGTTTAGTGCAAAGGCTAAATGAGTGGGCCCGCTATCATTTCCGATAATCAAATCACTTGCCTTAGTTAAAGCACAAAGCTCACTTAAGCTTAATTTTGGCGCAAGTTCTATTTTCAAATGCTTTAAATTTAAAACTACATCTTTAGCAAAATTAAACTCATTAACATTACCCCAACCAAGCATGATTTTTGCACTAGTAAAATACTCTAAAAGCATTCTGCAAAGTAGTATCAAACGCTCTTTTGGATAAATTTTATTAGGCATAGATGAGCCTACATGTATGAGTATATTTGGTGCACTTTCACTTAAAGAAAGCCTTTGTTCTAAGCTTTCTTTTAACTCATCATCTACGCTAAAACAGCTTTGTTTTAACTCTATGTCGCTATGATCAAAATGCTCATTTAATACATAAGCTACCAAAGAAAGATTACGTACAATAATATTTTCTTCATAATTACACGCAAATTTATGTGTATAAAAATTGCTCGCAAAACCCTCTTTGATACTTTCTTGATCAAAACCAAAGGTATTAGCACATAAAAATTTACTTACTAAAGCAGATTTAATCAAACCTTGCAAATCAATCACAACATCATATTTATTTTGCCTAGCTTCAAAAAGCATAGCAAAAACTTCTTTGAATTTTCTATCTTTTAAAGGCAGGGCATATACTTCATTGATCATTGGATGATCTTGCAACAATCCTGCAAATCTTGCATCTACAAACCAATCAATACTCGCCTTAGGATAGTGCTTTTTAATAAATTGCAAAACAATCACCGCATGGATGATATCTCCAAGTGCGGATAACTTAACCAAACCTATTTTCATGTGCTACTTTATTTTTAAATTTTCTGTTATGATTTTAACAAAGATTTTTTTAAAAAAAGGTTTATCATGCAAGAATATATTTGCGTTTTTGATTGTGAGAGCATTCCTGATGTAGAATTGATAAAACATCTTTATGATTTTAATGGCGATGATTTAAACATTAGCAAGCAAGCTTTAGAAAAACAAAAAGAAGAAAGTGGAAGCGAGTTTTTACCCCTGCCTTTTCATAAAGTTGTAAGCATTTGTGCAGTGATTGCAGATAAATTTGGAAATTTCATCAAAGTCAATAAAATCAAAGGCGACAATGAAAAACAAATGCTAGAAGAGTTTTTTAACTTCATAGACAAGCACCAACCCCGCCTTGTAAGTTTTAATGGCAAAAGCTATGATATGCCTTTGCTTGTTATAAGAGCATTAAAATACAATATCAACGCAAGTGCTTATTTAGATGCAAGCGATAAATGGAATAACTACAAAAGTAAATTTGTAGAAAATAAACATTGTGATTTATTAGAATCTTTAGGAAGTTTTGGCCAAAAAGGCTTAAGACTTGACACACTTTGTGCTATGGCAGGACTTCCTGGAAAGTATGATGTACATGGAAATGAAGTATTAGAACTTTTTTATCAAAACAAATTAGAAAAAATTCACGAGTATTGCGAGAGTGATGTGCTAAACACCTATATGTTATTTTTAAAATACGAACTCATCAAAGCTAATTTAACCCAAGAAGATTATCTTAATATTTTAGAAAATTTCAAAGAAGAGCTTTTGCAAAAACATAGTGATAAAAGCTATCAAAAGCCATTTTTAGAAGCCATAGAAAAAGAAAAGAGCAAGTTTTAAATTAATTAAGAAAAGTATATTAAAATAACTATTATTAAATATCACAAAAAGGATAAAAATGAAAATTTTAATCACCGGTGGCGCAGGATACATAGGCTCTCATACTTTAAAACAATTTTTAGAAACAAATCATGAAATTTGTGTATTAGATAATCTTTCAAAAGGCAGTAAAAAAAGCTTAGATGAACTTTCTAAAATCAGACCTTTTAAGTTTTTTGAGCAAGATTTAAGCGATTATGCTGGGATTAAAAAACTTTTCAAAGAAGAAAAATTTGATGCGATTGTGCATTTTGCAGCTAGCATTGAAGTTCCTGAAAGTATGGAAAATCCTTTAAAATACTATATGAACAATACCGCAAATACAAGTAATCTAATCCAAACTTGCTTAGAAACAGGTGTGAAAAAATTCATTTTTTCTTCAACCGCAGCTACTTACGGAGAGCCACAAACTCCTATCGTAGATGAGCAAAGTCCATTAGCACCGATTAATCCTTATGGACAAAGCAAGCTTATGAGTGAAAAAGTCCTACAAGATGCTAATATGGCAAATCCTGAATTTAAATACTGCATTTTAAGATACTTCAATGTAGCAGGTGCTTGCATGAGTTATCCTATAGGTCAACGCTATCCAAAAGCTACTTTGCTTATCAAGGTTGCTGCTGAAGTAGCCACAGGAAAAAGAGAAAAGCTTTATATTTTTGGCGATGATTATAATACTAAAGATGGCACTTGCATTAGAGATTTTATCCATGTTGATGATATTTCAAGTGCGCATTTAGCTGCTTTAGAATACTTAGAAAACAATGAAAGTAATATTTTCAATGTAGGCTATGGACATGGCTTTAGCGTAAAAGAAGTTATTGAAACTATGAAAAAAGTAAGCGGGGTGGATTTCACAGTAGAACTTGCACCAAAAAGAGCTGGAGATCCTTCTGTGCTTATTTCAAATGCGGATAAAATCAAAACCCTAACCAACTGGAAACCAAAATATGATGATTTAGAATTAATCTGCAAAAGCGCTTATGAGTGGGAAAAACAGTGTTAAAAAAACTTTTTTTCATACTCAATGCTCATGATAAGAAATTTTTATTTGCTTTGCTAATTTTTTCTATTTTTATAGGATTTATAGAAAGCTTTGCCATTTCTTTAATCATGCCTTTTGTATCGGTAGCGAGTAATTTTGAGCTTTTAGAAAAAAGCTCCTATTTTCAACCTACATATGAGTATTTAAACTTACCAAGTTATAAGATTATTGCTTATTTTGGCTGTATATTAATCGCCTTTTATATTTTTAGAGCCTTTTTAAATGCCTTTTATTTTCATTTGCTTGCGCGTTTTTCTAAAGGGCGTTATCACAGCCTTGCTTGTCGTATTTTTGATAAATACTTACACCTTGAATATGAAAATTTTACTAATAAAAATCAATCAGAACTTTTAAAAACCATCACTCAAGAAGTATTTCATTTAAGTACTTTAATTAGTGCATTTTTACTTATGCTAAGTGAAAGTTTTGTGGTGTTTTTGCTTTATACTTTATTGCTAATTATCAACTATAAAATCACCCTAGCTTTAAGTGCTTTTTTGCTTTTAAATGCTTTTATTTTGATCAAAATCCTCTCGCCCTTAGTAAAAAAAGCTTCCATAGCTAGAGAAGAAGCGATGAAAAATTATTTTGAAATTTTAAATGCAAATTTAAACAATCTTAAAATCATCAAACTCAAAACTAAAGAACAAAGTACACAAAAGCTTTATGAACTTCAAAGTGGGCTTTTTGCTAAAGCAAACATTAGCAATGAAAGCATGTCAAGCATCCCTAGAATTTACCTTGAAGGTATAGGTTTTTGTATGCTTTGCTTTATTGTGGTGTATTTAGTTTTAAGATACGAAAGTGATATTTCATCTATCTTGGCAACTATTACCATTTTCGTAGTAGCTCTTTATAGACTTATGCCAAGTGCTAATCGTATCATCACAAGTTATAATGAAATCACATATTATAAAAACTCTTTAGATATTATTTATAACATGCTTAATGAAAAAGAAGAAAAGCTAGGCGATGAAAATATTGAATTTAAAGAAAAAATCGTTTTGAAAAATCTTTTCTTTGCTTATAAGGGTAAGAAAAATTTATTTAAAAATTTAAATTTTGAGCTTAAGAAAAATGAAAAAATCGCTTTTATAGGTAAAAGTGGAAGTGGTAAAAGTACTTTAGTTGATCTTATTATAGGGCTTTTAAAACCAAGCGATGGAGCTATTTTTGTAGATGGAATTAAGCTTGATGAGAGCAATATAAAAAGTTTTAGAAGTAAAATTGGCTACATACCTCAACAAATTTATCTTTTTAATGATTCTATTGCTAAAAATATTAGCTTTGGAGAAGAAGTAGATGAAGCTCTTTTATATAAGGTAATCAAGCAAGCTAATCTTGAAAGCTTTGTAAATTCACTTGAAGATGGGGTGCATACTAAGGTGGGTGATTCAGGTTCGTTTTTAAGTGGGGGTCAAAGACAAAGAATAGCCATAGCAAGAGCACTTTACCAACAACCTGAAATTTTAGTTTTAGATGAAGCAACTAGCGCTCTTGATCAAGAAAGCGAAGCAAAAATCATGGAAGAAATCTATAAAATTTCAAAAGATAAAACCCTCATCATCATAGCCCATAGGCTCTCAACTATACAAGGTTGTGATAGAGTATTTGAAGTAAATCATGGGCATTTAAAGGAACAAGTATGAAAATCACTTTCATTATAGCTACTTTAAATTCAGGTGGTGCTGAAAGGGTTTTAGTTACTTTGGCTAATGAACTTTGCAAAAATCATGAAATAAATATTATCAAATTTCACAAAGAAGGCTCTTTTTACAAGCTTGATCCAAAAATCAAACTTTTTACCCTAAAGCAGTTTGACTTTTCCACTCTTTATAATAAAATAGCTTCACGCATTAAAAAATTCAAAGCCTTAAAACAAGCACTTAAAGAGCATAAAAGTGATGTTTTTATCTCATTTTTAGATACCACTAATATCGCTTGTATTTGGGCAAATAAAGGTTCTAATACACCTTTAATCATTAGTGAGCATAGCTCTTATACTTATTTAAAATCTAAAATTTGGAAGTTTTTACGCCGTATAAGTTTTCCTCATGCAAATGCTCTAACCGTGCTAAGCAATGATGATAAAAATTACTATGAAAACTTTGTTAAAAAAGTTATCAATATGCCAAATCCTTGTCATTTTAGCCCTATTAAAGAAAATTTAGAAAAAGAAAATAATGTCATTTTCGTAGGCAGACTTGATCATAATAAAAATGCTTCTATGTTTTTAAAAGCCATAGCAAAACTAGATACAAATTTACAAAATCAATACAGTTTTTTCATAGCAGGCGATGGAGAATTAAGACAAGATTTAGAACAAGAAGCTAAGAATTTAAATATCAAGATTAATTTTTTAGGTAAAGTTGAAAATATGCAAGAACTTTATAAAAAAGCAAAAATAATCTGTCTTTGCTCTTTCATAGAAGGCTTGCCAACGGTTTTGCTTGAAAGTTTATATTACCAAGTAGCGCGCATTAGCACTAAATACACAAGTGGCCATAAAGATTTAATTGATGATGAAAAAGATGGATTTTTAGTAGATTTAGATGATGAAAAAGCTTTAAGTGAAAAACTCACCCTTTTAATGCAAGATGAAAATTTAAGAAAAACACTAGTGCTTAATGCACAACAGCGATGTAAAGATTATGAAGTGGCCAATGTAGCACAAAAATGGCTTGATTTAATCAAAGAAGTAAGGGTTTAACATGAAAAAACTAGCAATTTTTATTTATTCTTTAGGAAGTGGTGGTGCTGAAAGGGTTGTATCTACGCTATTACCTGTGTTAAATTTAAAATATGAAGTACATTTGATTTTAATGAATGATAAAATATCCTATGATATTCCTGAAGTTAATATCCACTACCTTGAAAAATCAAGTCCAAGCGAAAGTAACTTAGCTAAATTTTTAAAACTACCCTTACTAGCTATGAAATACAAAAAACTTTGTGAAGATTTAAAAATCAATTTACAATTTGTATTATTAAACAGACCTAATTATATTGCATTAATGGCAAAATCCCTAGGACTTAAATCAACCCTTATTATCAATGAATGCACCACTCCAAGTGTGATTTACAAGCATAATAATCTAAATTCTTTTATCAATAAATTTCTTATTAAAAAACTTTATAACAAAGCAGATTTAATCTTAGCAAATTCTATAGGAAATAAAGAAGATTTAATACAAAATTTCAACATAGAAGCAAAAAAATGTGATATTTTATACAATGCCATAGACTTAGAAAACATTATAGAAAAATCTAAAGAAGAAATAGACTTTAAAGATCCTTTTATATTAAGCGTTGGTAGACTTGATCATGGTAAAAATCATGCTATGCTTATAAGAGCTTATGCAAAAGTTAAAACTGATTTAAAATTAGTCATTTTAGGCGAGGGTGTTTTAAAAGATGAGCTTTTAGCTTTAATAGAAACTTTAAATTTAAAAGACAAAGTCTTTTTACTAGGTTTTGATAAAAATCCTTATAAATACATGAGCAAATGTGATTTTTTTGCTTTTGCTTCAAGTTTTGAAGGCTTTTCTAATGTTTTAATCGAGTGCTTAGCTTGTAATACTGCCGTGCTTTGTACTGATCATAAAAGTGGCGCAAGAGAGTTATTTTTAGATGATGAGTTTGGACTTTTAGTAAAAGTAGATGATGAAAAAGCCATGCAAGAAGGCTTAGAAAAAATGTGCAATGATGAAGCATTAAAAGCTTCATATAGACAAAAGGCTTTTTTGCGTGCAAAAGAATTTGATAAAATTAGCATAGCAAAGCAATTATTTGAATTTTTCAACAAGGCATAAAATGAAACTACAACAAAATTTTACTGATAATAATTCTATAAAATATACTTGTATTTTAATCCTTATAGCCTTTGCTTTTAGTGTTTTGTGTAGATTATACTGGGTGGCTTGGGCAAGTGAGTTTTATGAGTTTTTCTTTAACGATCAACTTATGATTACCACTAACGATGGCTATGCTTTTGCAGAAGGTGCAAGAGATATGATAGCAGGTTTTCATCAACCTAATGACTTATCTTATTTTGGAAGCTCACTTTCTACTTTGACTTATTGGCTTTATAGTATTTTACCTTTTAGCTTTGAAAGTATTATTTTATACATGAGTACTTTTTTTGCTTCTTTGATTGTTGTGCCTATTATATTAATCGCAAGAGAGTATAAACTCACTACCTATGGCTTTATAGCAGCTTTACTTGGAAGCATTGCAAATAGTTATTATAACCGCACTATGAGTGGGTATTATGATACAGATATGCTAGTGTTAGTTTTACCAATGCTTATTTTGCTTACCTTTATACGCTTAACTATTAATAAAGACATTTTCACCCTACTTTTAAGTCCGATTTTTATTATGATTTATTTGTGGTGGTATCCATCAAGTTATTCTTTAAATTTTGCTATGATAGGACTTTTTGGACTTTATACTTTAGTGTTTCATAGAAAAGAAAAGATTTTTTATCTAGCTATTGCTTTGATGATCATAGCTTTAAGTATGCTAGCATGGCAATATAAACTTGCTTTGATTGTATTATTATTTGCTATTTTTGCCTTTAAAGAAGAAAAAATCAATTTTTATATGATTTGGGCTTTGATTTTTGTTAGCATTTTGATTTTACATTTAAGTGGTGGCTTAGATCCTGTTTTATATCAACTTAAATTTTATGTTTTTAAAGCTTCTGATGTGCAAAATTTAAAAGATGCTGCCTTTATGTATTTTAATGTTAATGAAACTATTATGGAAGTAAATACTATCGATCCTGAAGTATTTATGCAAAGAATTAGCTCTAGTGTTTTAGTATTTATCCTTTCTTTTATAGGTTTTATCTTACTTTGTAAGGATCATAAAAGCATGCTTTTAGCTCTACCTATGCTTGCACTAGGTTTTATGGCTTTAAGAGCTGGGCTTAGATTTACCATTTATGCAGTTCCTGTGATGGCTTTGGGTTTTGGGTATTTTTTATATATATTTTTTAATTTTTTAGAAAAAAAACAAATCAAACTTAGTCTAAGAAATAAAAATATCTTACTCATACTCATTGCATTTTTTAGTATAAGCCCTGCTTTGATGCATATTTATTATTATAAATCCTCTACTGTTTTTACTTCTTATGAAGCTAGTATTTTAAATGATTTAAAAAATAAAGCTCAAAGAGAAGATTATGTCGTTGCTTGGTGGGATTATGGTTACCCAATACGCTATTATAGTGATGTAAAAACCCTAATCGATGGTGGAAAACACCTAGGAAAAGATAATTTTTTCTCATCTTTTGTCTTAAGTAAAGAACAAATTCCAGCAGCTAACATGGCAAGACTTAGCGTAGAATACACTGAAAAATCTTTCAAGGAAAACTATCCTGATGTTTTAAAAGCTATGGTTAAAGATTATAACCAAACAAGTGCTAAAGATTTTTTAGAAAGTTTAAATGATAAAGATTTTAAATTTGATACCAATAAAACTAGAGATGTATATATTTACATGCCTTATAGAATGTTGCGTATCATGCCTGTGGTAGCACAATTTGCAAATACAAATCCTGACAATGGAGAGCAAGAAAAAAGTTTATTTTTCTCCCAAGCTAATGCCATAGCTCAAGATAAAACCACAGGTTCTGTTATGCTTGATAATGGAGTGGAAATTATTAATGATTTTAGAGCCTTAAAAGTAGAAGGTGCAAGTATACCTTTAAAAGCTTTTGTGGATATAGAATCCATCACTAATGGCAAATTTTATTACAATGAAATTGACTCAAAAGCTCAAATTTATTTACTCTTTTTAAGAGAATACAAAAGCTTTGTGATTTTAGATGAAAGTCTTTATAATAGCACTTATATACAAATGTTTTTATTAAATCAATATGATCAAGATTTATTTGAACAAGTCACTAATGATGCAAGAGCAAAAATTTATAGGCTAAAAAGATGAAAATAGGAATTTTAACCCATAGTGCAATGAGCGTGTATTATTTTCGTCTTGCACTCATTAAAGCTTTAGAAAAAAATAACCATGAAGTTATAATCATCACTCCAAAAGATGATTTTGCTATTAAATTACAAGAGCTAGGTTATAAGGTTTGCTTTTATGATTTAGCTAGATCAAGTGTTAATCCTTTGATTGTTTTTAAAAATCTACTTAGTTTAAAAAACACACTCAAAAGTTTAAATTTAGATCTTTTACAAACAAGCGCTCACAAAAGCAATACAACAGGTATTATAGCAGCTAAAATGGCGGGCATTAAATATACTTTTGGTTTGGTTGAGGGCTTAGGAAGTTTTTATATAGATGATGATTTTAAAAGCAAATTAGTAAGAATGAGTATTAATTTACTTTATAAAATTTCTTTTAAACTTGCTAATGGTTTTATTTTTGTCAATGAAAGCAATGCTTTATTTATGAAAAATTTAGGCTTAAAAGAAGAAAAAATCAAAATCATCAAATCCGTAGGGCTAAATTTAAAACAATTTTTACCTTTAAAAATTAGCACAGAAGAAAAACAAGCTTTTTTAAAAGAACACAATATGCCTGATAAACCTATCGTTTTAATGATCTCAAGAGCACTTTGGCATAAAGGTATTAAAGAATTTTATGAAGCAAGCCAAATTTTAAAAGATAAGGCAAATTTTGTTTTGGTAGGTGGAAGGGATGATAATAAATCTTGCGCACCATTAGAATTTTTAAACTCAAATGATGTTTTTTATCTTGGTGCAAGAAGTGATATTGCACATTTATTAAATTTATGCGATATTTTTGTTTTACCAAGCTATAAAGAAGGCTATCCAAGAACGGTTTTAGAAGCACAAGCTTGTAAAAAAGCATGTGTGGTAAGTGATGCTGAAGGTTGCATTGAGGCAGTGGATAATGCCATAGATGGTTTAATTTTCAAATGCAAAGATAGTAAAGATTTAGCCGAAAAAATCGCAGTTTTATTAGAAAATGAAAAACTAAAAAATACTTTGGCGCAAAATGCTTTTCTTAGAGCGCAAAATTATGATGAAAATATCATAGCTTTGAAATATCTTGATTTTTATAGGGGTTTTACAAATGTATAAAAATGGTTTAAAGCGTGTTTTTGACTTTTTTTTGGCTTTGATTTTATTGATTATTTTTTTACCCTTTATAGTGCTTATAGGTATTGTTTTAAAAATCGTTCAAGGAAGTGTGCTTTTTAAACAAGCAAGGCCAGGATTAAATGAAAAAATTTTTTATATTTATAAATTTAAAACTATGAGTGATGAAACCGATGAAAATGGAGAATTACTTCCTGATGAATTACGCCTAAAGCCCTTTGGTAAGCTAGTTAGAAGTTTGAGTTTAGATGAATTACCACAGCTTTTTAATGTATTAAAAGGCGATATGAGCTTCATAGGCCCAAGACCTTTACTTGTAGAATACTTGCCCTTATATAATCAAGAGCAAAAAAAACGCCACGATGTAAGACCAGGCATTACAGGTTGGGCACAGATTAATGGACGCAATGCTATTTCTTGGAAGCAAAAATTTAAATATGATGTAGAATATGTGCAAAATTGCTCTTTTTTATTTGATCTTAAAATCTTTTTTATGACCATTATTAAAGTTCTAAAAAGAAGTGGGGTTAATAAAGAAGGAGTAGCTACAACGGATAAATTCAATGGACATAACTAAAAGTATTTATATATATGGTTCTAGTGGGCATGGTTTAGTCTGTGCTGATGTAGCTAGAAATTTAGGATATGAAAAAATCATCTTTTTAGATGATAATAAAAGCTTAAAATATCACCCCAACTTAGAAAAACACGATATGTTTATTGCTATTGGTGCAAACTCTATTAGAGAAAAACTTTTCAAAAAAGCAAAAGAAGATGGATTTAGATTAGTAAATTTGATACACAAAAGTGCTATTATTAGCTCAAGTGCTTTTTTAGATGATGAGGGTGTATTAATCATGCCAAATGTCGTAGTTAATGCTAAAGCTAGCATTGCAAAAGGTGTGATTTTAAATACTGCTTGTGTGATTGAGCATGAGTGTTTTGTAGATGAGTTTAGCCATATTAGCGTTGGAGCTAAACTAACAGGAAATGTAAAAATAGGAAAACGTTGTTTTTTGGGAGTTAATTCAAGTGTTATTCCTTGTATGAGTTTAAATGATGATATAACTTTAGGTGCGGGAGCAGTTGTGGTTAAAAACTTAACTTCTAAAGGTATTTATGCTGGAGTTCCTGCTAAGAAAATTAAGGAGGTAAAATGAGATTTTTTCTATCAGCACCACATATGAGCGGAAAAGAATTAGAATACATACATAAAGCTTTTGAAAGTAATTATATAGCACCTTTAGGTGAGTTTGTCAATGCCTTAGAACAAAGTATTAAAGATTATACAAAAAGTTCTAACGCACTTGCTCTAAATGCAGCCACTGCAGCTATTCATTTAGCTTTAAGAGTTTTGGGTATCAAAGAAGGCGATATAGTTCTAGCTTCAAGTTTTACTTTTATTGCTTCAGTAGCACCCATTTCTTACATGAATGCTACGCCTGTGTTTATTGATTGTGATGAAACTTATAATTTAGATGTAAATTTATTAAAAAAAGCTATCAAAGAAAGCCCTAAAAAGCCAAAAGCTCTCATTTTAACACACCTTTATGGCAATGCTTCTAAAATGGATGAGATTGTCCAAATTTGTAAAGAAAATGAGGTTTTTTTAATCGAAGATGCCGCTGAAGCTTTGGGGAGTTTTTACAAAAATAAAGCTTTAGGTACTTTTGGGGATTTTGGAGTATATTCTTTTAATGGTAATAAAATCATCACAACAGGTGGTGGTGGCATGCTTGTAAGTGAAAATCATGCCAATCTTGAAAAAGCAAGATTTTATAGCACTCAAGCTAGAGAAAATTGCCTTCATTATGAGCATAAAGAATATGGCTATAATTATAGAATGAGCAATATCTTAGGTGCAATCGGCACTGCTCAAATGGAAGTTTTAGAAGAAAGAGTAAGTAAAAAGCGTGAAATTTATAGCTGGTATAAAGAATTTTTAAGTGGCACCTTTACTTTTTTAGATGAGCTTGAAAATACCAAGTCAAATCGCTGGTTAAGCACTGCTTTACTTGATTTTGATTTAAATAAACTTAATACTTATGAAAAACATTGTATATGTGAAAATAAGAATGTTCAAATTCAAGATAAAATTTTAGAAATCATGCAGGTTCTAAAAGATAATAAAATCGAAAGTCGTCCGCTTTGGAAACCAATGCATTTACAAGAGCTTTACAAAGGCTGCGATGCTTACTTAAATGGTAATAGTGAGTTTTTCTTTAGCAATGGAATTTGTCTTCCAAGTGCAACTACTATGAGTAAAGCTGATGTAGAGGAAGTTTCTACTTTAATCTTAAACACCTTAAAGGACTAAAATGGATTATAAAAGCAAACGCTTAGGTTTTTTCCTAGGCGCTGATATTTTACTTTTTGTTATAAGTATTTATTTGTCTTTTTCTTTACGTTTTAGTGCAGACATCCCGAGTGAGTTTTATGAAGGTATGTTTAAAAGTGCTGTGATTTTGATTTTACTTAAAATAGTTTTTCTAGCTTTTTTTAGAATTTATCAAGTTGCTTGGAGATTTTTCTCACTTAATGAAGCGCGCAAATTAGTTATTGCTTTAACTTTAGCCGAACTTGTATTTTTAGCAATTTATTATTTTTATGATGATTTTTTTAATCCTTTTCCAAGAAGCGTTATAGGGATAGACTTTGTTTTATCTTGTATGTTAATTGGAAGTTTGCGTATAAGCAAAAGAATGATTGTTGATTTTAGAAAGCCAAAATATAATGAAGAACATCCTTGTATAGTAGTTGGTGCCACTTCAAAGGCTTTACATTTATTAAAAGGAGCTAAAGAAGGAAGCTTAGGACTTTTCCCTGTTGCTGTGGTAGATGAACGTAAAAATTTAATAGGTACTTATTGTGATAAATTTATAGTTGAAGAAAAAGAAGCTATTAGAAAATATACCGCTGAAGGAATTCACACTGCTATCATTGCTTTAAAACTTGAACAAGAAGAACTCAAAAAGCTTTTTGATGAGCTTATTGCTTATGGGATTAATGATATAAAACTTTTTTCTTTTACGCAAAATGAAGCAAGAGATATAAGCATTGAAGATTTATTGGCACGTAAGCCAAAAGATTTGGATAATGCTTGCGTGATTGATTTTATCAAAGATAAAGTAGTTTTAGTTAGTGGAGCTGGTGGGACTATAGGAAGCGAGCTTTGTAAGCAATGTATTAAATTTGGTGCAAAGCATTTAATCATGCTTGATCATAGCGAGTATAATTTATATAAAATCAATGAAGAATTAAGCTTACACAAAGAAAAAATCGAACCTATTATGATGAGCATATTAGACAAAGAAGCTTTAGAAAAACTTTTACAAGAAAAAAACATAGATTTGATCTTACATGCAGCAGCTTACAAGCACGTGCCTTTATGTGAGCAAAATCCACATTCAGCTATTTTAAATAACATCATAGGCACTAAAAATTTAATCGATCTTGCAAAGACTTACAAGGTTGCTAAATTTGTTATGATAAGCACTGATAAAGCTGTGAGGCCAACTAATATCATGGGTTGCACAAAAAGAATTTGTGAGCTTTATGCGCTAAGTTCAAGTTGTGAAAATTTTGAAGTAGCTTGCGTGCGTTTTGGTAATGTTTTAGGCTCAAGTGGAAGCGTTATACCTAAATTTAAAACTCAAATTGCAGCTAATGAACCACTTACTCTTACTCATCCTGATATAGTGCGTTATTTTATGCTAGTAGATGAGGCTGTGCAACTTGTTTTACAAGCTGCGGCTATTGCTAAAGGTGGAGAATTATTTGTACTTGATATGGGTGAACCTGTTAAAATCATGGATTTGGCTAAAAAAATGCTTTTACTTTCTAATAAAAAGCTAGAAATTAAAATCACCGGACTTAGAAAAGGTGAAAAACTTTATGAAGAGCTTTTAATCCATAAAGATGATTTAAAAACTCAATACGAAAGTATTTTTGTTACCACTAGCGAAATTAAAGATTTAAAAATTTTAAATCAAGAAATAGAAAAATTACTCCAAAGCACAGATCCTGCAAAAGTTTTAAAGGAAATTGTGCCTGAATTTAATCACAATAAAAATGGAGAGTGATTAAATTCTAATTTTATTTTAAAATGGTATAATATATACTTTTAATTGATTAATAAAAATAAAAACGATACAATTACATTTTATGTAATTACATCAAAATAAAGGAAAAAAAGTGAAGTTATTAGTAGTTGATGATAGTTCTACCATGAGAAGAATAATCAAAAACACTCTTGTAAGATTAGGTCATAAAGATGTTTTAGAAGCTGAACATGGAGTTGAAGCTTGGGATTTACTTTCACAAAATGATGATATTAAAATTTTAATTACCGACTGGAATATGCCTGAAATGAATGGCTTAGAATTAGTAAAAAAAGTAAGAGCGGAAGAAAAATATGCTGATATGCCTATTATCATGGTAACTACAGAAGGTGGTAAAGCAGAAGTTATTACAGCTTTAAAAGCAGGTGTAAATAACTATATCGTAAAACCTTTTACACCTCAAGTATTAAAAGAAAAACTTGAAGATGTTTTAGGGACAAACGAAGGCTAATTATAAGTTTTTATGCAAACACATTATTACGAACTTTTTTTTCAAACAGACAAGGAATATTTAGATTTATTCCTTGATCTTATTTTTTCTCTAGATATAGACGCCATAGAAGAAAAAAACGATGGTATTTATATACGATCAGAAGAAGACATAGAACTCATTCAAATAGCCTTACAAAATTTTCATCAAAAATTATGTGAAAAATTTAACACTAAGATTTATTTTCACTCTACTTTAGAAAAAAAAGAAAATAAAAACTGGATAGAAGAGTATAAAAAAGGCATACAAGCTTTAACTATTGACAATATTCACATTCATACCACTTGGCAAAAACCTATGCAAGATAAGATCAATATCATTATAGATCCTGCCTTAGCTTTTGGTTCAGGACACCATGAAAGCACTTATACTTGTATAGAATTTTTACAAGAATACACAGATGATTCCAAATTTTGTTTAGATGTAGGCTGTGGAAGTGGGATTTTAAGCATCATCATGGCAAAGCTTGGAGCTAAAGTGCAAGCTTGCGATACAGATGAGCTAGCCATAGTTGCAAGCAAGGAAAATGCAAAATTAAATCAAGTTAGCTTTGATGATATTTGGGTAGGTTCTATTAATAAAAGCTTACATAAATATGATATAGTTGTGGCAAATATCATTGCCGATATTTTAATCATACTAGAAAAAGATCTTAAAGAAAAAACCAAAGAAGGTGGAATTTTAATCTTATCTGGTATTTTAAACAAATATGAAGAAAGAATTAAAGATAAATTCAAAGATTTGACTTTGTTAGAATGCAAACACAAAGGAGAATGGTTGAGTTTAGCTTACAAAAAGGAAACAAAATAATGAATAAAAAACCAAACGAACCAAAAGATAATCCAAACAACAATAGCTTTTTTAATAAAAATCCTATTTTTATTTTTGCTATTTTTGCCATTGTGATGATTCTTTTATTTAAAGGATTTTCAGATGATGGTAGCATGGGTATTATGGGCGGAGAAAATACTAAAAAAGTTACTTATTCTGAGTTGAAAACTTTAATTGAAAATAATCAAATTGCCCAAGTTAATATAGGTCAAACCACCATAAAAGCTGTATCTAAAGCAGGAAATATGGTGTATATTACTAAAAAAGTTCCAAATGATGCTACTTTTGTGCCTTTGCTTGATTCAAAAGGCGTTTCTTACGGGGCTTTTAATGAGAGTAATTGGTTTATAGATATCTTACTTTCTTGGGTTTTACCAGTATTTATTTTCTTTGGTATATGGATGTTTTTAGCCTCTCGTATGCAAAAAAATATGGGCGGATCTATACTTGGTATAGGAAGCTCTAAAAAACTTGTAAATTCAGAAAAACCAAAAGTTAAATTCAATGATGTCGCAGGTGTTGAGGAAGCAAAAGAAGAAGTTAAAGAAATTGTTGATTTTCTAAAATATCCTGAAAGATACATCAATCTTGGCGCAAAAATTCCAAAAGGACTTTTACTTGTAGGCCCTCCGGGTACGGGTAAAACTTTACTTGCAAAAGCAGTAGCAGGCGAAGCTGATGTACCATTTTTTAGTGTATCAGGTTCATCTTTTATAGAAATGTTTGTGGGTGTTGGAGCTAGTAGGGTTAGAGATTTATTTGAAAATGCTAAAAAAGAAGCTCCAGCTATTGTATTTATAGATGAAATTGATGCCATAGGTAAATCACGTGCGGCAAGTGGCATGATGGGTGGAAATGATGAAAGAGAGCAAACTTTAAATCAACTTCTAGCAGAAATGGATGGCTTTGGCACTGAAAGCTCACCAGTAATCGTACTAGCAGCGACAAATCGTCCTGAAGTACTTGATGCAGCATTGCTTAGACCGGGACGTTTTGATAGACAAGTTTTAGTGGATAAGCCTGATTTTAAAGGTAGATGCGATATTTTAAAAGTTCATATGAAAGATGTTAAAATTTCACCTGAAGTAAAGGTAGAAGATATCGCAAGATTAACAGCAGGTCTTGCTGGTGCTGATTTAGCAAATATCATCAACGAAGCAGCTTTACTTGCAGGTAGAGATTCTAAAAAACATGTAGAACAAAAAGACTTAGTTGAAGCAGTAGAAAGAGCTATAGCAGGACTTGAGAAAAAATCACGTAGAATTAACGATAAAGAGAAAAAAATCGTAACTTATCATGAATGTGGTCATGCTTTAATAGCTGAAACTACAAAAGGTGCTAAAAAAGTAAGTAAAGTTTCTGTTATACCACGCGGTTTAGCGGCTTTAGGGTATACACTTAACACTCCTGAGGAAAATAAATTTTTAATGCAAAAACACGAACTTTTAGCTGAAGTTGATGTGCTTTTAGGTGGGCGTGCGGCTGAAGAAATTTTCATTAAAGAAATTTCAACTGGTGCAAGCAATGACCTTGAACGTGCAACTGACATTATAAAAGCTATGATTTCTATGTATGGCATGAGTGAAATCGCAGGTTTAATGGTGCTTGAAAAGCAAAGAAATACTTTCTTAAGTGGCGGACAAACTATCAAAGATTATTCTGATAAAATGGCACAAGATTTAGATGAGTATGTGAAGAAAACCTTAGATGAGCGCTATGCTGGCGTAAAAGAAATTTTAAAAACCTATAGCGGTGCTATAGAAGTAATGGTACAAGCACTTTATGAAGAAGAAACTATTGATGGTGCCAAAGTAAGAGAGATTATTAAAAATTATGAAGAAGAAAATAATCTTCCAACACGCTTAGAAGAAAAAGAGCAAGAAGCTACTAAGGATAACTAATGAAAACAAATTTTATTGCAAAGGCTGGCTGGAATTTACTCATAGTTCTAGCCATAGTTTTTGCAATAGCTCAATTTATATGGGGATTTTCTTGGCTTTTATGGTGTATTTTTATACTTTTTGCTTGTCTTTTTAGAACTAGCAAAATCAGCTATATAGCAGATTCAAATACTATCATAGCTCCTATAGAAGGAAAAATAAAATGCATCAAAACAAGCTCGTATAAAGAGCTTGGTGAATGTATAGAAGTGCAAATTATTAATAATATTTTTTCTCAAGGAAGCATTATAGCTCCGCTTGATATGGAAATAGAAGAAACTAGGCTAAGACACGGGCTTTTTTTATGTCCATTTATGAAAAACACAAATTTAATGAGTGAAAGAATATTATTTTTAGCACGCTCTAAAGATAAACAATGGGCATTACGCATCATTTTTGGTGCCTTAAATAGAAAAACTCATATTGATGATTTTGGACACCATCTAAACCATGGGCAAAACATAGGTTTTATGTTTGATGGTAGTGTAAGTTTATTACTCCCAAAAGATACTAGAATTTGTATAAATGAAAATGATAAAGTACGCATTGGTGCATTAATAGGATATTTAAATCCATGAATTTTAAACTAATTTACATTTTACCAAATCTTTTTACAGCTGCTTCTATATTTTTAGGAATCATTTCAGTAATAGCTTCTATAAATCAAAACTTTGACAAAGCATTGATTTATATTATTTTATCACTAATCTGTGATGGCTTAGATGGTCGCGTGGCAAGAGCTACAAATTCTACCTCTAAATTTGGAGTTGAATTTGATTCTTTAGCTGATATAATAGCCTTTGGTGTTGCACCTGCTATGCTTTTTTATATGAGTATAGGCTATGAATATGGTCGTTTTGGCTCCTTAATAGCGGGATTATTTGTAGTTTTTGGTGCTATACGCTTAGCAAGATTTAATATCACCACAGGAACTTATGAACCTTCAGTTTTTATAGGACTTCCTATACCAACAGCTGCAGTTGTAAGTGCTCTATGGGTGAGTGCTTATTTATATTATGATTTTTTGCATAATTTTTCTTTAGTGATAGTGTGTATTCAAATACTTTTAGCTTTTTTAATGGTGAGCAATATAAGATACCCGAGTTTTAAAAAAATCGATCTAAAACGTGCAAATGTTTTGAAAGTACTTATTCTTTTAGTGATTTTATTTTCTATGCTTTATTTATATTTTTTAGAAAGTGCATTAATCATTGCTAGTTTGTATGTACTTTATGGAATTATACGTAGTTTTTTTACACTAGCACGTAAATTTAAAAAAGATTAATTTTATTTTCACTTCATTTTTTAACAATATACTTTTTATTATTTCAAAAAAAGGAGTTGAAAAATGAATAAAAATAAATTATTCAGACAAATTCATATTTATATTAGTTTGTTCTTTTTACCGCTAGCATTTTTATATGCTGTTACTGGTTTTGCTTATATAGCTGGTTTTGATGGGGAAAGTGGAGCTAAAATTAAAACTCAAAAAGTTCAAGCCATTATCCAAGAAGGTGCTGAAGCTGAATTTTTAATTGATTTTTTAAAGAAAAATAACTTAAAACTTCCTTCATCTTTAGAACCAAAACTTAACAAAAAAGGCGATGGTATAGAGCTTGGTGCTATAAACTATACTGCAAGTATTGTCAAAATAGATGAAAATAATTATGAAATTATTACAAAAGAAAGAAGTTTACTTGGAAATATGATTTTGCTTCATAAAGACAAAGGTATGTGGTATTTTTCCGTACTTGGCTTAGCCTTTGCTTTAGCTATGGCAGTGCTTTATATTTCCGGTATTTTAATCACGCTTATTGCTATACGCAAAGATAGAGCAAAGCAAATTGCTGTTTTAAGTACTGGTTTTGTTATAACTTTAATCATAGCTTATCTTAGTGTATAAATTTAAGGTATATCTTATAATCAATAAGATATACTTTTTCTTTTAATATGGACAGATGGGTGAGTGGCTGAAACCACACCCCTGCTAAGGGTGCAGATCTTAACGGGTCTCGAGGGTTCAAATCCCTCTCTGTCCGCCACCTTATAAGATTCATTTTCTTTCATCTGTTTTAATAGTTTTTGTTGTTATAATTAATACTATCAAACTTAATAAATCTAAAGGCAAGCTTCACATACTATGCAAATTTATGCTTCTATTGATTTGAAATCTTTTTATGCTTCAGCTGAATGTGTTTTAAGAAATTTAGATCCTTTGACAACTAATCTTATTGTAGCAGATGAATCAAGAACAGATAAAACCATCATACTAGCTGTTTCACCTGCACTAAAAACTTACAATATACCCGGTAGATTAAGACTTTTTGAGTTTAAACAAAAAATTCATTCAATCAACCAAGAAAGATTAAAACAAATTCAAAAACACCACTTCAAAGCTAAAAGTTTTGATATATTAGAACTTAAAAATAATTTAAATTTAGAACTAGACTACATCATAGCTAAGCCTAGAATGGCTACTTATATAGAATTTAGTACAAAAATATACAGCATTTATTTGAAGTATTTTGATGCTAAAGATATCCATATATACTCTATTGATGAAGTTTTTATCGATCTTAGTTCTTATCTTGAAAAATACAAACTTTCAGCTTATGAGCTACTTACTAAGGTTTTACTTGATATTTTACACACAAGTAGAATCACTGCAACAGCAGGTATAGGCACAAATTTATACTTAGCTAAAATTGCCATGGATATACTTGCTAAAAGGCAAAAAGCAGATAACAATGGCTTGCTTATAGCCTTTTTAGATGAAAAATTATATAGATACAAATTATGGCAACACAAACCTTTAAAAGATTTTTGGCGTGTAGGTAAAGGTATCGCTTTAAAACTTGCGAATTTAAACATTCACACTATGGGAGATCTTGCAAGATTTTCTTTAAAACATGAAGCTTTGCTTTATAAACATTTTGGTGTTAATGCTGAATTATTAATCGATCATGCATGGGGTATTGAAACTTGCACGATGAAAGATATTAAAAACTACAAATCACAAAATCATTCTAAAGTCATGGCCAAGGTTTTACCTTTTGCATATGATAATAATCAAGCAATAAAAGTTTTAAAAGAACTTGTGGATCATTTAGTACTTGAACTTATAAAAAATAACCTTAAAACAAACCATATCACGCTAGATATACAATATGACAAAAGTAATTTAGAAAATTCAAGTCGTTTAGCTTCTTATAAAGGAGCTATTACTAAAGATAATTACGGAAGAACTATACCTAAAAATGCTCATGGAAGTGTGAATTTAGAAAATTTTACCCATTCTCTAAAAATCATCAATAAAAAAGCTTTAGAGCTTTTTTGCAAAATCAGTGATAAAAACTTAAGCATTAGAAAAATCAGCCTAAGTTTAAATAATATCACAGATAAAGCTCAAGAAAATTTCCAAGAATTAAATTTATTTAGTGATTTTAATGCAATTTTGCAAGAAAAAAATCAACTTGAAAAAGAAGAAAAGCTCCAAAAAGCAAGACTTCAAATCATGCAAAAATTTGGTAAAAAGGCTATTTTAAAAGCTTCAAGCTTAGATAATGAAACTAAAGAAATTACTTCTTTAATAGGAGGTCATAATGCATGATGAGTATAAAGATATAATAGATAAAAAATATCAAAAATCAAAACAATTCCCACCAATGCCAAGAGAAAAAAGAGCAGCGCAATTTGCTCCATTTTCAGTACTAAATGGTTTTAGTAAAGCGATTTTAAAAACGCAAAAAGATATGGAAAAAGCATTAGAAAATAGCAAATATCAAGAAGAAAGCTAAGTTCTTCTTGATAAAAATTTTATTTTATATTAGAGTATTTTTCAAACTCTCCGCTTTCATCGATTTCATTACCATAAAGTTTATGTAATTCATAGTAGTATTTTACAAATTCTTTACACTCTTTGTTAAGTGGTAAAAATACCTCATCTTCTAAAACACAAAACTCATCTAAATAATTTTTAGCATCTTCTTTTAGCATATAATGTCTTGCTAGCTTATAATAATTTTGCATAAACACAGCCTTAAAGGCTTCATAAGCTTCCTCATCAAATTTAATGTTTAATTTCTCATTTGCAAAAGATAGCACTCCTGATTTAAACAATAAAGACAAGTGGATTAAACCTTCGGTATAATAAGGCTTAACCTCCTCTACTCTTTGCCAAGCGATCAATCCTATAGCTCTTTTAATAAGCTCATAAAATACAGGAAGCTTTAAATCATCTTCTTCATGTAAGAAGAAATTTACAAGCCCACCAGCAGTAGCTTTAAACTCTTCTATATTTTTAAATACACCACTTTCATTCATTTTCTTTTCGCTATCATTTGCCACAAAGAAAATATGCCCAAACTCATGACCTATAGTAGAAACTTCATAAATTCTTTTCCATAATTTTTCATTATAAAATAAAATTTCTCTACCATAATCTAAAAATTCTTTTTCAAACACCATAGAAGAAAGCTTCATAAAAGGCTTGGTTTTAGCATTTTCATAAACGTAATTTAAAAAAGCAAAGATCTTTTTACCTGCTATATTGCTTACATACTCATCATTTGGCACTACTTGAGCAGAAAAAAGCCCCTTAAGCTCTGCTCCATAAAAAATCATAGGCATGCAAATATAAAGCTGAGTTTTTTCAAGATTAAAATTCACTTCATCAAACAAAGCTTCATCTTCTTCATCTAAATTTGCATATACCATTGCAAAACTTTCTTTGATTTTATCTTTAAACTCACTCCCATTAAAATCACTCTCATCTTCTAAGCGTATATCCCACTCAAGTGCCACTGCATGCGTGTAAGAGTCTTCATAATATTCTAAAGGATGGCCAATTTGCAATGGGCATTTTACTTCCATCCACGCAAGCTCTGCTTCTTGCCATTTTTTAACTACTTCATTATTATCTTTTTCACAAAAAGCAAATTTTAATTTTTCTATATAATCAATATAAGCATTTTTTTCATCATCTAACGCACAATTTCTTAGTTTTTCTAAAAGTTTATCAAACTCATATTCAAGCTTTAAAACTTCATTTTCAAAAGCTTTTGCATAAGGTAAAAATCTCCAAAGTGTTCCTATTTTAACTAAAGCCCCATAGCTTCTTTCACAAATTTCTCCATCTTGATTAAGCTGATAAAGCTCATTTTGTTTTAAAAACTCCAAAGCATCGCTTAAATTTGGAAATTGTTCTTTTAAAATTTTATTATTTGTATCTAAAATTTGCTTACTCCAAACAAGCTCAAAAGAATTCATAACTACACCTATATTATGCACACCTTGAACTAAAGCCAAATAAAACTCATCAAGTAAATTTTTACTCTTAATCTCATCGATTAAATCTTGGTGTTCTACTTCATAAAAGGCTCTTACTAAAGAAAAAACTTTATATTTTATTTGAGAAATTTCTTCTTCATTTAAACCTTTTTTCTCAAGCTCTTGGACTAAATTTTCCTCTTTTAAATCCACCAAACGACGCAACATTGCCAAAACATTGCTTTTTTCATTTTCAAGATTAGCTAGTTCTAAGGCTCTATCTATCAAAGGATGACTTTGATTAGTTTGAAGTATATTATAAAGACTATTGATATTTTGTTTCCTATTTTTCACAATTTTTGCTATTTGCTTAAAATCATTCATTTTTTACCTTTCTTTATTTTTAAAACTTAATTATAATGTTTTTTTTAAAACACAAGGAGAATGTATGAAAGATATGGGAGAACCTAAGCTAAGAGTTATAGCTATGCCAAGCAATACAAACCCTGCTGGTAATATCTTTGGTGGTTGGATCATGTCACAAATTGATCTAGCTGGAGCCATTGCCGCAAGAGAACTTTCCCCACAAAGAGTTGTCACAGTTGCGGTAGATAAAATCATTTTCAAAGAACCTATTTTTGTAGGAGATTTAGTATCTTGCTATGCAAAAATCATCAAAGCAGGTAATACATCCATCACCGTAGAAGTAGAAGTAGCTACTCAAAGAGCTAATGAATATGGCCGTGTGTATTGTATGCATGTAACTTCAGCTGTGGTAACTTATGTAAGCGTAGATAAAGATGGAAATAAATTTCCTATTGATGCGGATTTAAAAAGATTACATGGCTTTTAATATGTTTTATTGTATTTTCAAAAAAAATTTTATATCATCACAGAAAACTTTCTAAGGCTTATATATGCGTGGATATAAAATATTTTCTGGTTCGGCAAATGAGGAATTTGCTAAAAAAATCTCAAAATACCTTTCACTACCTCTAAGCAATGCAGGTGTGAAGCGTTTTAGCGATGGTGAAATTAGCATTCAAATAGATGAAAGCGTGCGTGGTAAAGATGTATTTATCATACAAAGCACTTGTGCTCCAACAAATGATAATCTAATGGAGCTTTTAATCATGACAGATGCATTGCGTCGCTCAAGTGCAAGCTCTATCACAGCTATCATCCCTTATTTTGGCTATGCTAGACAAGATAGAAAAGCAAGTCCTAGGGTGCCTATTACTGCAAAATTAGTAGCAAATCTTATAGAATCAGCAGGAGTAGATAGAGTAGCTACTATAGACTTACACGCTGGACAAATTCAAGGCTTTTTTGATATACCGGTGGATAATCTTTATGGAAGTATTATTTTTAACGATTATATTAAAAATAAAAACTATAAAAATCCTATCATCGCAAGTCCTGACATAGGTGGTATAGCAAGAGCTAGAAGCGTAGCAAAAGCTTTAGGGCTTGATATAGTTATAGTAGATAAAAGACGCGAAAAAGCTAATGAAAGCGAAGTGATGAATGTCATCGGTGATGTAAAAGATAAAGAAGTAATTTTAGTAGATGATATCATCGATACAGCAGGAACTATAGTAAAAGCTGCTGAAGTGTTTAAAAGCAAAGGTGCAAAGTCAGTTATAGCTTGCTGCACTCACCCTGTGCTTAGTGGTGTAGCTTATGAAAGAATAGCTAAAGATGCATTAGATGAGCTAGTAGTAACTGACACTATACCTTTAAAACAACAAATGGATAAAATCAAAGTCCTAAGCGTAGCACCTATTTTTGGTGAGGTAATACGCAGAGTTTATCATAATGAAAGCGTGAATTCTTTATTTGTATAAATTCTTTGCAAGGATAGCCTTGCAAAGAAAGCTTATTTTAACTTAGATGACAAAAGACTATAATCCTTTTTAATATCTTTAAGTTTTAATGAATTTAATATTTTATTTTCAGTTTCGGCTGACCAATATATTTTTAATCTTTTCTTAGCTCTTGTTATAGCTGTATAAAATATATTATGTGTTATTTGTTCTTCTATTTCATCTGAAATAATTATAGAAACATTATCATATTCTAAACCTTGTGCTTTATGTATAGAAATAGCATAAGCTACTTGAAAAGGAACAGCATGCTCTTTTTCGTCCTCTTCATCAGAATTTATTTCATTTACCCTAAAAGTAATTTCTGTATATTCATTATTAAATTTTTTAGTAATTTTAAAATCTTTTTCACTCTCTTCACTTATATTTTTATAAACATTTACCACAAAAAAAGCATATCCTTTTCCTTTCTTTATATCTACTATCGATCCTTTTAAGTTGTTGTGAATGACTTGTCCAAATCTTGAAGAGGATTCATTATTAAACAATATAGGATCGTTTATTTTATAATATAAGCTATTAAATTGAATGTATTGTTTAGGATTATTTTCTTGTAAAAGCCTATTTATATTATTTACACCATATAACCCACCATAATTAAGGCATAAAATAATCTCATCTTCTTTTTGCGTATTAAAATTAAAATTTTCTATTTTTTCAGATATTTTTTTCTTAGAAAGCTTTTCAAGTATATTCTCCCCTAGCTCTCTTACTTCTTTCCATAAATCTTGCAATCTTTCATCATTAGTTCTATAAATATGTTTTAGCTCTATTTGCTTATCTTTGAAAAAGTTTTGAGCAAATAAAAACCAATTTCCAAAATCAATAGCCTCTATTTGATATACATCTCCAACACAAACCAAAACATCACATTTTACTTTATCTAAAAATTCAAACATATGTTTATTATCAATCGTACTACACTCATCAATAATCACAACATCATATACTTGCTCTTTTCTTTTTTTTACGCAAGAAGATACAACATTAAAACTCCATAATGGATTTTTTATTCTTCTTTTTATATTATCTAATGCTGTGTAAGTATTTGTCAAAAATAATATATTTTTATCTTTAAAAAAATTAGAAATATATTCTATTAATGTGGTTTTGCCTGTTCCTGCTGCACCATATATCAATGCTAATTTTGAATCGCAAAACATTTTTTCTAGAAAATTCTTTTTTTCTTCACAATCTAAGTTGTTATTCTTTAACCATTTTTCTATATCTTTTTGATAATTTTCTATACCACTTTGGGTAAAATTTTTAAGCTTTAAAATAATATTTTTTATCGCTGTTTCATCTTCATTAATATATAAATATTTTTCATATAATATTTCTATATGTCTTTTTGGCTTATGGTCTTTATACTTAATAGAATCATTGTGTTTTCTAACTAGTTCTAAAATATTTTCTTTAGAAATTTGCCCAAAATCCTCAATATCCTTATATAAGTTTCCATGAATTTTAGAGTTATTTTTAATAGTTCTGGCTAATAATTCATGCTTTCTATCTTTCACATCTAAACACTCATATAAGTCAATTAATCTAGGATTATGTCCTGTCAAAGAAGTACAAAAAGGCATATCTTCAAAAGGTATGGAAGAATTTTTTAAATATAAATTTGATAATTTTTCATTAACAAAATCACCTTTTTGATGTTTTACAACAACATTATTCATACTATTTAATAAATAACTAAGGATATTTTTTCCTTTTTTATTATTTGTAATAATATCCCTTGTCTTATCAAGACATTTAAAAAAATCATTAAATTTATTTTCACTAAATTCATTCTTGATGTTTTGATATTCTATATCATTTAATTTTACAATATCTAGCAAGCTCAATTCATTGTATTTTAAAAATTGCATGATTCTCTCATACTTTGCATTTCTTGTAAAATTAACATTAGCTAATCCAAAAATAGCACAAAAATTCTTTAACTCACAAGGTCTTATACTTACATTCCAATTGATTATTAATATAATGGGTATCTTAAATGATTTCAACCATATACTAGTATCATATAGTTTTAATTCAACAGCATAATTATCTGGAATATATTCTTTTGAAAAAGCTATAATTTTATCAAATTTACTTGTATAGTTTTTAGCTAATGCAAATGTTACCTCATAATATATTTTTTTATCTACAACAAATGGCTTGACTTTATGTATATAAAATTTATCAGTTCTTTCTCTTTCAAATATACTTGTATTATTGATTTTATTTACAACTCTTTCATAATATTGCAGACTTAGATTATCAAGCTTAATAGGAAATTCATATATATTTTGCAAAATATCTATGTTTAAACTATTTTTACAAAATTGCTTTATTTTAATTAAAATAGAAATATATTTTAACATCAATCTTTCTGAAGTTTCCTCATCTGGAGTGTAATGAGAAGATGTTATTTGTAAAAAATTATGCATTTTTCTAATATTTACATATTTAGCCTTATCACTTATATACACAATTGCAACTTTTATATTATCATAGTGACTACTAAAATTATTATTTGTATCTCTATTATAAATATATAAAGCAATATGCTCTATTAGATTTCTTAACTCATTAAGTATATTTTGAGATAAAAACCCTCTATCATCCTCGTGTTTTTTTATATTTTTATTAAATTTTGACTAATAACTATAATTTGTTCTAAAACAGATTTATCTCCCATCTTAATTCCTTAATAATGCTATATATTCGCTTTGTTTTTCGTTTAAGACTTTAAAAGTGCTTATCATGTAAGAAAATTCATCATCACTTAAACCATAAAGTTCTTTAACCAATAAAGCATTTTTGGCTAGAGTTTTATAAATTTCATTATTTTGAATTTCTTCATAAAAATTCATAGAACAACCTTAGTATTTTTTAAAATGATAACAAAAAGAACTTTTTAAAATGCTAAGAAATACTATCAAGCTTTATAATGTAATTTAAATTTAGAATTAATAAAGACCTCACTGCCTATTTAAAAGAAGCCTTCCTTGAAGTCTTATCAGTAGCAAGGAACCTTTGATAGGATTATATTATTAAAATATTAAATTCTAATAAATCAACATACATGAAAAATTAAATTTGGTGGAGACGAGGGGAATTGAACCCCTGTCCAAAAATAAAACAACCACGGCATCTACATGCTTAGCAAAGGTGAAAAATTTCATCTAGCCAAACTCACCTTCCAAAATTTCAAGCTAGACTAAGACTTTAACTTCAATCAAAACTTGTCAAATTTCAATCTACACTATCAAAAATGACCAAATTCTAAGCTAGATAGTATCACTTAAAATTCAGGCTCAACTGAACTTACGCAGCTTTAGCGTAAGCAGGAGCAAATTTAACGTTGTTTGCGTTTAATTTTAATTTGAGCTTTATACGCTTTGCTCAAAGCGACATGCCACCAAGGCCACTCTACTCCTGTCGAAGCCAAGTCGTCCCCATTATTTAGAAATTTTATCAGGAACATTTGCAATTTGAGGGTTAAATACACTTAAAAAAGAAGCATTTTTTTCATAATCACTGCAATATCTATCAAGCTGCTCACCCACTAAAAACATCCAATCCACAAATTCATCGCTAGCAGGACCATCAAATTTAGCTGCTTCTTGCATAATTTCCTCACAAAATGTGCAAAAATTTGCAATTTCATCTAAATTTAATCTTTTAGCAGCCCAAACCACATTATGGATATTTTGCTCTAAGTCTTTTAAAGCTTCTTTGTATTTTGAGCTATCACTACTTAGCTTTACTATCAAAGGCTCTAAAACATCACAAAGACTTCTAAAAAAATACAAAAAACGCTCGATTTCTTCAAGCTCGTAATCTAACTCTAATTGCTCTAAAATTCCCATAAAAACTTCTATAATCTAAGTTTAAATATTTATTTTAGCAAATTTTAGATAAAATTAAAATTTCTTACAAAATAAAATGGAAAAAATATGGATAGAATCGTAGAGATTGAAAAATTCTCCCCTGATGAAACTTATGAAACAAGCCTTAGACCTTCAAATTTTGACGGCTACATAGGACAAGAAAACATTAAAAAAAACTTAGAAATTTTTATTAAAGCTGCTAAAAAAAGAAATGAATGTCTAGATCACATCCTTTTTAGCGGGCCTGCAGGACTTGGTAAGACAACTTTAGCAAACATTATCTCATATGAAATGAATGCAAATATCAAAACTACCGCTGCACCTATGATAGAAAAAAGCGGGGACTTAGCTGCGATTTTAACCAATCTTAGCGAAGGAGATATTTTATTTATCGATGAAATTCATCGCTTAAGTCCCGCCATAGAAGAAGTGCTTTACCCTGCTATGGAAGATTTTCGTCTTGATATTATCATAGGTAGTGGCCCTGCTGCACAAACAATCAAAATCGATTTGCCTAAATTTACACTCATAGGGGCTACCACAAGAGCAGGCATGCTAAGCAATCCTTTACGCGATCGCTTTGGTATGCAATTTCGCTTGGAATTTTATAAAAATGAAGAACTTGCTATCATTTTAGAAAAAGCAGCTCTAAAGCTTAATAAAACTTGTGAAAAAAAAGCTTCTTTAGAAATAGCCAAACGCAGCCGTTCTACCCCAAGGATTGCTTTAAGATTGCTTAAGCGTGTAAGAGACTTTGCTGATGTAAATGATGAAGAAATCATTAGCGAAAAAAGAGCTAAAGAAGCGCTTGATTCTTTAGGGGTAAATGAGCTTGGTTTTGACGCGATGGATTTGCGGTATTTAGAGCTTTTAACTGAAGCTAAAAGAAAACCTATAGGACTTTCTAGTATAGCTGCAGCATTAAGTGAGGATGAAAACACTATAGAAGATGTAATAGAGCCATATTTACTAGCAAATGGTTATATAGAAAGAACAGCCAAAGGTCGCATTGCAAGCTTAAAAAGTTTTGATGTTTTAAAATTAAAATACAACAAGGGTTTGTTTGATGAAAAGTAGTAATTTTTTCTTGATTAGTTTTATTTTGATCATTTTATTTTGGGTACTTTTTTTATTTAAACCTTTTTTGATGAATATAGCCATAGCAAGTTTAATGGCTGTTTCTACTTCTAATGTCAATGTTAAATTCTTAAATATTTTTAAAGGTAAAAAAGTCGTTGCTGCAGCAGCTACTACTGCTTTTATGCTGGCTTTATTTTTTATACCTTTTGTATATGCTATTATAGAACTTGCAAAAGCGGCTAGTGGTTTTAATATAAGTTATATCCACAATACTATAGAATATTTTAAAAATTATTCTTTACACCTACCTGAATCTTTAAGTTTTATAGAACCTAAAATTAAAGAAGCGTTAGCAAGTATTGACTTAAATTCTATTTCTAAAAATGTTTTAACCTATCTTTCAAGTGCAACTAAATTTGGGACTAAATTTCTAACTGATATGGTGTTAATTTGTGTGTTTTATTTCTTTGCTAATCTTTATGGAGCTCAACTCATTGGCTATATCAAAACCATAATACCTATGAAAAAAGAAGAAACTCAAGGCATTTTAAGCGAAGTGAGTAATGTAATGTCTGTTGTGTTTTATTCTATGGTACTAAATGCTATTTTACAAGGGGTGCTTTTTGCTATCATCACTAAATTTTATGGTTATGATGCGATTTTAATGGGGATATTATTTTGCTTTAGCTCTTTAATCCCTGTAGTAGGTGGAGCCTTAGTTTATGTGCCTGTTTCTTTATACGAATTTGCAAATAACAATCTAAGTGGTGCTTTAGTGATTTTCATTTATAGCGTGGTAATGATATCTTTTATCGCAGATACTTTAGTAAAACCTTATATCATTAAATGGATCAATGAAAAACTTGTTCAAATTCCAACACAAATTAACGAACTTTTAATTTTCTTTGCAATGATAGCAGGAATCTCAAGCTTTGGTTTTTGGGGTATTATCCTCGGGCCTGCTATTTTGACTTTTTTTATTTCAACTTTAAAATTATATGTAATTTTAAAAGAAAAGCATTTCCTATAATCTATACTGCCAAAGCAGTATAGATTATTAAAAACTTCCAACCACACAAGGATTCATAGTTTTAAAATTATCACTTACTATACAGGTTTTACCTTTTTGATTCATAGAAGCTTCTTCTATTTCTTCTTGTTCTTCCTCATCATCTAAACTATCATTACCTATAGAGTTAAAAGTAGAACTTTGTTCAAAACTTAAAGAAAAATCTGGTTTATTATCTATTGGTGGCTCAATTGGATCAATAGGTTTTTCTGGCTTATCTATTTCACCACTACCATTGTTATTATCTTTGATAGAAGCTAATATAGGATAAGGTATATTTAAAGCTTGCAAATCTCCTTCAACAATAAAATGTCCGTTAGATTTTTCACTTGCTTGTGTTTTTAAATCTTCAAAGCTATTAATTAATTCTTCTATAGTTTTGGTTTCACCTTGTGCTTGAGCTATTAAAGCAAATAATTTATTGCTAATATCTTTAAAAGCTTGATCATTTTTATTTGCTAAACCTTTATTAATTAATTCTACATATTTATTATAAGCTAAGGCTAATTTATTAAGTCTATTATAATAATCTTGCGTATTGAAATTCTTATTAGCCTCGTTGATTGAATTTACTAAAGGTTTTAATTTATCATTGATAAAAGCTAAAAGTTCTGCTTTATTGGTTTTAAATTTATCATACTTAGAATAAGCTGTTTTATAATCATTATGGAATTTTTCTAATATTTCTTTCATACCTTCTTGACCATATAAAGCTTCTAAGAAAGATATACTTTGAATGATACTTTCACTTAGGCCTTGAATTTTATCAAGATCTTTTATATCCACCCAGTAATTTCCTGCAAATATTTCATCAAGCCATTGGTTTAAATCTTTTGCACTAATTACATCATCACTTTCTAAAACAACATCAGGGTCGGTAGTAGGTTTAGATGGAGAATTAATATTAAAATCTTTTGTAAAAACTAAATTTCCATCTTTATCTTTATGTAATCCATCTTTATCTAACTCTGCTGATACTTTATTTTCAAAATCAGTATAACCTGAATTTGTATTGGTGTATGTGTGGATATTTATTTTATCTAGAGTATTACCCCAACTATTTTGATCAGCAACAGCATTTCCTAATTCTCCAGCTTTATGATAAACATGGATATTGTTAAAAGTTGTCTGTCCATTTAAATTACCATAAAATTTACCAATATAAGATTGTCCATTAGTACTATTTGATCTTATATTGTGATTATCACTAATATAAATAAAAATATTGGAGAAATTACGGTTGCTATATGGACTTTCTATATTACCAACAAATATACCCGAATAAGAATCATTTTGCATGGTATTACTAAAAATACTTCCTATATTAGTTATAACAATATTTCCGAATTCCCCTGAAGCTATATTTCCAGAAAATCCTCCAGAAGATGCTTCTCTATTGCCAAAAGGATCGCCATTTATGTTGTTGTCACTAGAAATTTCTTTGATATTGCTTACAGAAATATTATTATATATTCCTCCATGAATATCTGCAGTAAAACCACCAGCAGAAGACAACATGCCACTACTTTTTATTAACTCTATATTATTTATTTTTATATCTGAAAATTTAGATTTGTCGTTAACATAATACAACCCTATATTACCAGAAAATCCACCTGCTCCACTATTACTCATCTTTCCTCCACGAGTACCCTCTTTTCCTCCAATAGCAATAATATTTGATATATTATCAACTACAATATTAGAAAAGATATCACTTTCACTATAAGCTATATCCCCAATAAAACCTCCAGAAAAACTCCCTTGGTTATCTTTCGCTTCACTATATATATTTTTAATATTTGAAACTATAATATTTTTATAATTTATATAATCATCATCATAACCATAAGATTGTCCAGCAAATCCACCGGATTTAGAGGCATTACCAGTACCAATAGCAACCCCTCCTTCTGTTTTAGAAACTATACTGTTAATATTTGATATTTTAATATTTGAATAACTACCTCCAGCAACACTTCCAACAAATCCTCCGACTAATGCACTAGCAGAATCTTGAATATTCTTGCCGTAAATTTTATTTATATTTGATATTTCTATATTGCTTACATTACTTCGATTTAACTGACCAGAAAATCCTCCCACAAAAACATGACGATAATTACCATTAATATTATTTTCAATTTCAATATTATTTATATTATATATCTTTATCTTGTCAAATTTACTATTTTCACCATACCCAACAAAACTACCAATAGCGATAGAATTATAATCTCCATTAGATTTTATAGAACCATTCATATAATCAATATTTATATTTTTAAATACTGCTCCTTTTGAGCTTCCAAATAAACCAACATTCATATTTTCATCAAAAGATAATACAGTAGCATCTATATTGATATTTTTTAAAGTATAACCTTGTCCATCAAAAGATTTATCAAAAGATTTTAAATAACTCCGATTATCTCCATTTCCTACTATCATAGAAGTACAACCAAGACCATCTATACAATAATTAGCATAGTTTTTACCTTGATTACCACCAAAGTCTATAGAATTTATCAATCGATATTCATTGGCGGTATTTCTAAATTGTTCGTTTTCATTCCAACCTTTTGCAAAGTGCCACCAATCTATATCACTTCCTATACTGACAAATTTTTCAATATTTTTTGCATTGGTTAGATAATTTCCTTTTACGAAGTTAGCTTTATTGTATTTATTTACATTATTATAATAATCTACAGAACTAATATATACATGAGATTTATCTAAAGCACTAATAAAATTATAATCAGACTGAATTATAGATTTTCCAAAATCCACAAAAACTTTATTCCCCACTAAATGTGTTTTAGATTTTTCATTACCTAATTTACCATCTTGTATATCTACCTTATTCCCTATAAGTAATACATCATTAGCATTAATATTACCCATATTTACTACATTACCTGCTTTATGTGGTTTAAACACAGGGGAAAAAGTATTATAAGCAAGTTTTCCATCTGCAAACTCTTGCATACTTTTACTATCCATCGATGAAGTCGAAGCCACAAAGCGATTAGCATTGATAGTTCCTGTTTTAGTAATGATTACTCCATTAGGATTAATTAAAAAGACATTTTTGCCATTTGCATTTAATAACCCTTCTATAGTAGATTTACTTGTTCCATGAGCAATGTTTAGGTAGTTTTGGCTTTTACCTCCAAAATTTACACTTTCACCCTTACCTATATTAAAACCACCACCCCATTGTATGATAGAGTTTTGTTTATTACCTGCAATGTTCATCTCTTTGCCATTAATACTTATACTCCCACTAGTGCCATGAGTAAATTTACCTCCACTAGGTAAAGCAAAAGAAGATGAAAAGAGCAAAGATGCTACTATATTTGAAAGAAGAATTTGTTTTGAAAGTTTTTTACAAGAAGAAGTTAAATCAAAATTATTCGATTCCCCCCCCCCGTGGAATAAATATTAACATAATAAATCCTTTAATAAAAATTTATGTATATTAATATTATATTTATAAAGAAGTGCTTAAGTGGATGGTGCTAAATTTTAGACTTAAGTTCTTCTTCGTTGATGATTTTTTTATTATATTTTACCACTAGAAATTTGGAGTTTTTATATACATCTAAAACTCCATTTATACTTTTAATCATGTTTAAATCATGCTTTGTTTCTAAAGATAAATAGATATTTTTAAAATCAGCTGGGCTTTGTAAAAATAAAAGCAAGATAAACCAAATCAAAGACAAGGCTATCAAAATAAAAGCAAGAGCAACTAAACTAAAATGGTGTAAAAAATACCCTCCAACAACACCACCTAAAAAGCTTCCAAAATAACCAAAAGCATTAAACACACCCAAAGCTGCGCCTTTTTCATTTACCTTAGCAAATTTACTCGCACAACTTTGCATGATAGGCTCATGCAAATTAAACCCTATAAAAAATACTACAACACCCACCATAAACACCAAGGCATTATGTGAAAAGGCAAATATAACATAAGCAATGATAAAAAATGCCACACCTAAAAGTAGTATTTCTTTACTTAAGCCTCTTTTTTCTCCTAAAGATCCTGATAAACCCATAGCTAAAAACCCAAGCACCATAGAACTAACATAAACATGCCATAAATTCTCACTTGGGTAGTTAAACTCATGCACCAAAACCAAAGGGATACTTAAAAATGCTATACTCATAAGCATTTTTTGCATACAGTTAGTAAGATTCATCAAAGCTAAGTTTTTTTCTTTTAAAAGTTTTTTTAATGGGGTTTTAGTATTTTCATGCACTATTGTATGCTCTTTTGGAACAACGCTAAATAAAAGCACTATACAAATTAAACTCAAAATCGCACTTAAATCAAACAAACTAGAAAGTCCAAATTTAGCACTCATTAATGGAGAAAGCACCAAAGAAGCTGCAAAAGAAAGCCCTATAAATGAACCCATGATAGCCATAGCCTTGCCACGATTTTCTTCATTGATAAAATCACTTATCATAGCAGTAGCTACTGCTCCTATGGCTCCTGCTCCTTGCAATAATCTTCCAAACATCATCGTATAAATATCATCAGCATATGAACACACCAAAGAACCTATGATAAATACCACAAGTCCTATTAACATGGTTTTTTTGCGTCCTATTTTATCTGAAATCATACCAAAAGGAACTTGTAATGCCATTTGAGTTAGAGCATACACGCCTACTAAAAGCCCTACTAAAAACTCATTAGCTCCTTTTAAATTTAAAGCATATAAACTTAAAACTGGTAAAACTATAAACAATCCAAAAAATCTAGTTCCTACGATAAAAGACAAAGGTAAAACAGTTTTTAACATCTTCTCTCCTTATAAAGGATAATTTTACTATGATTTTGATAAACTTTTTTTAAAGTTAAAATAAAAAGAGTAATTTATGAAGAAAAAATTAAAAATCATTCTAGCAACTTCTAACGCACACAAAGTAGAAGAAATCAGAAATTTTTTAACTACTTATGAAATTTATGCCTTAAACGAAATCATCACTCCTTTTGAGATCATCGAAGATGGTGCGAGTTTTAAAGAAAATGCTTTGATAAAATCTAAGGCTATTTTTAATGCCTTAGGCAAAAAACAAGATGAATTTATTACCTTAAGCGATGATAGTGGTATAAGCGTAGAGGCTTTGGATAATGCACCAGGAATTTTTTCTGCAAGATACTCTCAAGAAGGCACTGATGAGGCTAATAGAAACAAGCTCATTCAAGCTTTACATGAAAAAAATCTACACCAAAGTAAAGCTTTTTACACTGCAGCCATAGCTATAAGCTCAAAGTATGGACATTTTAGCACACATGGATATATGCATGGTCTTGCCATTGATACTCCAAAGGGTAATAATGGCTTTGGATATGATCCTTTATTTGTCCCAAAAGGTTTTGATAAAACCTTAGGTGAATTAGATGAGCAAGTAAAATTAAAAATTTCACACCGCTCACAAGCACTAATGTTTGCTACTTATATTTTAAGAGCATTAGAAAAAATGGAGCATTAATGAAACAATTTATAAAATATATGCTTATTGCTTTTGGGCTTTATGTGATTTGGATGTTGTTTTATTATAATTTTGCTTAAGATAATGATAGCTTAAAATAAAACTTGGTAATAAAAAAAGCGAACCAAATAAAAGCAAACTCATAGCCAAAACAGTAAGCAAACCAAAATAAATCGTCGGGATAAAATTACTACTAATCATCACTAAAAAGCCTAGAATAATCGTAACACTAGTATAATAAATTGCACTTCCTATACCCATATGTGAAGCTTTTATAGCCTCTTCTAAGCTTTTATGTTTTAATTCTTCTTTAAAACGATGAATATAATGAATCATATCATCAACCCCTATTCCTATACAAATAGCAGCTATGGTAATACTCATAATATCAAGCGGTATATTTAAAATACCCATTAAGCCAAATACTAAAGCCAAAGGTATGAGATTAGCCAAAATCGCCACAAAAGCATAAACAAAACTTCTAAAAATCACCACAAACAAAGCAAAAATCACAAGCACCACAAAGGCTAAAGTGTCAAATTGTGATGAAAAAAGACTTTGAAGCATATTATTATACAAAGGCATAATACCACTGATTTTAACTTCTACATTATCATTTTGCAAAAGCTCATTTAAGTCTTTTTCAAGCTGTTTTAAAAAAACATCGCGTCTTAAATTTGGATCACTATCTAGCATACGCACGCTAAATCGCAGCTCGTTATTTTCTACACTTACATAAGGGGCTAAAACTTGCTTTTTAAAATTCTCATCTAAATTTTCATATAAAAACGCTAAGGCAAAATCATCTAAAGCCTTACCATCATTAATACTTTTTCCAAGTTCTAACAAACTTTGTAAGCTAAGCACAGAGCCTACGTATTTTTGCTTACTTAAAAACTCATGAACCTTAGCAGCTATTCTTGTTTTTTCACTACTAAAAAAATACCTATCATCTTTGGCCAAATCATCAAATTCTTGTTCAAACTCATCTAAACTTTCATTTTTTTTTGGATCTTGCTTAAACTTGACAATCACATCTAAAGGCATAGTTCCACCTAGCTCTTTATCTATAATCAACAAACCTTGTTTTATTCTAGAACTATCTTTAAAATAACTCACAAAACTATTTTCCACTTTAATTTGTAAAATTCCATACAAAGCAAAAACTACGCAAAATAAACTTATACCATAGATAACTTTTCTATGTTTTAAACTTACATTTGCGCAAAAACTTAAAAATTTCAATGAATTTTGATTAAGCTCTTTAAAATTTAAACGCGGCATTAATATCAAAATACTTGCAAAATAAATATAAGCTAAAATCAAACTTACACTGATACCAAGACTCATCATAATACCAAGTTTGATAATAGGCTCAATATCTGAAAAAACAAAACTCAAAAATCCAACAACTGTGGTTAAAATAGCAAAAAAACTAGGACTTGCTTTATCAAGTAAGGTTGAAAGCAAAAGCTTATAAACGCTAGCTTTTGGGTGTTTGTGTAAATTTTCTATAAAATGCACGATTAAATGTATCACAACAGAAACAGTGATAATAAGCACTAAAGCAACATAGTTTGAAGAGACCACAGTAATATCAAAGCCCAAAAGTGCAAAAATCCCGCTTGAAGTAAAAAGAGAAATCATACAAATTCCCAAAGCCAAAAACACCAAACGCAAAGAACCAAAAAACCACCAAAGTGCTATAAGTAAAAGTCCTACTAAACTAAGACCATAAATTTTTAAATCACTTTTTACATAATTAATCATATCATTAGCGATCATTTCTACACCGCCAAGGTGCAAGAAGTCTCCATTTTGACTATACTTAGATACTATTTTAGTGATTTCTTCTAATCTTTTTGCGCTAAATTCTCTTGAGTTTTCTTGGTGCTTTTTAATCAAGGCTCTAAAATGCTCTTTTTCATTTTCGCTTTTTGCATTATCTCTTGAATTAATCAAGTCATTATAAACAAGATCAGGCGCTAGATAAATCAAAATTCCCGTTGTTTTTCCATCTTTTGAGATGATATTGTCTTTATAAAAGGGTTGGTTTAAAATTTCTTTTTTAGCTAGATTAACATCCACATCTTGACTAAAAATATTAGGTATATTTTGGATAAGCTCTTTTAACTCTTTACCTTTAGAACTTGCAAGCAAAGGTGCATTAGCGATAGAAAATACCTTTTGTACTCCATTGATTTTTTCTAAATCAAGAGTTAAGTTTTTTATAGTTTCTAAATTTTCTTTAGTAAAAATATCATTATCTTTAGGAGCAAAAGCAAGCATTAAAAAATTATCATTACCATAACGTGCTGAAACTTCTCTATATAGTTTCAAACCTTCATCATGTTCTAAAAGCAAGCTTTCAGCACTTGCATCAACACTTAAATTTTTAGCAAAAAAACTAAAAAATATACAAAAAATTAGAGTAATTCCCAAAGTTAGCTTTGGGAAATTAAGAAAGATTTTTAAAATTTTACTTAGCATTATTTAGAAAAATCAACACTAGAAAGCTTTTCAAGCAAGGTTTTAAAATCACCATTTTGCAAGACATCTTTAAATTGTGAGCGATAAGTTTGTATGATACTTATACCAAAAATATCCACATCATAAATTTGCCAATCATTATTTTTATCATAAAATTTAAAGATCACAAAATTTTCTTTGCCATCTACTATCATGGAAGTTTTTAAAAAAGCTCTTTTATTTTTTTCTTCTAAATTAATTACTTTTAATTTTTGAGAATCATACAAAGCAAGCTTGTCTGTGAAACTTTTTTTAAGGTTTTTTTCAAAAGCTTTGTTAAATTCATTTTTTTCGTTTTCACTTAATTTTTTATATCTTGTAGAAAGACTAAGTTTAGCCATAAGTTCATAATCAAAAACACCATCAAATAAAGTAAAGATTTTTTCCGCTGCTTTGGCTTTATTGTTTTTATTTTGATCTAAAATTTTTAAACTCTCATCAATCTTTTCCTGCATGGTTTTAGAAATATCTTGCAAATTTAAAGCAAAGGCAAATACTACGCTAAAAAGCAAAACTATGATTTTTTTCATTTATTCTCCTTATTTGATGAGTTCTTGGCGTCTTTGTTCATACGCATCGCGTATAAAAGTATAATAATCTACACTATTTTGGTAAATATCATCTATTTTTTCATGTTCAAAACTTAATTCATTCAGTTTTAATGCAGCATTTACACCCACACCAACCCAAAAATTCTCAATATACCCCTCAGGCACCATAAACCAATTTACAGGCAAAGCTAAAGCATCTCTTACATTATAAGGACCTAAAAGTGGAAGTACTAAGTGTGGTCCACTACCTACTCCCCATTTACCCAAAGTTGTTCCAAAGTCTGCTTCATAACTTTTTAAAGGAGTTTTGCTCGCACTATCTAACAAACCAAATCCAAAAATCACATTCACACAAAATCTTCCAAATTCCTCGCCAGCTTTTCTAAATTCTAAACTTAAAAGGTGGTTGATAAATCTAAAAGGCGATCTTGTGGTATCAAAAGCATTTTTTACTCCTGTTCTTATAAAACTTGGAGTAACACTTTTATAAGAAAGTGCAACTGGCCTTAAAAAATAAGTATAAAGATCATAATTAAATTTACTCATAGCTTTATTGTAAGTATAAAAGCTATCTTTGACTTCTTTTTTTTGATATTCTTGTTCAAAATCTTCAAAGTCATTTGCTAAAACTAAAATATTCAAAAATAAACACAAACTTAGTATATATTTTAACAAGTTTTTCCTTTTAAAATTTCATAAATTAAAATCGTAAATTATACAAAAATTAAAATAAATTTTTACATTAATATGCTTTTAAAATATTCTTTAAAAAAATTAAAAATTTTTATTTGCTTATAAAATAAGTCTTAGAAAATATGCAAAAAATACAAATTTATTTTTGCTTTTAAAAATAAGCTATAATTTTTTCAAAATTTACAACTAAAAGGATAAAAAATGAAAAAAATTTTCGCTCTACTTTTTTTGTGTATTTTTAGCTATGGCGCTGATGTAAATATCGCTGCAGCTGCAAATGTAGCTTATGCTTTTAAAGCCTTACAAAAAGAATTTCAAAAAGAAAACCCTGATATTAGTATTAATGTAAGCTTAGGTGCTAGTGGAAATTTAGTCTCACAAATCAAAAATGGAGCGCCATTTGATATATTTATGGCTGCAAATATGAAATTTGCACAAAGCTTGTATGATGATAATTTTGCTAGCACAAAACCTGTTATTTATGCTCAAGGAGCTTTAGCTTTATTAAGTGTAAGAATGGATTTAAACAAAGGATTAGACACACTTAAAGAAGAAAAAATAAAAATCATTACCATAGCTAATCCCAAAGCAGCTCCTTATGGTCAAGCTAGTATAGAAACTTTACAAAATGCTAAAATTTATGAGCAAGCAAAAGCTAAAATCATCGAAGCAAAATCTATAGGAGAAGCACTTACTCAAACACTAAAAGCAGCCGATGCGGGTTTTATAGCAGCAAGTGCTTTATATGAAGATACGCTAAAATCTTATAAACTCCAAGAAGGAAAAAATTATATTTTAATCAATCCAAAGCTTTATGAGCCAATCAATCAAGGCATTGTTATCACTTCTTATGGTAAAAATAATGCCAAAGCTAAGAAATTTTATGATTTTATTTTAAGCAAAAAGGCTAAGGAAATTTTCAAAGCTTATGGCTATAATATCCCATGATTAAAGCTAAAATAAATACTATAAAAAATCATGAAAATATAAGCTGGGTAGAATTCCTTATAAAAAAACATAAATTATATATGCTTGCTTTAGAACTTGATGAAAAAGCAAGCATTAACCAAGAAGTTTTACTTGCTTTTAAAAGTAGCGAGTGCTTGCTTAGTAAAAAAAATTTAGAAAATTCATTTTTAAATACCTTTTATGCAAAAATCATTGATATTTTTCAAGGACAAATCATCACTATAATAAGATTAGAAAATGAAATTTGTACTTTCGAAGCTCAAATTAGCACCCATGAGTTTTTAGAGCAAAATTATCAAAAAAATGATTTTGTATTTGTTTATGTACATCCTAGTGCTTTATTTATTAAAGAGTATTTATGCTAAAACTTGACTTTGAAAAAATCTTTAAAAATAAAGAAAAAGAATTCAAACTTAAGGTTAATTTTGAAGTTAAAGAAGGAGAATTTTGTGCTATTTTTGGAAAAAGTGGTAGTGGCAAAACTACGCTTTTAAGAATTTTAGCAGGTTTTGAAAAAGCGCAAGGAATTTGCACTTTTAATAATACGGTATTTTTTGATGATAAAAACTTTCTAAGCCCGCAAAAAAGAAAACTTGGCTTTGTTTTTCAAGATTATGCTTTATTTGAAAATATGAATGTAGAGCAAAACTTACTTTTTGCCAAAAAAGATCTAAAATTTGCTAATGAGCTTTTAGAACTTTTAAATTTAAGCAAACACAAAAAAAGTCATATTTTAGAACTAAGTGGAGGACAAAAACAACGCGTAGCTTTAGCAAGAGCCATTATGCAAAAACCCAAACTTTTACTTTTAGATGAGCCATTTAGCGCCTTAGATAATGAGATAAAACTGCACTTGCATGATTATCTTTTAAATATACATAAAACTTACAAAATCACTACTATTTTAATCAGCCATGATGTAAGTGAAGTTTATAAACTGGCTAATAAAGTCATTGTTTTAGAAAATGGAGCCATCATCAAAAAAGGTTCGCCTAATGAAGTTTTTTTAAAGACACAAGGCTCGCAAAAATTTGCTATAAAAGCACGCATTTTAAAACTACAAAAACAAGATAGCATATTTATAGCCATACTTGCCATAGGTAATCAAATCAGTCAAGTAGCACTAAGTCCTTTAGAAGCTAAAGATTTTAAAGAAAACGATGAAGTACTTTTAAGTCAAAAAGCTTTTGCGTTAAATTTAGCTAAGATATAAAAAACAATGCTAAAATAAGATAAATTATTGCAAGGTTATAAATGACTTATGGATTTTTTATCTTAAAATTTTATACTAGCTTATGGACAAAATGGAAGATAAGATTATCTTATGGTTATTTTATAACTCCTACTGCGCCACCTTTTATCCTTTTGTAATTTCATTTTTAAATTAGTTAAAAGGATATAAAATGCATTGGTTAGTTTTGGCAATTAGTATAGTTTTTGAAGTGATTGCGACAAGTTCAATGAAGTATGCAAGCATTAGCAAAAACAATCTTTACTTAATTGTTTTTGCGATATTTTTTTCATTTTCTTTAGCAGGCTTGTTTTATGCTTTGAAAAAATTGATTTAAGTATAGCTTATGCTATATGGGCTGGTTGCGGTATAACACTTATTAGTGTTGTGGGCTTTTTAATCTTTAAAGAAACAATAACCATTAATAAACTTATTTTTATTGTTTTAATTGTCATTGGAGTTGTGGGATTAAAACTTAGTGCTTAAGCCTTTTGGCTTAAAGCACATTCATACTTTGTATCATTACTTTTGCTTTGCATTCAGCACAGCAATATAGTGTTTTTATCTTGGCTTCATCGCCCATAAATCTTGGCTTCATAATGCTAGCAATTTTTTCAATAGCCTTTTTAGTAGCAAATTCTTTCCCACATTCTACACAAGCAAAAAGCTCATCTTGAGCTAAAACCATAAAAGAAAAATACTCTTTTTCTAAGTCTATCCCACTTCTTTGAAGCATTAAAGTATCTTTTTCAGCACAACTTGCTTCACAATATCCACAGGTGGTGCATAAGCTTGCATTAAATTTCAAAGAATTATCCTTAGCATCAGCTACTAAAGCTCCTACGTTACAAGCTCCCACACAAGAAAGACATAAGGTGCAGGTATCTGTATTGATAGTGATTTTTCCATAGCGTATCCATTCTTTACTTGGAATATTGCCTAAATTTTCTTCTTTTATAAGCTCTCTTAATCTTATAGCAAAATCTTCTCTTTTTAAAAGCGCAGGATTATAAGATATAAATTTAAGATTTTCTATAAAATGTGCTTGATTTATAGCCTCTAAAAGTTCTTTTTCATCTTTAGCTAGAAAAATTGCATTTTGTTTAAATTTTCTTTGAAAAATTTCATTCATCAAAGCTATCACTTCTAAAGCACCTTGTGATAAGCCATCGCTATAAAAAATCACACTCGCACCACTTGTTTGAAGCATAGCTAAAAAATGCGCTTGATCAAGATAGTTTTCGCCTTTAATCATAAAAGGCATTACATCTTCTTTTAAAGCGATATTTAAATTTTCTATAGACATTTTCTCAGGGATTATTAAAATGATTTTATCTTCATAAAATTTTAAAATTTCATAAAAGCTATTACGTGGCATAGGTGCATAATCAAGCGCCCCACTAGGACAAACCCCCACACAATCACCACAGCTTAAACAATCCACATGAGAAAATTCTAATTTTCTTTGCTCATCATCTTTTAAAATAGCCACACTAGGACAAATTTCAGCACATTTTCCACAATGAACACTTCTTCTTTCATGGTATTGACAAATGCTATCATCATAACTAATATAATTTCTAAATTTATATTTTGGAGAATTAGAATTTAAAAGTTTTATAAGTTCTTCTTGACTTAAGGTGGTTAAATCGTAACAACCACTTTGTTGATCAAAACTTTCTTTTTTTACATCATATAAGAAAAAATCACAATCAATCTCTACTTGCTCATTATCTTTTAAAGCTATCACACAAAGCTCACCTACGCAACCTAAAATACCCAAACATTGCTCATTGCTTAGTTTTAAAACCTTGTATTCTTGTTTTTTTAAACTTTTTATAAGCTCATTTTGATTCTCATTGCTTACAATAATTACATTTTTACCCACTTCTTTGGTGTATTCTAAATCAAGTCCCAAATCATAAATTTTAGATCTAATCTTGTATAAAGACTCAATGGTTTTAGCTTTTTTTAGCACATCATCTTGTGAGTTTTTAAGATAAAAATTAATCTCAGGCGCATAAACTTCAGGGTTTAAAAGCTTTGAATTTCCTATAAAAACTTCTTCATTACAGGCTTTTTGAACTATGCTAATATCATCACTTAAAGGAATTAAATCTTCATTTTCTAAAAATACAAAATCTTTCATAATGCTCTCTTTTTAAATTTTTAATCTTAATTATATAAATTTCATTATAAAAAAGTTATAATTTTACTAATTTATTCTTAAGGTTTAAGATGAACAAATTTAGAAATTTTCCACCCATAAACACACTTATAAACGATAAAAACTTGGCTAATTATCCTTTATATTTAAGATCTCATTTTGCAAAAATAGTTGTTTCAAATTGTAAAAAAGAACTAAGTAAAAATGAAAATTTAAATTTTAGCTTGCAAGATTTGCTAAGTAAAATTGCTCAAAGTATTGATGAGTTTTTAAATATGCAAAGTCAAAGTTTGATCAATGCTACTGGAGTTATCATTCATACTAATCTTGGTCGTAGTATTATTGATGAGAGTATTTTTGAAAGAACTAAAGAAATCATCTGCTCTTATTCAAATTTAGAGTTTAACATGCAAAGTGGCAAAAGAGGCTCAAGGTATGATGCACTTAGTGCGAATTTAAAAATATTATTTGATTGTGAAGATTGCTTGGTTGTTAATAATAACGCCTCGGCTGTATTTTTGATCTTAAACACCTTAGCAAAAAATGAAGAAGTTATTACTTCAAGAAGTGAGCTAGTTGAGATTGGGGGAAATTTTAGAATTCCTGAAGTTATGCTAGCAGCTGGTGTTAAGCTAAAAGAAATAGGCACGACTAATAAAACCCATCTGTATGATTATGAAAAAGCCATCAATGAAAATACTAAAATGATTTTAAAAACTCATCGCTCTAATTTTGCTTTTAAAGGATTTTTTGAAGAAGTAAGCTTAAGTGAAATTCATGCTTTAACAAAAAAGAAAAAACTCATATCTTATTATGATTTGGGTGCTGGCTGGTGTGAAAAAATTAATAAACAACTTAGTAAAAACGAGCCAAGTGTGAAAGAGCTTTTAAAATATTGTGATATTTTAAGTTTTAGCGGTGATAAACTTTTTGGTTCTACTCAAGCAGGCATTATACTTGGAAAGAAAAAATACATTCAACAATTAAAGAAAAATCAACTTCTAAGAATGCTAAGGGTTGATAAAATCACTCTAGCTTTTTTAAATGAAACTACCAAAGCATACTTAGAAAAAGAATATGAAAAAATTCCTACACTAAAACTTTTAAATGATGATTTAAAAACCATAGAAAAAAAAGCACTCTTTGTTAAAGAAAAAATTCCTACAAAATGTGAGTTGAAAGCTTCTAAAAGTTTAGTAGGTGGTGGATCTATGCCCGATAAAAGCTTAGATACTTTTGTGCTAAGTTTTGATGAGAAAGCTTTGCTTTTACAAGAAAAATTTAGAAAAAAAGGTGTGATTGGCCGTGTTGAAAATGGGCATTTTGTGCTAGATTTTAGAAGTATTTTAGAAAAAGATTTAAACCGTTTAATCCACGCTATCAAAGAGGTATTTCATGCATAGTATCATCATAGGCACTGCTGGGCATATTGACCATGGTAAAACTTCGCTTATTAAAGCTTTAAATGGTTTTGAAGGTGATAATTTAAAAGAAGAGCAAGAAAAAGGTATTACGATTAATCTTAGCTTTTCAAATTTAAAAAGTGAAAATTTAAATATTGCTTTTATCGATGTGCCTGGGCATGAAAGTTTAATTAAAACTATGATAAGTGGTGCTTTTGGCTTTAGAGTATGTATGTTTGTCATAGATATAAATGAGGGTTTAAAGGCTCAAAGTATAGAGCATTTAAGGGTTTTGGAATTTTTAGGCGTAAAAGATGTAGTGCTTATTTTAAGTAAGGTTGATTTATGCAAAGATTTAGCGCAAAAACAAACAGAGCTTTTAAAAGAATTAAAAGCCTTTAAAATCAATATCTTAAAAGTTTTCCCAACAAGCATTTATGATGAGCAAAGTATATTAAATTTAAAAAACTATTTACTTAGTTTAAAGCCTAAAGAAAATGATGAAAATTTGATTTTTAGATACTACATTGATAGGGTTTTTTCTCTAAAAGGTATAGGCACGGTAGTAACAGGGAGCTTAAATGAAGGAAAAATCAGCAAAAATGAAAAAACCTTTTGCCTTGAAAATCAAAAAGATATCATTGTAAAAAACATACAAATTCATGAAGAAAATGTTTTAGAAACAAAAGCTTATAATAGAGTTGCTTTGAGTTTAAATTGTGATTATCATGAATTAAAAAAAGGCTATGTATTAAGCAAAAAAGGTGTTTTTAAAAGCTTTAAAAGTATCGATGGGGTTGTTTTTAATACAGAGATTAAACATGGGAGTATTTTAGAATTTTGTAGTGGTTCAAAAAAGCTTAATGCAAAAATTAATGTAATCAAAGAATTTGAAGATAAAACTTATATTAGCTTAGAGTTTGATAAAAGCCTACCTTTGTGTTTTGATGATAAATTTATCTTGCTTGAAAATGGGCGTATTAAAAGTGGTGGTGTGGTATTAAATGCAGTGAGTGAGCCTTTAAAAAAAGATATAAAAGCTAAGTATTTAGCACTTTTAGAACAAAAAGATTTTAAAAAAGTATTTGAGTTTTTAAAACAAACTCACAAACTTGGCTTTGGCTTGCTTTCAAGCTATCAACGCTTTAAACTCACTCATGAGCAAGCCTTAAACTTAGCAAAAAGCTTAGATCGTGTTTTTGTTGATGAGCAAGCTTTAAATGTGTATGATTTAAATGCTATGCAAACTTTGAAAGAATTTATTGATTTTATTTTCTCTAAAAATCCTTATGCTTTAATCTCGCCTCATTCTATCGCCTTAAGGCTTAGCTGGGCGAGTGAGAGTTTTTGTGCTTATGTACTCAAGCAAATGCAAGAAAAATTAGATTTTAAAGATGGCATATGGTTTTTAAAAGGACAAAATTTTGAAAAATTACAAGAAAAGGCTCATTGTGAGCTTTATGAAATTTTAAAAAAAGAAGGCATAAAACCTACCGCACCTTACAATCTTTATGAATATTTAGAGCTTGATAGGAAAAATGGAGATCTTATCTTAAAAAAACTCACCAAAGAAAACAAAGTCAAAAGATTAGCACATAATCTTTTTATAGAAAAAAATGCCCTTGAAAATCTCATGCAAGAGTTTTTAAATCTTTTACAAAATCATCATTTAGATGTCGCTTTTGTAAAAAATCATTTTCAAATTTCAAGAAAATATGCCATAGCTTATTTAGAATACCTTGATAAAAACTATCCTCAAGTGATAAAAATTGAGGAAAAAAGAATGCTAAAAGTCTAAGTGTTAAAATTTACATTTTATAATGTATGGAAATTTAAAATAAAGGAAAAAAATGAAAAAATCTCTAGCTCTTTTAACTCTTGCTAGCTCTTTATTTGCTGCAAGTAATGAAGAAATTATTAATTTTTTTAAGAAAAATCCAAATTTATCAAATGCAAACATCAGTGTTTCTAGTAGAGAAAAAATTCCTGACACTAGCTTTGAAGCTGTGGTAGTTAATTTTGAAATTAGTGGTAAAAATTTCCAAGAAATCGTTTTTACTCAAGATAATATCATCACAACTGAAGTAATTGATGTAAAAAAAGGTGAATTTTATTCTCAAGTTTATCAAGCCAAACTTATGGAAAAACAACAAGCTGAATTTTCAAAAAAAGCTCTAGTGGAACTTAAAAAAGAAAAAATGTTTATTTCTTTAGGTGATAAAAACAAACCTTTACTTTATGTTTTTAGCGATCCTGAATGTCCATATTGTAGAATGCATTTAGATAAAATAGAAGAAACACTAAAAACTCATCAAGTTAAATTTATCTTAACTCCTATCCATGATACAAGCGCATTTGAAAAATCTGCATTAATTTATAAAGAAAGTAAAAACATTAAAGATGATACACAAAAAATCGCTATCATGAAAAAATACTATGATAAAGACTTAAAAGATTATAAAAAGCCTAGTGAGGCTGAGGTTAAAGCAGTAAGAGAAACTTTTGCAAAATACTCTAAACTCGGTCTTCGTGCCGTACCAACCATAATCGATGCTCAAAAATAATCTTTTCTTACTTGTGCTTGCACTATTTTTAAGTGCTTGCACAGGCCCTATGCAAACTTTTATCCAAACAAACAATGAGGGTATTTTCCTACATGCTAATAAAAATCAAAGTTTTTCTTTACACATCAACAACCCTTCAAAATTAAACACAAATTTAGAAGCCAAACTCACTCAAAAATTACAAAATTTGGGATTGGTTTTAGATAATACTCAAAGTGATTATAAAATCTATCTCAATATAGTAGATTTTAAAAAATTTTCTTACGCACAAAGGCTAATTGCCTCTAATGCGAGATTTTTTTATAATGACTTTGATAAAATAGATGATGTTTTTGAAATGGAAGTAGAAAATTACTATCTTTTGCAAGTTAATTTACAAATTAGCTCCAAAAACTCTACTCAAAGCACCTCGCTTTTAGCAAGAACTGCTTATCTTAGCAATATAGATAGAGCCAAAGAATCTTTAGAAGAAAAAATTGCTAATCAAATAACAAGCTTTTTTTATATGCATTAAAGATGGCATTTAAGCCATCTTTTTAAATATAACCATGATCAATCATCGCATCAGCTACTTTTTTAAAGCCTGCTATGTTTGAACCTACTACTAAATTTCCTTCATGATTATAAGCTTTTGCACACTCGTATGAATTTTCAAAAATATTTTTCATAATCTTATGCAATTTTGCATCAACTTCCTCAAAACTCCATTGACACATACTTGCGTTTTGTTGCATTTCAAGTTGAGAAGTCGCTACACCGCCTGCATTTGCAGCCTTAGCGGGGGCAAATAAAAAGTCTTTTTGATTTAACATAAAATCAATCGCTTCAAGTGTGCTTGGCATATTAGCTCCCTCTGCTACCATACGACAACCATTGTGATATAAGGTTTTAATATCTTCTAAATTTAACTCATTTTGCGTAGCACTTGGAAAAGCTATATCACAAGGTATGCTCCACACCCCATTACAACCTTGTTTATACGCGCTTTTTGGAGTAAAAATAGCACCTTTTTTAAGCGCTGCATAATCACTCACCCTAGCTCTTTTTACTTCTTTAATTTCTTTCAATAAATCTAAATCTATTCCATCTTTATCATAAACAAATCCATCGCTATCGCTTATTGTGATTGCTTTTGCACCAAGTTGATGTAATTTTTCTATGGTATAAATTGCCACATTTCCACTACCTGAAACTGCACACTCTTTTCCTTCTAATGCATTGTTGTATTTTGCTAGCATTTCTTGAGTAAAATACACGCAGCCATATCCTGTTGCTTCTGTTCTTGCTAAACTTCCACCCCATGGAATTTTCTTTCCCGTTAAAGTTCCATCAAAATTAGAGCTAATTTTCTTATAAGCTCCAAACATATATCCAATTTCCCTAGCACCAACCCCTATATCACCCGCTGGTACATCAGTGCTTGCACCTATGATTTTTGAAAGCTCGGCCATAAAAGCTTGACAAAAACGCATAATTTCTGCTTCACTTTTACCTTTAGGATCAAAATTTGCTCCACCTTTAGCACCGCCTATCATCAAACCCGTTAAAGAGTTTTTGAAAATTTGCTCAAAACCTAAAAATTTCAAAACATCTAAATTCACACTAGGATGAAATCTAATCCCACCTTTATAAGGACCTAAACTAGAGTTAAACTGCACTCTATAACCAAAATGCGTTTGAGCTTTACCTGCATCATTGATATATACAACTCTAAATATAGTTGTTTTTTCAGGCATTACAATACGCTCTAATATTGCATGATCTTGATAAGTTTTGTTAGATTCAAGTAAGGGTTCTAAAGAATTTAACACCTCAGTTGCTGCTTGAAAAAAAATAGGTTGTCTTGGGGAAATTGTTTGAATTTTTTCTAAAGTTTCGTTGATATATTGTTTAGCCATACTCATAAATTGTCCTTTTTATAGTATCTTGCTGTTTGTTTTAGCTAAAAATTTTTTTAGCGCCATTTGCTCCTTTGTTCCTATTTTGTAGTAAATTAGCTTTAAGTATGCACTAATTTCCTTTTGAGAAAGATTTCTTGATTTAGAATAATCTAGCAAAATATATTGCGGGATGAAAATCTTACTTTTTGTGAAATTTTTCATCATTTTTTTATAAATAGAAAAATTTTTAACACAAGAAAAGCGTGCAAAAACAAAAGGTAATTTTGTTTTTTCATACCATAATTCACACAAATCAATATAATCTTTTGGATTTTGCAAATAAAGTTTTAAAGCCTTATCACCGATGATAACCTCCCCTTTTTGCTTTAAAACTTTTGCAAGAGCATTAGAAGTTGCAGAGCTTGCATCTTCTTTGCTTTGAGAATGTTTTTTCACTAAAACGCTTTTTACCTTTTTGCTCGCGCAAATTCCCACATTTAAGGTTTTGTATTTTTTTCTACGACTTTCAATGCTTGAAATGATCGCCGCATCAATACGTCTAAAATACAAGTGGCGATTTAGCTTACTAGGAACCCCTTTTTTGTATTCTGTAGTTTGCTTAACATAGCTAGGAAAAGCTGTTTTTTTAAGATAGATATGCAAAGGGAGTAAATTAAGATAATCTATCTTTCCAAAAACCATCTTAGCCTTTCTATGATTAAGTATTAGTATCCTATAAAAAAATATCTTAAATATAAATTAATTTAATTAAAAATATAATCATTACTAAAATTTATATCAAAATTTAACATTTATTGTAAAAAATTATTTTGTAATCCAAGATTATTAAGTAAAAAGTAAAATAAGAGAAAAGTTAAATTGAAAGATTAAAAATAAAAATTAAGTTTTATTCAAAAAAATATTTTAAATAAAACTTAATCTATAAAAACTATTGTAAGCTTGCCAGATATTTTTGATAGTCAAATTCTTTTACCAAAGCCACTCCATCTTCAACCGCAGCTTTTGCCACAGCAGCACTAACTACAGCTTTTACCCTACTATCAAATGGTTTTGGTATCACATAATCTCTACCAAAGCCAAGCTCTTCTACTCCATAAGCTTGTTTTACCTCATCGGTTACTTCAAGTTTAGCTAAGTCAGCCAAAGCTTTAGCAGCAGCTACTTTCATATTTTCAGTGATTTTAGTTGCTTTTACATCTAAAGCTCCTCTAAAAATAAAAGGAAAACCTAAAACATTGTTAATTTGATTTGGATAATCACTTCTACCTGTTCCAACTATAGCATCATTTCTAACTCTTTTAACATCTTCAGGCATTACTTCAGGCACAGGATTAGCAAGTGCAAAAATCACAGGATCTTTAGCCATGCTTAAAATCATCTCATCATCTAAAATCTTAGGTGCACTCAAACCCAAAAACACATCAGCACCTTTCAAAGCCTCTCTTAAAGTACTATCTTTGGTATCGCTTACAAATTCTAGTTTATATTTATTTAAATCATCTCTTTGGGTATTAATCACACCTTTGCTATCTACTAAAACGATATTTTTAACCCCTAAATTTCTATACATTCTAGCACTTGCAATACCCGCTGCACCTGCACCACTTACTACTACTTTAATATCTTCAAATTTTTTACCACTAATTTCCATAGCATTCATTAATCCTGCTGTAGAAATGATCGCTGTACCATGTTGATCATCATGCATTACAGGAATTCCAAGATCTTGCAAGGCAGCTTCTATTTCAAAGCATTTTGGCGCTGAAATATCTTCTAAATTAATCCCTCCAAAAGTAGGTGCTATAGCTTTACAAAAGGTAACAATCTCATCTACACTATGAGCATTAATTTCTAAATCATAAGCATTAACATTAGCAAATTTTTTAAACAAACAAGCCTTTCCTTCCATCACGGGCTTGCTTGCACTTGCTCCTATATTACCAAGTCCCAAAACAGCACTACCATCACTTACTATGGCAACTAAATTAGCTTTGTTAGTGTATTTATAAGCTAAAGTTTCATCTTTTGCTATCTCAACACAAGGTTCAGCAACCCCAGGAGAATAAGCTAAAGATAAATCATGTGCACTATCCATAGGCTTTCTAGCGATAATATCTACTTTGCCACCTAAATGATATTCTAAAGCCTCTTCTTTTAAATTCATTATTTCCCTTTCATGTAAGTTAGTAAATTTTCTATTCTAAGCTTAGCTTTTTGCACTCCTAAAAATTCTAATACTTCAAATATACTAGGACTTACCGAGCTTCCAGTAAGTGCAATGCGTATGGCTTGAGCTAGATCTTTTAACTTAAGATTGTTTTCTTCTAAGAATTGATTAGTTAATTCTTCAAATTCACAAGCATTTTTTTGCTCATTTAAAACCATAGCGTATTTTTCCAAATAAGTTAAATTTGTTACATTAAGAAATTTATCTACAGCCTTTTGATCATATTCTTTTGGGTCATTTAGTAACACTTTAGCCCCGCTAATGATATCATGCAAAGTTTTAGCTCTCTCTCTTAACATATCTAGTAAAAATCCCGCTTTTTCATACTGACTTAAATCAAAACATAAATCTTTTAATTGTCTATTGATTTCTTCAAAAGGCAAGGTTTTAATATAATGAGCATTAAGCCATTCTAGCTTTTTAAAATTATAACAAGAAGCACTTTTATTAATATGATTTGGATCAAAAAGCTCTTGCATACTTTCTAAAGAAAAAATTTCATCATCGCCATGACTCCAACCAAGACGCACTAAGAAATTAAGCAGGGCTTGAGGTAAAATTCCCATATTTTTATATTCCATCACATCAGTTGCCCCATGACGCTTAGAAAGTTTTTTACCATCTTCACCATGTATCATAGCCACATGATAAAATTTAGGAATTTTAAAGCCTAGTGCCTCATAAAGAACGATTTGTTTTGGGGTATTTGATAAATGATCATCCCCTCTTATAACATCACTCACACCCATTAATGCATCATCAATTACAACGGTTAAATTGTAAATTGGACTACCATCGCTTCTTGCAATTACAAAATCATCTAAAATATCTTCAGCCTTAAAACTAACCTCGCCTTTGATACCATCTATAAATTTAATCTCTCCACTTTGTGGTGCTTTTATACGCACTACAGGCTCAATACCACTTGGCGGAGTTCCTTTAAAATCTCTATATCTACCATCATATTTTGGGCGCTCTTTAGCTGCTTCTTGTTTAGCTCTTAACTCATCAAGCTCTTCTTTACTCATATAGCAATAATAAGCCTTACCCTCATCTAGTAATTTTTGAATGTATTTTTTATAAATATCAAATCTTTGAGATTGATACTCAATCGTCCCATCATAATCAAGCCCGCACCATTTAAATGCTTCTATAATAGCTTGTGTAGCTTCTTGTGAATTTCTTTTTAAATCCGTATCTTCAATACGCAATAAAAATTTACCCTTATTTTTTCTTGCATAAAGATAATTATATAAAGCCGTTCTAAGACCCCCTATGTGTAAATATCCTGTTGGAGAAGGAGCAAAACGTGTTGTGATTTCTTGCATATTTTTACCTTTTTTAAATTTTTATTGTTATAATGCTATATTTACACTTAAATAAAGGTTTTATATGAGAAAATTTTTAATATCTTGTTGTTTTACTGCAAATATTTTATATGCTCAAACCCTTGGTGGTGTAGCAATGGTAGTAGAAAATCAACCTATCACTCTTTATGATATAGAACAAACCATGAAAGAATTAAAAACCAATGATAAGCAAAAAGCTATAGCGTTTTTAGTAGATGATAAAGTTCAACAAAGCGAAGCTAAAAAACTAGGAATTTATGTAAGCACTTTTGAACTTAATGAAAAATTGGCACAAATAGCAAAAGGCAATAAAACCGACATTAATGGTTTGCAAGCAAAGATAGAAAAAGACGGTTTAAGTTTTGAAGTTTTTAAAAATAAAGTTAGAAAAGATCTTGAAAGAGAAAAACTTTATAGGAGCATAATGCAAAATGCGAAAATCAACATTGATGATCAAGCGTTAAAGCATTTTTATGAAAGTAATCTTGATAAATTTAGCACTTTTTCAAATATAGACTTAGTTGTTTATAATTCTACCAATCCTGAACTTTTACAGCAACTTGCACAAAATCCTATGTATAAAAATTCTCAAATCAAGTCAAAAGCCATTAGTTTAAATGCAGCTAGTATAGATCCAAGATTACTTGCTTTGTTAAATAATACAAAAATAGGAGAATTTACTCCCGTATTAAATGGCGAAAATGCTTATATAGTATATTTTGTAAAAGAAAAATATGGTAAAAACCCTATAGAATTTGACTTAATCAAAGATCAAGTTAGCAATGTCTATACTCTAACCCAAAGAGAACAAGCCTTAAAAAATCATCTTGATAAAATAAGAGCAAACGCTCATATAGAAGAATTAAGATAGGTTAAACCTATCTTAAATTAATGTCTTGAAAGATAATTTGTATCATAATTATTATTGATAAAATCTGCATTATCCATCATTGCTAAATGAAAATCTTTAGTTGTTTTTATTCCACCTACAATAAGCTCTTGCAAGGCTATTTTCATTTTAGCTATAGCTGTGTTTCTATCTTCTCCCCACACAACTAATTTTCCAATCATAGAATCATAATAAGGAGGTACGCTATAATCTTGATAGCAATGGCTTTCCATTCTTACATTGCGTCCTGCTGGGGCTACGTATTTTGTGATTTTACCTGGGCAAGGCAAGAAAGTCTTAGAATCTTCTGCAGTGATTCTACATTCTATAGAATGACCTTTAAGTTTGATTTCTTCTTGTTTTGGCAAAGGATACCCTTCTGCTACTTTGATCATAAGCTCAATAATATCCACCCCACTTACCATTTCACTCACACAATGCTCAACCTGCAAGCGCGTATTCATCTCTATAAAATAAAAATCTAAATTTTTATCCACTAAAAACTCAAAAGTTCCTGCACCCTCATAATCAATAGCCTTAGCAGCTTTAACTGCAGTTTCATGAAGTCTTGCTCTAGTTTTTTCATCTAGTAAAATTGCGGGAGATTCTTCTATAAGTTTTTGATGGCGTCTTTGCATAGAGCAATCTCTCTCACCCAAATGGATCACATTACCAAAACTATCACCTATGATTTGCACTTCTATATGGCGTGGATTTTGAATGTATTTTTCCATATACATAGTACCATCACCAAAAGCACTCATAGCTTCACTTTCTGCTGACCAATAAGCTTTTTCTAAATCTTTTTCATCTTCAACTACACGCATACCACGGCCGCCGCCGCCTGCTGCTGCTTTTAAAATCACGGGATAGCCTATTTCTTTAGCAAGTTTTTTTGCTGCTTCAACCCCACCTAAAGCTCCATCGCTTCCTGGGATTACAGGCACACCTGCTCTTTGCATTACTTGTTTTGCCTTGCTTTTATCACTCATTAGCGCCATAGCAGCTACTGAAGGGCCAATGAATTTGATATTATGTTTTGCACAAATTTCAACAAAATTTTGATTTTCACTTAAAAATCCATATCCTGGAAAAATCGCATCCGCTTCACTAATTTCAGCCGCACTAATAATAGCTGGGATATTTAAATAACTTTCTGAACTTCTAGCATTTCCTATACAAATACTCGCATCAGCATATTTTAAATACAAAGCATCTTTATCTGCAGTAGAATACACACAAATTGCTTTTTTTCCCATTTCTTTTACAGTTCTTAAAGCTCTTAATGCAATTTCTCCACGATTTGCTATTAAAACTTTTTTAATTTCCATTTTATAATTTCTCCACCACAAATAAAGGCATACCAAATTCTACAGGCTGACCATCTGCAACTAATACTTCTACTATCCTACAATCATATTCAGCTTCGATTTCATTCATGATTTTCATTGCCTCAATAATTGCTATAGTGCTTCCTTTTTTAATAGTTTGTCCCGCTTTAGCAAAAGGTGCTGCACCTGGGCTTGGAGCTTGGTAAAAAGTACCTACCATAGGACTATTGATAGTTGGTTTATTAGAAGAGTTTGAACTTGCTTTGGTTTCATTAACTACATTTACATTAATTGGTTGTGGAGCTGGAGCTACAGGAGCTGGAGCTGGTAATTCACAACACATATCTCTTTCAAGTTCTATTTCAAATCCATCTTGTTCTTTTATTTTAATCTTGCTTATATTTGCTTCTGCAAAAAGTTGCATTAGTTCTTTGATTTCTTCTTTTGTCATATATTCTCCTTATTTATAAGACTTAATTTATAATTATATATAAAAATACTAAAAATAACTTCAATTATTTATTTTTTACTTTTATTTTAAGATATAATTTAAAAATTCACTTTAATTATAAAGGACAAAAATGGGCTTAAAAGCAGATAATTGGATCAAAAAAATGGCATTAGAACACAATATGATAGAGCCATTTTGCGAAGCAAATATAGGTAAAGGTATAGTTAGTTATGGGCTTTCAAGCTATGGGTATGATATAAGAGTTGGAAGAGAATTTAAGATTTTTACTAATGTAAATTCCACTGTTGTAGATCCTAAAAATTTTGTAGAAGAAAATGTAGTAGATTTTGTAGGTGATGTATGTATAGTACCTGCAAATTCTTTCGCGCTTGCAAGAACGGTTGAGTATTTTAAAATGCCAAATGATGTTTTGGCTATTTGTCTTGGCAAAAGCACTTATGCAAGATGTGGCATCATAGTAAATGTAACCCCTTTTGAGCCAGGCTTTGAAGGACATATCACTATAGAAATTTCAAACACAACCCCACTACCTGCTAAAATTTATGCTAATGAAGGTATAGCTCAAGTTTTATTTTTACAAGGAGATGAGCCTTGTGATGTAACATATGCTGATAAAAAAGGCAAATACCAAGCCCAAACAGGTATAACTTTACCAAGAATTTTAAAATAATTTTATTTTCAACCGATATAAAAAATAGTCAAGTAATAGGAAAATAAGTATGTTTAATGGAAAAAGTATTTTAATTACCGGTGGTACAGGAAGTTTTGGAAAAACCTATACTAAAACTTTACTTCAAAAATACAAACCCAAAAAAATCATTATCTATTCACGTGATGAACTCAAACAATTTGAAATGGCAAGAGAATTTAATGATACTTGCATGCGTTATTTCATAGGTGATGTAAGAGATAAAGAAAGACTAAATATAGCAATGAAAGATGTTGATTTTGTCATTCATGCAGCTGCTATGAAACATGTACCAATTGCAGAATACAATCCAATGGAGTGTATAAAAACCAATATCCATGGAGCACAAAATGTAATCGATGCATGTTTGGAAAATAATGTAGAAAAATGTATCGCACTTTCAACCGATAAGGCATGCAATCCTATTAATTTATACGGAGCCACAAAGCTTGCAAGCGATAAGCTTTTTGTAGCAGCAAATAATATCGCAGGAAATTCGCATACCAAATTTAGCGTTACAAGATATGGTAATGTAGTAGGCTCAAGAGGCTCTGTTATACCATTTTTTAAAAAGCTAATCAATGAAGGTGCTAAAGAACTTCCTATCACAGATGAGAGAATGACAAGATTTTGGATATCTTTAGAAGATGGGGTTAATTTCGTGCTGAATAATTTTACATATATGCATGGAGGAGAAACTTTTGTGCCAAAAATTCCTTCTATGAAAATTGTTGATTTAGCCAAAACTATGGCTCCTAATTTAGCCCATAAAATCATAGGTATAAGAGCAGGCGAAAAACTACATGAAATTATGATTTCAAGTGATGATAGTCATTTAACTTATGAATTTAAAGACTATTATGCCATTAGCCCAAGTATTAAATTTACCAATATGGAAATTGATTTTAGCATAAATGCAAAAGGACAAAAAGGTAAAAAAGTTTCTAATGGCTTTTCTTATAGTTCTGATAATAATCCATCATGGATTAGCCAAGAAGAGCTTTTAAATATAATAAATCATACAGAGCTTGAAAAATGATAACTTATTCTCATCAAAATATCGACGAACAAGACATACAAGTAGTTTGTGAGGCTTTAAAGGATGATTTTTTAACCGGTGGAAAAAAGGTTGAAGAATTTGAGCAAGCCCTTTGTGAATATGTAGGTGTAAAATATGCTTGTGTGCTAAATTCAGCTACTTCTGCTTTACACCTTGCGTATTTATCTTTAAATGTTGCAAATAAAATAGTTTTAACAACCCCCATCACCTTTGCAGCCACTGCAAATACTGCTTTAATGGCAGGTGCTAGGGTTGAGTTTATAGATGTAAAAAGTGATGGAAATATTGATGAGAAAAAACTTGCTTTAAGATTAAGCCAAGATAGCTCCAATATAGGAGCAATTTGTGTGGTTGATTTTGCGGGAAATAGTGTAGAAATGGATGAAATCTTAGCCTTAGGCAAACAATACAACATCCCACTAATTGATGATGCAAGTCATGCTCTAGGTGCTATTTATAAAGATCAAAAAGTAGGCTCTATGGCAGATTTAAGCATATTTTCCTTTCATCCGGTTAAACCTATCACAACCTTTGAGGGTGGTGCAGTTGTTAGTAACGATGAGGAATTAATCTCAAAAATCAAGCTCTTAAGAAGTCATGGCATAGTCAAAAAAAGACTTTGGGATAGTGATATGATTGAGCTAGGTTATAATTATCGTTTGAGCGATGTAGCTTGTGCTTTAGGTATAAATCAACTTAAAAAACTTGATAATATGCTAGAAAAAAGAGAAATCATCACAAGTTTTTATGATAAAGAATTTGAAAAAAACCCTTATTTTAGCACTATAAAAATCAAAGATTATAAAAAAAGCTCAAGACATTTATATCCTATTTTACTTTTCCCTGAGTTTTATTGCCAAAAAGAGATTATTTTTGAAAAATTATTAAATTTAGGCATAGGTGCACAAGTGCATTATAAGCCTACTTATGAGTTTAGTTATTATAAAAACTTATATGGAAATTTATTTTTAGAAAATGCGGATAATTTTTACAAAGCAGAACTTAGCATACCTGCTCATCAAGAAATGAGCTTAAAAGAAGCACGATTTGTTAAAGATAGTTTATTTAAAATTTTAGAAGAAACTAAAAAGGCTTGTTGTGAGTAAAAGTATGTATGAGCTAGCTTGTGAGCTTTTTCCTATATGCAGAAGTATCACAGGCAAGGGTTTTAGACAAAGCTTAAAAATACTTGATGAAGCTATGGGGGGGGTATATTAAAAATTCACTCTATAGCAAGCGGAAGTAAAGTGTTTGACTGGGAAGTACCTGCTGAATGGGAGATAAATGATGCTTATATCATCACTCCAGATGGAGAAAAAATTTGTGATTTTAAGCAAAATAATCTCCATGTATTAAACTATAGCACAGGCATAGACACAGAGCTTGATCTAGCAAGCTTACAAGAACATCTTTACTCTATAAAAGAAATGCCTGATGCCATACCTTATGCGACAAGCTATTATAAAAGGCGCTGGGGGTTTTGTATAAAACATGAAGATAGAGTTAAACTAAAAAAAGGAAAATATAAAGTTTTCATTGATGCAAAACACCATGAAAATGGAGTTTTAAACTATGCTGATTTACTCATACCTAGCACGCAAGAAACAAAAGATGAAATTTTAATCTCCACTTATCTTTGTCATCCATCTATGGCAAATAACGAACTAAGTGGCCCTGTGATAGCTGTGTTTTTAGCTAAATGGCTTTTAGAACTCAAAAAGAGAAAATACAATTATCGTTTTGTTTTTATTCCTGAAACCATAGGGAGTATAGTTTATCTTAGCAAACATTTAAAGCATTTACAAAAACATACCAAAGCAGGTTTTGCTCTTTCTTGTATAGGCGATGATAATGCTTACTCACTCATTCACACTCCAAGTGAAAATACCCTAGCAGATAAAGTAGCTTTGCATACTTTAAAAGATAAAGCAAATTTTAAAGAATTCAGCTTTTTAGATAGAGGGAGTGATGAAAGACAATACTGCTCTCCTTTAGTAAATTTACCTGTAGTTTGTGTGTGTAGGACTAGATTTGGTGATTATAAAGAATACCACACTAGTAAAGATGATTTAAATTTCATCAGTAAAGAAGGATTGCAAGGTAGCTTAAAAGCTATGCAAGAAATTATCATGAATTTAGAAGTGAATGAAATTTATCAAAATACAGTATTTTGCGAACCCAATTTAGGCAAAAGAGACTTATATATAGACCATTGCAAAAGAGAAGGAAGAGTTGAAAATATACTTAGTTTTTTAGCATATTGTGATGGCAAAAATGATGTTTTAGATATAGCTTCAAAGCTTAATATACAAGCTTATGAGCTAAAGGATTTAATAGAAAAATTAAAATTTCATGGATTAATTCTTTAGTCTTAGTACAAATAAAGAAAGGAATGACTAATGAAAATTTCAATACAAATGGTTAAAACTATATTTGAAAATATAGGGAGACATGATATAGATGAAAATGCAAAAAATTTAGTTGATGAGGATATTATTGATAGTGTAGATATGATGAAACTTATAATAGAAATAGAAAAATTTTTTAACCAATCTTTAGACGCTAAATTTATAACGCCGGACAACTTTAAAGATTTTCAAAGCATCCAGCAAATGCTTGAACAAGCTATGGATTAATCTGTAAAATATTTGCAAAATCTATCTTGATGTTTTTGCTCTAAAATATCATATAGATTTTGTATTTTATTTATAAATTCATCATTTTTATATGCCTTTAAAGTCATAGAATTTAGTTCTTGCATAGCGAAAAAATCATATTTTTCATCTTCACTCATCTCATCTAAATACATTTCTTTTCCATAGTATTCGTAAGTATATTTTTGTAACGCCTCTTCAATATACTCTAAAGCTTTGAAAATAAATATCATAATAGGTTCTTTTTGAAGTATTTTTGTATTTTCATCAAAAGTTTTTATAAATTCTTTTTCAGCCGTATGTGTAATAGTGCAAAAATTGTTTTTTTTATGCTTATAAAAAATATCAAACAATGCACAAGGTTTTACACCCAAGAAATTACCATCAAAATCAACCTGTGGATAATAAGGATATAATTTACAAATCAATGGTCTTAGATTATGTGGATTGCAAATTCCATTTAAAGAGCATTTTATGAAATAAATAGTAATTTTCTTTTTATTTTTCAATTCATATATTGCTACACTATGGTCATTTAAGTTATTATTCCCTGCTCTTGTTAAAGACAAATACTCAGCTTCAATCATAGGCAAAATAACACTATTTGATTTATTGAATTTAAAATATTTTGCATAAATATTATGGCAACATCCGCCATTGCAAGTCATATAACATTTTGGTGCAAAAATAAATTCTTTATCGTGTAAAGTATCAAAAAAATTATTCATATTTTTCCTTTAAATGATCTCTAGATCAAATTTACTGCCATGATCTTTAAAAATAAAAACCTTATTTTCACAAGGATAACTTATATTATCTTGTTTTAGATCAAATTTTTTTCCTTTAAAAGTTTCTAATAATCTAGGCACCTCTTTTTTAAACAATCCTTTTATAGTGATACCGCCACCATGTTCTGAATGCTTAATAAATCTTCCATCAACATTATCTTCTATTAATTTAAAATCTACATCATAGCCTAAATTTTTATATATTTGCATCAATTGTATTTTATCTTTTACAGGAGTCATTGAGTCAGCAGAACTATGATAACTTATATATTTTATATTATTATCTTTTTGAGCTTGCAAAGCTAAATGCGTAGGATTAAGCAAGGCTCTTATCATATAGTTTTCTTTTTTAAAACAATAAGGAGAGTTAGAATCTGCATTCCAATATGTTTTTAAAAAACAACAAAATTGAACATTTTTCTCATAAATTATAAATTCTGTTTGATTTAATTCTTTTCCTATTATATATTGCAATAAAAGCAAGGCTTCGCCAGAATTATCTAGTACTGCATCAACATGCCAAGGAGCAATTTTTGAAATTAGTAGCGATAGATATCCTCCGTATGACCCGCCCCCATAAATTTTAGGTAAATTTTGAAACTGCGGAAATTTAATCATAATATCTTTTAACGCATTGATATGATCAATAGCAGCCATAATACCATAATTTTGATATTCATTATTAGGAGGTATTAATGTTGCTGCAATAGTTGCTTTGTAATCTTGTTGCCTTCTTCCTACATCTTTTAAATATTGAACATGAGAATCTAATTTTTGGATAAAATCCCCAGCAGTATTTTCATTCAAGCCAAAAACACTCAATCCTAGATTTTCCAAAGTTCTTTCAAAATATCTTAAGTCTTCTTTTGAAATCGATAGCTTAGCACTATAATTAGCATCATTGCTCCTTCTAATGCTAAAACACCAATATATAACATTTACAACTACTACATCATATTTTTGAGCAATATACTGTCTATCAAAATCCATAACAGCCATACTTGTATTTGTACCATACCCACCTATAATAAAAACAACAGCTTTCATTTGCTTACTATCATCATAAGTAATTCTATATTCAAGTTTGCTTTCTCTTTTTATATTAAGTTCTACATCATCACAAGAATCTATAAAATAAGTTTGGTTTATAAGCATATCTTTCTTTCTTATATCAATTTATGCTATTATAACCAATTAAAATCTAATTAAAGAAAAATACAAGATATATGAAATATATACTAGAATGCAATAACGAAAAATATTCCAATAAAGATTTAATTGAATCTTTTTATAAACTCGGTATCCAAAAAGGTGATACATTATGCATACATAGCGAGTTAGTGAAATTTGGCATACCTTTACTTCCTAGAAATGAATTTTTACAAACCATATTAGATTGCTTTTTTTGAAGTTATAGGCAAAGAGGGCACACTCATAATGCCTACCTTTACTTATAGTTTTTGTAAAAATGAAATTTATGATAAATTAAATTCCAAAAGTACTGTTGGGGTTTTAACAGAATATTTTCGTAAATGGTGAAAAAAAAAGGGGGGGGGTAAAACGCACCAATGATCCTATATTTTCCTTTGCTATTAAAGGGGCTAAAGAAGAATTGTTTTTAAAAGATACTGCGAGTTGTTTTGGAGAAAATTGTGTGTATGATGTTTTAACAAAACAAAATGGCAAACTAATTTTATTTGGATCTAAAATAGCCGGTTATACTTTTAGTCATTTTATAGAAGAAAAAGCTCATGTTCCATATAGATATTTTAAAAATTTTAGTGGTAAAATTATTGATGAAGATGGTAAAATACTCCAAAAAAAATATTAAATACTATGTTAGAAAATTGGATGAAAATTCAGATTTAGATGTTGATAAACAAGTAGCTATTTTAAAAAATGATGACAATTTTAATATTTTAAATTTTTCCAATGCTCATATAATAAATATCAACATGAAAAACTATTTAGAAAAAATATTAAAAGCTTTAAAGGATAACCCTTATTGTTTGCTAAAGGAATAAAATGACAACTCATATCAATGATTTTTTACAAGAAAGTGTTGCTAAATTTGGAAGTAAAAATGCTTTTGTTGAATTTAATGGTAAAAGTATAAGCTATCAAGAATTTGATAATTTAAGCAAAAAAATAGCAAGTGAAATTCTTTCTAAACTTCCTACTAAAAGTGCACAAGAACCTATACTAATCATACTTCCTAAAGGGATTGATTGTTTGCTTTCTTTTTTTGGTGCAGCAAAAAGTGGAAATTTTTATACACTTTTAGATGAAAAAAGTCCTAAAGAGCGTGTAGAAAAAGTCATAGAAGTTTTAAAACCAAAGCTTTTAATTACTTCTAAAAAATTAAATTTAGATTTTAATCTTGACACTATCTTCACAGAAGATTTTGAAAGTTTTGATATAAATGAAAATGCTTTAGAAAAAGCTTTAAACAATCACATAGATACAAACTTACTTTATGTCTTTTTTACAAGTGGAAGCACAGGAACTCCAAAAGGAGTAAGCATAAGCCATAAAAGTGTGATTGATTATACTTTTTGGGTATGTGAAACTTTTAAACTAGATCATGAGGATATACTTGCTAATCAAGCGCCATTTTACTTTGATAATAGCATATTAGATATATTTAGCTCTATTAAAATGGGAGCTACACTTCATATACTACCAAATCATCTTTTTGCTTTTCCAAATAAAATTTTAGAATATCTAGAGCAAGAAAAAATAACAACAATTTTTTGGGTACCTTCGGTGTTGATTTATTTTGCCAATACTAATGCAGTAGATAGTGCCAAATTAAAAAATTTAAACAAAATTCTTTTTTGTGGTGAAATCATGCCAAATAAACAACTCAACATTTGGCGCAAACATCTTCCTAATACTTTATTTGCTAATCTTTATGGACCTACTGAAATTACCGATGTATGCTCTTTTTACATAGTTAATAGACAATTTAGCGATGATGAGCTTTTGCCTATAGGAAAAGCTTGTAAAAACACTCAGCTTTTAGTCTTTGATGAGAATTTAAATTTAATTACTCCAAGTCAAGTAGGAGTTAAAGGAGAGCTTTATGTAAGAGGAACTTGTCTTTCTTTAGGGTATTACAACGATAAAGAAAAAACAAAGCAAGCTTTTGTGCAAAATCCTTTGCATGATAATCACCTAGACTTGCTTTATAAAACAGGTGATGTGGTAGCTTATAATGAATTTAGCGAACTTTTATGCTATGGAAGGATAGATCATCAAATCAAATATATGGGTCATCGCATAGAGCTTGGAGAGATAGAAAGTATTATCAATTCTCATGAGAATGTAAGAAATTGTGCTTGTATTTTTGAAGAAGAAATTATTTGTTTTTATGAAAGCAAGGAAGAATTAGATTTTAAAAACTTTTTAAAAGACAAACTTCCTACCTATATGATACCTAAAAAATTTGTTAAAATAGAACAATTTGCTTTAAATGCAAATGGGAAGATTGATAGGAAGGTTTTGGGTGGAATGGTTTAAAAAAGAAGATATTCAAGCAATTTTTATAAGTTCTTTTATTATAGTTATAATATCTATATTGTGGATGTATGACTTAAATTTTATTTATAAGTTTATAGATATTAAATTTGTATCTTGGAATTTTGATAATATCTTTGAAAAAATATCCTATTTTAGCATTTTTAATATTATATTATTTTATATATTTTTTGCTTTATGTTTTACTTTTGCTTTTGTTTTTATGAAATATGATATTAAAAAATACCTCACAAACTTCAGTATTATTTTTATACTTTCTATTTTAACTAACTTTATTAGCACTCACGAATTTGCTAAAACTTGGCAATTAGAAACACCACTAATAGCCTTAATTATAGGGCTTTTAATAGGAAATATCTTCCATACTCCCAAATGGTTTAAAGACACCTTGACTACAGAATTTTATGTCAAAATAGGCATTATACTCATGGGGGCTACCTTACCTTTAACTTTAATCATACAAGCAGGTTCTATAGCAATTATACAAGCTTGTATAATCACAATTATCACTTTTTTCTCTATATTTTTTATCGCTACTAAATTTTTTAAACTTGATCCTAGATTTGGAGCAACATTAGGTGGGGGAGGATCTATATGCGGAGTAAGTGCTGCCATAGTTATAGGAAATGCTGCAAAAGCTAAACAAGAACATATTTCAATAACAATTAGCATAGTAGTATTTTGGGCGATATTAATGATACTATTTTTACCATTTTTGTGCAAAATTTTAAATTTAGATCCTGGAGTTGCTGGAGCATGGATAGGTACATCAGAATTTGCCGATGCAGCGGGAATAGCTGCTGCATCGGCCATAGGAGATGAAAGAGCTATAACAGCTTTTACTCTAATAAAAGTACTAGGTCGTGATATGTTTATTGGTATTTGGGCTGTTTTAGTGGCTTTTCTTTCTATAACTTTTTGGGAAAAGAAAAATAATGAAAAAACCGATATAAAACTAATATGGCAAAGATTTCCTATTTTTATAGCAGGTTTTATATTTATGTCTATTTTTACTACATTTTTGATAATTTCTTTACAAGATCATGGTAAAATTTATCAAAATGAAGTTTTATCGAGTATAAAAAATTTTAGAAATTGGATTTTTATTTGGACTTTTTTATGTATAGGTTTAAGTGCAAATATTAAACAAATTTTATTACTAGGATACAAACCTCTAATGGCTTTTAGCTTGGGTGTTATGATTAACCTTCCTTTGGGTTTTATACTATCCAATTATATTTTTGTTGATTTTTGGAAAAATTTTTTAAGACAATAAAAGGAATTATACATTGAAAGAATTAAAATTTAATTTCAAAGAAAATCGTAATTATATACAAGGTCCAGATATTTACAACGCAATATTATCTTCATGTAAAGATGGCATTGTTTCAAATTTTGAAGTTTCTTTTCATAATATTGCTTACAATAATTTAATTTTAACCGATACCAAACCCGATGATTTAAAAGATCTGAGATTTATTTGTCATTTTATAGCAAAAGATTCCATGATACATTACCTTTATGGAATCGATAATCCACTTTCTAAACCAACACTTTCTAAACCTTATCCAGAAGAAAACATCACAAAAGATGTTATTATCAACCATGATGAAAAAAGTATTATTTCAAATAACGCTAGTAACTTTACCTATATGGAAGAAATCGTTGCTTTAAACAAACATTTGCTAACTAAAATATTCCCTAAAATTAAAGGAAAATGGTATTTTACAAAATTACAACTTCAAAACATTCCTTTAGAAAAATTTTATCCTATTAAAATTGTTTTTAAAAGCAACTTTAATTTTTTAATTGTAAAAAGTGAAATTTACTTCGACAATAAATTTTTAGGATTTATTTATTTTAGTTTAAAATAAGGATATATCAATGCTAGGAATTTGTGATATAGGAGTATATATTTGCTCCAATAAAATTTCTAATTTCAAAAAAAAAGAACAATTTCAAATAAACGATGAATTTATTACAGAAAAAATAGGTTTTCAAAGTCTTAGTAAAAGCTCAAATAAAGAAAAAACATCTACTCTATGTTTAAAGGCATTTGAAAAAATAAAACACAAAGTTGATTTATCTAACATTGATTGCTTGATTTTAATCTCACAAAACCCCGATGTAAAAATTCCACATACTTCAGCAATTTTACATAAAGAATTAAACCTCTCCGCAAATTGTGCTTGTTTTGATGTGGGACTTGGATGTAGTGGTTATGTATATGGACTTTCCATCATACTTTCTTTCATGCAAAATAATAATCTAAAACATGGCTTATTATTTACCTGTGATCCTTATAGAAAAATTATAGATGATAATGACAAAAATACTTCTTTATTGTTTGGTGATGGAGCAAGTGTTACTTATATTGGTGAAAATTTTATATATACTCCTGTGGCGTTTAAATTTGGAACTGATGGTAGTAAATATACAAACATTCTTTGTGAAAAAGATATATTATCTATGAATGGACGTGGAGTCTTTGAATTTAGTGCTACCACTATACCAAAACATATACTTGATTTCTTAGAAGAAGAAAAAATAAGTATTGATAATATTGATCGTTTTATCTTGCATCAAGGCAGTAAATATATAATTGATACCATTAGACAACGATTGAAAATAGGCAAGGAAAAAATACCTTTTAAAGCAAATTTATATGGCAACACCGTATCTTCTTCAATACCAATTTTATTAGAAAATGAATTTCAAAAAGAAAAGTGCTATAATAATATATTAATTTCAGGATTTGGCACGGGACTTTCTTGGGCTAGTGCTATACTACAAAGGAAAAATAATGCAAATTAACACTCAAGATATTTTAGAAATATTAAAAGATGTTGGAGTTTTAGTTGATGTCAATACGCTAGAATTTGATAAACCTTTAAAAGATCAAGGAGTTGATTCTTTAGATATGGCAAACCTTTTCTTAAACTTACAAGAAAAATATAATATTGAAATTTCCATGGAAGATGCTGAAAAATTAACTTCTATAGAAAATATCGCGCACTATATTAACAAATGAATATAGGTTTATTTAAAAACAATAATCAAATATATACCGATTTAGATTTAGTTAATTGCTTAAAACACTTAGACATACAAAACGGGGACATATTGTATATGCATTCCGAAATTTACAATTTTGGGATTCCTCTCATAACTCCAAAAAAGATACTACAGATTTTTATAGATTGCTTTTTTCAAGCGATAGGTAAAGAAGGCACGCTAATTATGCCTACATTTACTTATAGCTTTTGTAATAATAAAGATTATGATAAATTACAATCAAAAACAAAGGTTGGAATATTAAATGAATTCTTTAGACAGCAAATAGGCGTAAAACGCACCAATGATCCAATTTTTTCTTTTGCAGTAAAAGGAGCTAAAGAAGAATTATTTTTAAAAGATACTACAAGTTGCTTTGGAGAAAATAGTGTTTTTGATATACTTACAAAAAACAATGGAAAAATTATTCTTTTTGGCAACAAAAACTTAGGGATTACATATATTCATTATATAGAAGAAAAAGCAAAAATAAGACATAGATATTTTAAAGAATTTTCGGGTTATATTATTAATGAAAAAGGTATTAAAACAAAAAAAAGCATTAAATATTTTGTCCGAGATTTAAAACAAAATCTTTTAAACGATAGAGACTATACTTTGTCTTTTATCAAAAATACACCCTATTATAAAGAACAAAAATTCAGCAAAGGTGATATTGTTTCTATAGAAATACAACCTTTTTATGATATAATTTATAATTTACTAAAAACAGATGATAAAATTTTATTACAAAAGGATACACAATTCAAGCGCAATTTAATCATGTAAAGTTATCATCAGTATCTAGCGTTGTCCCAAAAACAAAAATTTCTGTTGATTTAGAATTGCAAGAGCTTTTTGATAATAACATAAAAAAAATAAACAAAATAAAAGATTATATCGGTTTAAAATATAGACATGTTGCTACAAATGAAACAGCATCTGATTTATCTCAAAAATCTATAGAGATTTTATTACAAGAAACAAAAGTAGATAGAAATTCAATAGATGCTATTATAGTGGTAACACAAACACCTGATTTTTTTATACCGTCAACTGCCTGCTATTTACATGGAAAGTTTAACTTTCCCAATACCACCCTAGCCTTTGATATTAACCAAGCTTGTGCTGGATATATATATGGTTTATATATATCTCATTGTATGATTGAAAATGGATATTGTAAAAAAATTCTATTAGTATGTGCAAGCACAAGCAGTAAATTAGAAAAAGATTTTAAAAACCAAATAAAAATAAGAGGTGATGCAGCTAGTGCAACTCTATTGGAATATACCAACCAAGAACATATTTCTTATTTTGATTTACAAACAGATGGAAAAGGATACAACAGCTTAATAGTCCCTTATGGTGCTTTCGCAAAACCTAATATCGAGAGTTTTAATGAACCGGAAATGTTTAATTTTAACTTAAAAGACAAACAAGTATATATGAATGGATTAAAAATTTTTAATTTTGCTATCCAAAAAGAACCGGAAGGTTTTATTAATCTTCTAAATTATGCAAAAATAAAAAAAGAAGAATTGGACTATGTTTTTTTTCATCAGGCAAATAAAAGTATGATTGAAGCAATTATTAAAAAATTAAAACTTAACCCTTTAAAAACACCAAACAATACTATTGAAAAATACGGAAATATTAACGCCTCTTCAATACCTGTGACAATGTGTGATACACTTGGAAATTTTAACAAAATAAACAACAAAATAACAATAGCTTTAGGTGGATTTGGCGCCGGACTTAGTTGGGCAAATGCAATTCTAACTTTAAATAATGATTTTATAGTAAAAAAAACACAAATTTTATAAAAAGGTTATCCATGAAAAAAAAAGACTTTATAAAAAAAATTGAGGAGCTTTTACAAATTGAATATTCTTTAGATGAAAACACTATGTTAGAGAGTATAGAGGAATATGATAGTTTAGCAATACTTTCTCTAAGTGTTTTATATGATCAAGAATTCGATATTTGCATTCACGGCACTGAATTAAAAACTTGTAAAAATATAGCAGATCTAATAGCACTTGTTCCCATGGAGAAATGGGATAAAAAATGATTTTTAAAGATAATATTTTTTGTGATAAAAAATTTCTTATCACAGGTGCAAGTAGCGGAATAGGAGCTGACATAGCTCTAAAGCTAAACAAACTTGGAGCTCAAGTAATTGCTATAGGAAAAAACAGAGATAAGCTTGCAGCTCAAAAAGAAAAATCATCATCTCCGGAAAAATTTATTATTTTACCTAAAGATCTTTCAAAGTATAAAAAACTTGATAGTTGGGTTTTGGAATTATCTAAAAAATATAATGGGTTTAATGGAGCAGTATTATCAGCTGGTATCAGCAAAACACTGAGTATAAAAATGCCAAACTATATAGAAATTGGTTATCAGATTTTTAACATTAATTATTTTGGAAACCTACAAGTTTTAAAAGGATTATTAGATAATAGATCAAAAACAAAAGAGAATAGTAGTTTTATATGGATTAGTTCAAAAGCTAGTCGAGAGCCACTAAAGGGGTTGAGTTTATATGGTGCAAGTAAAGCTGCAATAGACGCAACAGTTAAAGCTTTGTCACAAGAAATATATCCAAGGTATAGAATCAATTCGATACTACCAGGTTTAATTAAAACACCCATGATAGATCATATAATACATTCTCAATCCATAAATAGGCTTTATTCAAATTTAAAACATATGGGTAGCGTGGAAGATGTATCCAATCTAACTTGTTTTTTATTAAGTGAAAATGCAAAGCATATCAATGGGCAAAATATTATTTTAGACAACAACATTACTTAATACTATGAAAAATCTTTGTATTATCCCAGCGCGTGGTGGTTCTAAACGCATTCCTAGAAAAAATATCATTAATTTTCTAGGAAAACCTTTGATTGCTTATAGTATAGAAAGTGCTTTAAATTCAGGCATTTTTGATGATGTGATTATCTCAAGTGATGATGAAGAAATCATCAAAGTAGCTTTAAAATATGGCGCAAAAGCTCCTTTCGTACGCAAAAAAGAATTAAGTGATGATTATGCAAGCTCAACCGCTGTAATCCAAGATGCTATCATAACACTAGAAAAACATGGCAAATTTTATGAAAATATATGTTGTTTATACGCAACAGCTCCACTTATAGATGAGTTTATCTTGCAAAAAGCTTTTGAACAATTTAGTCAAGATGAGTGCAAATTTTTATTTTCAGCTTGTGAATTTGAATACCCCATACAAAGAGGTTTTTACCTTAATGAACAAAATAAAGTTTATATGTTTGATGAATCAAACTATAACAAACGCTCACAAGATCTTACCAAAGCTTATCATGATGGTGGTGCATTTTACTTTGGTAAAAAAGAAGCATGGCTAGAAGAAGATTTTATGTTTAAACCTCATTCTAAAGCTTTTTTGCTTCCAAGGAATAAAATCTGTGATATTGATACCTTTGAAGACTTAGAATTTGCTAAAATACTATATCAATTTCACAAAGGTAATAAATGTTTATAAATAAAATCAAAGGTTTTAAGTATCCTGACATGGAACTTGTTAGATGGTTTTTTAAAAACAAGCTTGATACTTTAAAAAATGCAAAAGTTTTAGAATTTGCCTCTCATAATGGCAATAATCTTTCTTTATTCGCAAACTATGATTATGAGTGTATTGGCGTAGAACTTAGCAAACAAAATCATGAAAATGCTATTTATAATTTTAAAGAAATTATGCATTATAAAAAAGCAAGTTTTTTTAATGAAAATATGCTTAATTTTGCCAAAAATTATCAAAATATAAACGCAGATGTATTTTTAATACCTAATGTAATTAATTATATTACGAAAGATGAATTTAAAAATTTACTGCACAATGCAAAACAAAATAACCTATATCGAGTAAGCGGGGGGGGGGTATGCTCACTTTTTCTTAAGAGCAAGAAGCGTTAAAGATCATCGTTATGGACTTGGAGAAAAGTTAGAAAATGGTAGCTTCATCTTAAGTGGCGATGAATTTAGTGGTGAAAAAAATTGTCTTTGCACAGCTTATCAAGAACATGAACTTGTTGAAATTTTAAAAGAATATTTAAATTTATATGATTTTGAAGTTATCACAAGTGAAAATATCAATATAAAAAATAAAGTTTATATCAAAGATAGCGATATAATTATCTATGGAAAAATCACTAAGGAGTGAAAATGTATTTAAGAGACTTGAAAGGTTTAAAATTTCCAGATTTAGCGGTAATTAAATTTTTTTTCAAACAAAGATTACACCAACAAAACAATCAAAAAGTTTTAGAATTTGCTTGTTCTAACGGCAATAATCTTTCTTTATTCGCAAACTATGATTATGAGTGTATTGGAGTTGATTTAAATCAAGAAAATATCAACAACGCTAATTACAACTTCAAAGAAATAATTCAATGTAAAAACTATCAGTTTTTTCATGATGATATCTTAGAATTTCCTTTAAAAAATCCAAATATTAATGCAGATATTTTTATGATTCCTAATGTGATTAACTATCTTTTGAAAGAAGATTTTTTAAAATTATTAAAAATTTCCAAAGAAAATTCTATGTATAAAGAAAATGCATTGTTTTTTTTACGAACAAGAAGTATAAAAGATTATAGATATGGCTATGGAGAAAAAATAGCTCATAATTGTTTTAAAATCACAAATGATAACACCACAGGAGAGCTTGGATGTATCAATACTCTATACCAAGAATACGAACTTGTTGAAATTTTAAAAGAATATTTAAATTTACATGATTTTAAAGTACTTACTTATGAAAATACCAATATTATGGGAGAAGATGAAAGACTAGTTAATGATAGTGATATTGTAATTTATGGAAAAATCAAATGAGTGTAATGATGAAAATTCAAAATAAAGCGAGGGGGGGGGTATATACATACATACCACTCAAAGGATAACAGATGCAAATAGCTATAATGCAACCTACTTTCAATCCTTGGATAGGTTATATATACATGATAAAAAGTGTTGATACTTTTGTCTTTTTAGACAATGTTCAATTTGAACGCAGATCATGGCAAAATAGAAATAAAATCAAATTACAAGATAAAACCTTTTTACTAGGACTAAACTTACAAAAAGCACCACAAAAAACATCGCTTCAAAATATTTTATTTGAAAAAGATGATAAATGGAAATTTAAATTTCTAAAAACAATCCACCACGCATACTCTAAGAGCATCAATTTTAATAAATACTATGACATTTTAGAAAAAAATCTATTTAAACACACACATTTAGTGCAATTTAATATGGAATTAATCAAAATATACTGTGAACATTTAAACATCAAAACCCCTATTTTACAGGCTTCTTCTTTAAACTTAAAAAATAAAAAAAAAGAAAAACTACTACTTGAAATTTGCCAAACACTAAAAGCTGATTATTATCTTTCTCCGGAAGGTTCGAAAAACTATCTCGAAAAAGAGACAGCAAAAGAAATTTTTAAAAATGTAAATATAAAAATTGAATATTTTGATTTTATCCATCCAACCTACACACAATTAGGTGCAAATTTTATAGCTTATTTGGGAATTTTAGACTTTTTATTTAACGAAAAAAATCCAGAAGAAAAATTCAAAGAAGTCATAAAAGAAAATGAAAGTCTTGATCAGAAGTGATAGTTCAAGTCAAATAGGACATGGGCATATAAAAAGAGATTTAATATTAGCAAAACAATATGAGGATGTATCTTTTGCTTGTTTACCACTAAAAGGCTCTTTAATAGATGAAATTCCTTATCCTGTATATGAACTAACAAGTGCTAGCATATATGAACTCATCAATCTCATCAAAAAGGAAAAATTTGATCTTTTAATCATCGATCATTATGAGATCACTGCGGATGATGAAAAACTCATCAAACTAGAAACAGGAATTAAAATTCTAAGTTTTGATGATGAGATAAAAGAACATTTTTGCGATATTTTACTAAATGTCAATGCCTATGCTAAAGAAAGTGATTATGAAAATTTAGTGCCAAAATATTGTGAGTTAAGATGTGGCTTTTCTTATGCTCTAATACGCGATGAATTTTATCAGGAAAGTAAAATACAACGAGAAAAGATTTATGATTATTTCATTTGCATAGGTGGAAGTGATAATAAAAATCTTTCTTTTGACATAGCAAACAAACTTGATAAAAATAAAGCTATCATCATAGCAACAACAAAAGCAAATCTTCATTTAAAATCACTTCAAAAGCTAAGCCAAAAAAATTCTAACATCCAAGTTCATATAGATTATCCAAATTTGGCAAGATTAATGAATGAGAGCAAAAAACTCATCATTAGCGCAAGTTCATTAGTGAACGAAGCTTTGATTTTAAAAGCAAATTTTAAAGCCATAGCTTATACTAAAAATCAAGAAAAACTTGCAACATGGCTTGTTAAAAAAGGCTATGAAGTGGAGAGTTTTATATGATAGTTTTAAAAGATTTTATCCACTTAAACCAAGAGGAAATCGAGCTTGTTTTAAAATGGCGTAATGATGAAAATATTGCTAAATTTATGAAAACGCAAAATATCACTTTAAAAGAACACTTAAGTTTTTTATCTAGTCTAAAAACAGATACAACTAAAAAATATTTTTTAGTTTATGATGATAAAAATATCATAGGTGTAATTGATTTTATTAATATAACCAACCATTCATGTGAATTTGGGCTTTATGGTATAAAAAAAGGCGTAGGTAATCTTTTAATGCAAGAAATTAAAAACTATACTTTTAATGTTTTAAAAGTTCAAACTTTAAACGCTTGTGTTTTTAAAGAAAATATAAAAGCTTTGAAGTTATATTTAAAACATGGCTTTGAAGTTATTAAAGAAGATAATAATTTTTATTTTGTAAATTTAAACAATCCTCACAGGGATATTATTTTTTAAAAGCTCATTTTTAACATCATTTGGAGTATATTGACTAAAATGAAATATATAAGCACCGACTAATGCATTTGCACCAAGTTGTATAGCTTTTACCCCATCTTGAGGTTTAGAAAGTCCTCCATTAATAATGAGTGGAATTTTTAATTTACCTTTGAAATACTCTAGTAATTCCCAGTCATACCCCAAAGAACTTCCTTCTTTATCAACACTTGTTAAAAGTATTTCCCCTGCTCCTAAAGATTCATATTTTAATGCAAGTTCTAGCGGATCAATATTTAAAATTTCATTATTAAAAATTTTAAATTTATTTTTGTCTTTTTTTACATCAATCGAACACACTATACAAGAACTTCCAAAAGTGTCAGCAGCTTCTTTTATAAAATTTGGATTTTGTAAAGCCATAGAATTAATGCTAATTTTATCAGCACCTATATCTAATACTTTTCTAATATCTTTTAAAGTTCTAATCCCACCTCCAATAGTCAAAGGCATAAAACACTCATTAGCTATATCTTCTAAGCTTTCAAAATCTATAACGCCATTTTTATTGATATCCAAAACAATAAGCTCATCAACATTTCTAGCATTATAAATCCTAGCTGTACTTACCACATGCCCTATAGTCCTAAAAGAAGAAAAATTGATACTTTTTACAAGCTGATGATCTTTTAATAACACACAAGGTATAATTCTTGTTTTAAGCATACTAGACCTTTAAATTTGCAAAATTTTCCAAAAGTTTCAAACCTACATTTTGGCTTTTTTCAGGATGAAATTGCACGGCAAAAATATTATCTTTTTCAAAACTTGCACAAAAATGTTTTTCATACTCAAAAAAAGAAGTTTCTACTCTCTCTAAACACTCTACATAATAAGAATGCACAAAATAAAAATCACTTTTTTCTAAAATTCCATCAAAAAGTATGCTTTTTTTATCACTAAATTGCAAATCATCCCAACCACTGTGCAATAATTTTTCTTTACTTAAATCAAATTTCAAAACCTTTGCTTTTATAAAATCAAGCCCTTCGCACTCTCCGCCCTCATATCCCTTACTGGCAAAAAGTTGCATACCAAGACAAATTCCCAAAATGGGTTTTTTATCTTTTAAAACACATTCTTTTAAAAGATTATCTAGTGTAAGTTTTTTTAAATTTTCCATACCTTGTTTAAAAGATCCAACACCTGGTAAAACTAATTTAGAAGCATTTTTTATATCTTCTTTTTTAGAACTTATAATCACTTCTTGATTAATTTTTTCAAAAGCCTTCAAAACAGATTTAAAATTTCCAAGATGATAATCAACAATACAAATCATTTCACAAAACAAACTCATCTTTTTTTATCAATGATCCATCGCTGTCTCTTAAGAATTTACCATTTTCATCACGTTTGAAAATTTTTTTATTTGTATAAGAATCTACAATTTTTTCAAATTCTTTTTCACTAAAACCGCTAAACTCCAAATACTTCTTAATAGCCTTTTTGGGTGGCTTTCCATCGTATTTATTTACAAGTCTCACACCCTCTTCACGGCTAATATAACCAAGTCTTATATCCAAACACGCATTATCCGTAGCTCTTCCAAAACCATATTTGCAGTATTTTAAGTAATCATGCACATGATTTGAATAGCAATCTAGATTTTCAAAATTCTCATAAGTAGTTTCAACTGGTTTTGTACTGGTTTTAAAGCCATTTTCTTGAGCTAATTTTAAATTATACTTATAATCCCATTTAAAATAATATCCCAAAAATAACCCCGTAACTCCTACTCTTTGAAGTTCTTCATCACTTGGGTAAGTATAAAAAAATAAATCCTTCTCTCTGATACCATCAACTCCAATCATATCAGAAATTCTATTACCTAAAAGCCCGCCAAATTCTTCAAGCCATTCTCTGCCTAAAATGTTTTTTTCTTTAGAACTAGCTGGTCCACCATATTCAATCTGCGGACTTTCTCCCCAAATAATCAAAGGTATATCAAAAGCAACAGCTATTTTTGGAACACAAGTAAAAATTCCCAAATGGTTTTGCCATTCATTATCGCCCGTTCTTATAAGAGCTTCACGGGATAATTTTTTATACACCAAAGGATTTCTTTTAATATGAATTAAATCAACACCAAGATTGTTTAAATTTTTTAAATTCTTTTTACCTATTTTAGTAGGGATACTTGGTTCAAAACAAACACACAAAGGATTAAGTCCAAACTCAAGACATTTTAAAACTTGAAAAGTAGAATCCTTACCACCACTTACCCCTATGACACAATCATACACAGGATGTTTTTTATATTTTTTCACAAGTTCTAGAAATTCTTTTTCACGCTCTTGCCAGTTTATCTTATGGTTTTTAGCTTCTTGTGAGCAACACGCATCACAAATTCCATCATCATTAAAATGCAAATCAGGCTTAGTATCTGGCATAACGCATTTTTTACAAAAAACCACTCACCCCCCCCCTTTTTTTTTTTTATATATATATTACTTAGTTATTTTTTAAATCGACTATGATTATATTTTCTAAAGCTAAATAAATTTTATTTTGTTACAATATTTTTATTTAAAGGTTTATAGATTATGGATTTAACTTTACTTCCTTATATGATTATAGGAATTTTTTCAGGTATGGCTTCGGGAATTTTTGGCATAGGTGGTGGTATGATTATCGTTCCTTTTATGCTTACTTTAGGACTTAGCTCTCATCATGCTGTTGCAATTTCTGTTGTTCAAATGATTTTTGCTTCTATTTTTGGCTCTTATTTAAATTATAAAAATAAAAATTTAATCTTAAAAGATGGACTTATCATAGGTTTTGGAGGCTTTTTAGGTGCGATGTTTAGCGGGCTTTTACTCTCGTATTTTTCGGATATAACCTTAACAAGTATTTTTTTATGTGTAAGTATTATTTTCTTTTTAAAATTTGCTTTTGACCAAAAAAGTACTATTGGAAATATCAATCATTCTAAAGCCTTAAAAAATTCCATTTTACTAATTTGTGGTATATTTACAGGAATTTTTGCTATATCTTTAGGTATTGGAGGTGGGCTTTTAATTACTCCTATTTTGGCTTATTTTTTGGGCTATGATACCAAAAAAGTAGTGCCACTTAGTTTGTTTTTTGTGATTTTTGCTTCCATTTCAGGAATTAGTTCTTTTGTATATAATGACATCATTGATAAAGAAGTCTTACAAAATGGAAGCTTAGTAGGACTTTGCTCTATGCTAGGTGTTTATCTTGGAATTAAAATCATGGAAAAAATCAACCTTAAATCCCATCGCATAGCACTTTTAAGCATCTACACTCTTTCTATAGCCATGACTATTATAAGTTTGATTAAAAAGCTAAATTTATTTTAATCTATCAGCAAATTTTTGTCTATTAGAAGTATAGACAAAACTTAAAACTTCTGCAACTGCTTTAAAAAGCTCTGGTGGGATAAGATCATTTACCTCACAAGATTTGTAAAGCTCTCTAGCCAAAGGAGGATTTTCATAAATCATCACATTGTATTCATATGCCATATCTTTTATACGCAAAGCTAAAAAATCTACCCCTTTAGCTAAAACTTTTGGCGCAGCTTCTTTAGAACTATCATAACGCAAAGCAACCGCGTAGTGAGTAGGATTAGTAATTACTACATCAGCACTAGCAACATCTTGCACCATTCTACGTCTTGCTGCTTCCATTTGCAAACGGCGAATTCTTCCTTTTACCAAAGGATCTCCTTCGCTTTGTTTGTATTCATCTTTAATTTCTTGCTTACTCATACGTAAATTTTTAAAATATTGATATCTCACTAAAAGTACATCCAAAAGCCCAATAATCAAAAAAGCTATAATCACAATAGCTGCAAGAATAATAGCTTTATCTCTAAGCCATAAAAGTTGTGGATAAATCGTGTAAAGCTCTACTCTAGGAAGTTCTTTCATAAATTGCAACAAAAAAATAAAAGCTATACCAAAAACAACTCCAACTTTAAGAGTAATTTTCAAAGCTTCAATAATTTTTTTAAGTGAAAAAAGATTCTTAAGGCCACTAAGAGGATTTATCTTATTAAAATTTGGAGTAATCGGTTTAGTAGTAAAGATAAATCCAAATTGCATCAAATTTCCAAGCACGCCTGCTATCATAATAACCAAGGTAATAGGTAAAACCATAATAAACATTTCTATCATAGTTTTAATAATAATTTTTTGTAAAATTTTCAAATCAAGTTCAATACCTATAAAACTTTGATAAAACCTATATAAACCACTAATTCTCTCACCTATAAAAGGCAACATAAATAACACTACAAGAACAGCTACTACAAGAACAGCTACTGCAGATGCATCTTGACTTTTTGGGACATTACCCTCTTTACGCGCATCTTCTATTTTCTTGGACGTGGGTTCTTCTGTTTTTTCTTGATCATCAGCTGCCATAAAAAACCTTTAAAAATTAAAGTAAAATTATAGCATTTAATCCAAGTATCAACAAATTAAATACTTGGATTTATCTCTTAAAACTTCTTCTTCCTAGCATCTTCTAAGATATCATTAGCTATTTTATTTACATTATCAGATATAGTAGCACTATCTTTTGCTATTTTTAAGTTCTCTTGGGTTACATGATCAATTTGAGCTACAGCATCATTAATTTGAGTAATACCTGTAGTTTGTTCTTTAATACTCTCACCCATTTCATTAATAGATTGAACCAAGATATTAGTATTTGCTTCAATCTCACCTAAAGACTTTTGAGTTCTTTCTGCTAGATTTCTAACTTCATCAGCAACAACAGCAAAACCTCTACCATGTTCACCTGCACGCGCAGCTTCAATAGCAGCATTTAATGCAAGTAGATTAATTTGATCAGCAATATCTCCTATAATAGAAGTAACATTTTTAATCTCTTCACTTTGAGCAATTACTTCACTAGTTTTATGAGATACATTTTGCATAGAAGAAGTAATCTCTTCTAATGCTGCTGCTGTTTCTTCTAAAGAAGAAGCTTGGCTAGATGATGAATCTGTTAAGTCTTTAACAGCGCTTTGTAATTTTCCACTCTCATCTGCTAATAAGGAAGCAAATTCAGATGATTGTCTTAGCATAGCTACTATTTCTTGACCTAATACATTAGTTGTTACTTCAACTCCACCTTTAGCGTTTTTAACTTCAGTAGTAAAGTCTAATGCTTTATAGCTATCAAATACACGATTAATTTCATTCATATTAGAACCTACTTTTTGTTCTAAAACACTAAGCATTTCATTGAGATAATTTTTAAGTTCAAGGAGTTGAGGATTAGCAGGAATTGCTGTTATTCTTGCTGTTAGATTACCACTTTCAACTTCTCTTACTGTCTCAACTGATTGTTCTACCGCTTTAGCATCTTGTTCTAATGCATTTTTAGTTTTAGTGATGTTTTCATTGATGGCTTTAGCCATAGCACCAAACTCATCATTAGTTTTAACATTAATCATAGCTGAGTCTTTTGTTTTATGATTGATAAAATCAAAGAAAGAGTTAAGACCAGTTTGAATGGCTTGAAGTGGGGAGAGATTATAACTAATCATAAATCTTACAATTATAAGTGCAATTATCAAACTTATAATTCCAATAATAATTTGGTTTACCAAAGCTTTATTTACAGGCTCATTATAAATTTTTTCATCTGCTATTACACATACATTATACCCTATTGAAGATTCTTGACAAATTACTGCTTTACGAGGTGCGTTATCGTCATCAATTAACATAGGTTCACTAGAAAGCTTGCCGTCTTTTCCATCTGGAGTTGCAAGATAAGTTTTTACTATATTTTGACTTAAATTAGTTTTTGTTAGTAAATCTTTTGAAGATTCGTGAAATAATATAGTGCCTTCATCATCCAAAACCACAGTATAACCACTTTGAGATTTTCCCATTGCTAATACATTATCTGAAAAAGTATTTAAATCATAATTTCCACCAACTGCACCCATAAATTTACCATCTATAATAATAGGATATGAAAAAGCTAAGGATGGAGCTTTTAAACTTGGAGCCATATAAGGCTTTGATATAACAACTTTATCTTCTCCAGAAGCAACACTTGTATACCAAGTTCTGGTTCTTGGGTCATAACCATCAGATGGCATTTGATGATTTCCATTTGATCTAATCATTGCACCATTTTTTGCAAGTCCTACATACAAAACATCAAAACGACTAGCTTCTTTTGCAACTTTAACCATAGTGTAAATTTCTTCTAAACTTGCGTTGGGATTTTTTTTAATTTCAGCTGCAACAGCTTTTACGGCATCACTTCTTGAGGCAGTATAATCATCAAAGCTTTTTAAAACATCTTGCATTGTTTTAATTTGTATATCATTAATGAGTTTTTGCACATCGCGCTTTACTTCAATATAATTAAAGATATTTGCCACAAATAAAATAGCTATGATTGCCAAAAAAACAAAAAATGTTAATTTATTTGCTAAACTTTTCATATTTTTTTTCATTAATTCTCCTTAACATTCAGTATAATAAAATTTTATTAAAAAATTATCATATACTATTTTTAATATTAATTTATATCAGTTTAAACCAAAACAAATAATTCTAAAATAATATTTAATTTATGTATTTTTAGAGAGTTAATGGATTAAGTATAACTTTTAAGAAAAAAACCAAAAGTAAAATACTTTTGGTCTTGTATTGCTATAATTTACCTTCATTTTTACTTAGATAATCAGCTACGCCTTTAGGATCAGCTTTCATACCTTCATCACCTTTATTCCAACCTGCTGGGCAAACTTCACCATGTTCATTAGTAAATAACATAGTATCAACCATTCTAATCATTTCATCAATATTTCTTCCAAGTGGTAAGTCATTAACTACTGCATGGCGAATTGTTCCATCAGCATCAAGTAAGAAAGAACCTCTTAAAGCAACTGCTTCTTCAAATAAAACATCAAAATTTCTAGCAATTTGTTTTGTTAAATCAGCTACTAAAGGAAATTTAACTTGACCTATACCACCTTGATTTACAGGCATATTTTTCCATGCAAAGTGAGAAAATTCATTGTCGCAAGATATACCGATTACTTCAATACCTCTATCTTTAAAATCTTGATATCTTTTATCAAAAGCAATAATTTCAGACGGACAAACAAATGTAAAATCTTTTGGATAGAAAAATACTACAGCACCTTTTGGTCCTATATTTTTATAAAGATTAAAATCTCCAACTATTTCATTATTACCTAATACAGCAGGTGCTGTAAAGTCAATAGCTTTTTTAGTTACTACCATAATTTTATCTCCTAATTAATAAATTTTATTTGTAACAAAATAATATCATTTGTAAATTTAAAAATTTATTAATTGTGTAAAATTATCCATAATTTAATTTTATTATCAAAATTAAAAGATTTTAAGAATAAAATTAAGACAATTTTGATAATCTTATATTCAATATTTAATATTAAGGAGTAAAAAATGGCAGTTAAAATTACTGATATTTGTATAGCATGTGGTTCTTGTATAGATGAATGCCCAGTAAGCGCAATCGTAGATGATGCAAACAATCCTGAAGGTGAAGATAGATATTATGTTTATGCTGATAAGTGCGTTGAATGTGTAGGACACAATGATCAGCCAGCCTGTGCAAGTGCTTGTCCAACTGATGGCTGTATTGTATGGAGTGATGTAGTTAGTGGACAACCAAGCCGTGATAACATCGGAAGTGACTTAAGAGACGGTTCAACTCCGGTATTTGCTTAACAAATTTAATGTAAGTATCTTGATTTCAAGTTACTTACAAACTCTTCTATAAACTCTAGAATTTTATATAATTTTAAAGCATTTTTTGGTATAATTAACTCTTTTATAAATACAAAACTTATTTAAATTAAGGGGACGATTTTGGAAAAAACACTTTCTATTATTAAACCTGATGCAGTTAAAAAAGGTGTTATTGGTCAAATTTTAACACGCTTTGAAAGCAATGGTCTAAGAATAGCAGCAACAAAAAAAATACAGCTTTCAGAAAAAGAAGCTCAAGAATTTTACGCTATACACAAAGACAGACCTTTTTTCAAAGACTTAGTTGAATTTATGATCAGTGGTCCAGTTGTGGTTTCTGTTTTAGAAGGCGAAAATGCTGTATTAAAAAACAGAGAATTAATGGGTGCTACAAATCCAAAAGAAGCAGCTCCTGGTACTATTAGAGCAGATTTTGCAGATAGTATTGATGCAAATGCGGTTCATGGAAGCGATAGCTTGGAAAATGCAAAAATTGAAATAGAATTTTTCTTTTCAAAAACTGAAATTTTATAATGAAAATTGCCTTTGCAAAACTTAGCTCTGTAGCTTATCCTTTTAAACTAGATCTTGATAATATAGTTTTTGAAGGAACTATTACAAAAGTTAACCCAAAATTAGCAAAAGTAAAAGCTAGTTTTAAAGGATTTGCTTATAGAAATTGTGATCGATGTGGCGATGAAATGGAGCTTGAAATTGATCAAAATGTAGAGCTTTTTGCAAGTGATGGAATTTTTAAAGATGAAAATAACACTTTAAGTGATACTATGGAGTTTTTTGACTCTCATATAGATTTAATAGAACTTGCTACAAGCGAGTTACAATCTTATTTAAGTGATTATTTTTATTGTAATAAATGTTTAAATTAATAAAGGAGTAAAAAATGGCAGTACCTAAGAGAAGAGTGAGTAAAACTCGCGCAGCAAAACGCAGAACTCATTATAAAGTTACCCTACCTATGCCTATAAAAGACAAGGATGGTAGCTATAAAATGCCTCACCGTGTAAATCCAGTAACTAAGGAATATTAATAACGATGACAAGCATTGCTATTGATGCAATGGGAGGTGATTTTGGGGAAAAACCTATTATAGAAGGCGTAATTCAGGCTTTAAAAGAGCGTGAATTTAAAGCTATCTTGGTAGGAGATCCTCAAAAGCTTAAAACCTTAATCCCTCAAGAATTAAACTCATATATAGAATATGAAGAGGCTTTTGATGTATTTGCTATGGAAGAAAATTCCACAGATGCATTAAAAAGAAAAGATAGCACTATCTACAAGGCTATAGAGCTAGTAAGAAATCAAAAAGCGCAAGCTATCGTTTCTGCTGGACATAGTGGTGCTACCATGAGTTTAGCCACATTAAAACTTGGAAGATTAGCCAATATTGCTAGACCTGCAATAGCTACCTTAATGCCAAATATCCATTCAAGAACACTTGTACTAGATGTTGGAGCAAATGTTGATTGTAAAAGTGAGCATTTATTTCAATTTGCTATTATGGGCGAAGCCTATGCTAAAGAGATTTTAAAAATTGCTAAACCTAGAGTTGCTTTACTATCAAATGGTGAAGAAGAATGTAAGGGAAATGAGCTTACCAAAGAAACTCATCAACTCTTAAAGCAACTTCCAAATTTTGTCGGAAATGCCGAAGGTAGGGATATCTTTAATGGTACTATAGATGTATTAGTATGCGATGGATTTAATGGAAATATTTTACTTAAAACAGGTGAAGGTGTAGCAAGTGTTATTACAAAGCTTCTAAAACAAGAAATTCAAAAATCTTTTTTAGCAAAACTAGGTTATCTTTTAGCAAAACCAGCTTTTAATGAACTAAAAACTCATATTGACTATGAAGAATATGGCGGAGCTCCACTTTTGGGCGTAAAAGAATGTGTTATTATAAGTCATGGTAAAAGTGGTCCAAAAGCTATAAAAAATGCTATTTTTCAAGCATTAAATTTCACACAATCAAATATAAATCAAACTATAGAAAAAGAACTTTCTAATTATGAAATCAACTAAAGCTTCCTTAAAAAGTATAGCTTCTTATATCCCTACAAAAACTCTGAGTAATTTTGACTTAGAAAAAATGGTTCAAACTAGTAATGAATGGATATTAAGAAGAACTGGTATAGAACAAAGACATATAGCAAATGATGATGAAAATACAAGCGATCTTGGTACTAAAGCAGCTATTAAAGCCATACAAAGAGCTAATTTAAATCCTCAAGATATAGATGCGATCATCGTAGCTACTTTAAGCCCTGATTATTTTACTATGCCATCAACTGCATGTAAAATTGCTCATAATTTAGGCTTAAAAAATGTCACCGCTTTTGATATTTCTGCTGCATGCTCAGGGTTTATTTATCTTTTAGAGCTTGCAAAATCTATGGTTGAAAGTGGTGCTAAAAAAAATGTATTAATCATAGGGGCTGAAAAAATTAGTTCTATCATGGATTATACTGATAGAAGCATTTGTGTTTTATTTGGTGATGGAGCTGGTGCTGGGGTTGTGTCATTAGATGATAATTTCCCTATCATAGATACTCATACTGCAAGTGATGGAGAATTTGGAGATTTATTAATGACTCAAAGAGCTCAAAAAAGCAGTATCTGCTCTCCACTTTCCATGCAAATGAAGGGAAATGAAGTATTTAAAATCGCAGTAAATACTCTAAGTAATGATGTTGTTGAAATTCTTACAAAAAATGATATAAAAAGCGAAGAAATTGATCTTTTTATACCTCATCAAGCTAATTTAAGAATTATCAAAGCCGTTCAAGAAAAATTAAATTTCAAAGACGAACAATGTGTTATTACTGTTCAAAAATATGGCAATACATCAGCCGCTTCAATCCCTATGGCAATGAATGATGCTTATGAACAAGGTCGTTTAAAACAAGGTTCGTTAATATTGCTTGATGCTTTTGGTGGTGGTTTTACCTGGGGTTCAGCGCTACTTCGTTTTGGTGGAGAAAATAACAAATAAGTTTTTTTACTTATTTGTTATTTAAAAGTTCCAATTTGATCCAATACAGACTTTCTAGTTTGATTATCTGAAGAATCTACACGGATATAAAATTCAACCCTATTATTTATCTCATCTTCTTTGTTTGCACCTAAAGGATAGTTATCTCCAAAACTAACCACTATAAGTTGAGCTGGATTAATCCCTTTAGCGATCAAATAATCAGCTATAACTTGAGCCCTTTTGCTTGCTAAATCAAAATTCCTTTTAGGATCTTTATCGCTTGCATCAGTATAACCTCTAAGTTCTATTTGAGCTTGCTTTGGCATTCTTTTTAAAACTTCACTAATACGCTTTAAAAAATCTTGCACATCTGCTGAATTAATCTCGGTACTACCTCTGGCAAACTCAACTCTTGCAGGTAGATTTAAAACTATGTTATTTTCTCTTTGATCTAAGGCCGCTTTTAGTTTTTCTATATTTTCTTGCTGAGTAATACTTAATTTTTTAAGCTTTTCAAGCTCTTCAACATTTGCATTAGATGGTGCGCTGTATTTATTATGTACTTCACTTTCTTTTTCTAGAGGACTAGAAGCAGTAAATTCAAAAATTTTAACAAATTCAGTTTTTAAGGCTTCAGTTTTAGCAGGATTACTTTCTGAAATCGCCCAAAGAGCGATAAAAAGTGCCAAAAGCAAACTTAAAAAATCTGCATAAGGCACAGCCCATTTTTCACCTGCTGGACATTCTGGACATTTATGTTTTTTTCCCATTTTTATCTCTTACTTATCAAACTGAGAAATTCTAGGCTCGCCTTGTCCAAGATAATTAAACAATTTAGCCTCTAAATCTCTAGGATTTGCTCCCTCTGCAATACTTACAATAGCATGAGAGATGACTATTCTTTCTTTGATTAATTCATGTGCATTAGCTTTAATTTTATGTCCCCAAGGACCAAATAAAGCATAAGCACCAAAAATTCCAGTAACCGTTGCAGTAAACGCACCTGCAATACCCGCTGCCATAGCTTGAGGATCATCTAAAAGTTGTAACGCAAGCATAAGCCCCATAACCGCACCAACAAGTCCCATAGTAGGACAAGTCTCACCAAAGCGAATCCAATATTCAGCGGTTTCTTTGTAATATTCTTCCATTTCTTCTATTTGAATTTCCATGCTTTCTTTAATCTCTTCTACGCTCTTACCATCAACCATCATCATCATGGTTTCTTTTAAAAACTCATTATCTATTTCATTAGTTTTTGATTCTAAAGCCAAAAGTCCATCTCTTCTTGCTATGATAGAATATTCTACAAGTTCAGCTATCCTTTGACTTAAATTTACTCCTGCACCTTTAAATGCGAGTTTCAACTCCTTATAAGCTGCCTTAACAAATTTTTTATGCGTTGCTGTCATTGCACAAAAAGCTGCGGTTGGAACCACGATCAAAAACGAACTTAAGTGTAAAACATGCAAAGGGTTACCACCCTCCAATATATCCCCTACAGAAATACTAACAACAGCTAATACCATCCCAAGTATGGTTGAAAGATCCATTAATTATTCTCCTTATTTTAATGCGCCCCAATTTTTGGCAATACTTGATGAAGTTTTTAATTTAACTTTTAATTTTACAATATTTTCCATAATATCACTAGCGTTTTTTGCAAAATCCTGACAAAGTTCATCTTTTACTTCAAAAATAAGCTCATCATGAATTTGTAAAATCAAGCGTTTATTTTCATCTAAATCTTTTGCAATTTCTATCATTGCAAGTTTTATTATATCGGCAGCAGAGCCTTGAAGTGTAGAGTTAATACTCTCTCTTTCATACATTGCAACTTGCATAGGCTTTGCATTTTCAAAGTCAAAATAACGCTTACGGCCTAGTAAAGTCTTTATAAAACCATTTTGCTTAGCTTCATTTTTTACCTTTTCAAAATAAGTTTTAATGCTAGTAAAATTCTCAAAATATTTTTCAATATATTCTTTGGCTAATTTTGCTTCTATTTTTAAATTTTGACTCAAAGTCTTATAACCCATGCCATAAATAAGACCAAAATTTATACTTTTAGCAATACTCCTTGTCTCATAATCACTACGATTAAAAATCATAATAGCAGTTTTTGCATGAATATCCTCATTGTTTGAAAACGCTTCTAGTAATTTCTCATCTTCACTAAAATGCGCTAGCATTCTAAGCTCAATTTGTGAATAATCAAGTGAGATAAAACTAAATCCTTCTTTTGCTACAAAACAGGATTTATAATCTTTAGCATATTGACCATGCGCAGGGATATTTTGCAAATTTGGATCTTTTGATGAAAGGCGTCCAGTGGCTGTACCAGTTTGTAAAAAGCTAGAATAAATTCTTGAGTTTTCATCTTTTTTAGCTAATTTTAACAAAGGTTCACAATAAGTAGAAACTAATTTTGCAAGCTCTCTATAAGCTAAAATTTCTTTCACAATCAGATGTTCATCTAAAATAGCATTTAAAACCTTTTCATCGGTAGAATAACCTGTTTTACTTTTTTTACCACTTGGTAGTTTTAGTTTTTCAAATAAAATATCCCCTACTTGTTTAGGAGAGTTGATATTAAATTTTTCACCCGCTAAATCATATATTTTTTCACTTAGTATTTTGATATCTTGATTAAAGCTTTGCATTAAGCTTTCAAGCTTTTGAATGTCAAGTTTAATGCCATTATTTTCCATCATAATAAGCACTTTGATAAATTCAAACTCACTTTTTTGTGCAAGCTCAAGCAAAGGTTTTTCTAAATTTTTTAAAAAATACAAGTAAAATCTTAAAGTGATATAAGCATCTTCAGCAGCATATTTACAAGCTTTTTCTACATCCACCCCTGCAAAGCTTTCTCCTTTTTTTACTAAGTCTTCAAAATGTAAAGTCTCATAATCAAATAATCTTTTTGCTAAATCATCCATATTTACACGCAAACTTGGTTCTTTAAGCCATGCAAGTATCATAGTATCAGCATAGTTTTTTGGAGGAATTAAATTAAAATTATTTTTTATAATCTCAAAATCATATTTAAGATTATGTCCTATAACCGTGCTTTGATAGATTTTTTCTATACCCTTTTTAGCCACTTGCATAGAAATTTGCTCGCAAACCCCTAAATAATCATGCGCAAGTGGCACATAAAAGGCTTCACTTTCATGAAAACAAAAACTAAACCCTACTATTTTTGCTTCTTTAGCATCTAAGCCCGTAGTTTCAGTGTCAAAAGCAACAATGCTTTGATCATCAATTTTTTCTAAAATTTCAAATAATTCTTTCTCGTCTAAAATTAATCTTGCATTAAATCCTAAATTTTTATCTTTATTGGTAGGATTAGTGCGTAGTTTTTTTAACAAAGCATTTAATTCATAATGCTCTAAAATATCCATAATCTTAAGCAAAGGTTCATCTTTTGGATACTCACAATTTAAAAGCATATCTTTTACATCTAAATTCTCATACAAAGAAGCAAGCTTTTTACTCAAAAAGGCATTTTCTTTGTCTTCAAGTAATAAATTGCGACTTCTTTCGTTACGCACTAGTGTTAAGTTTTCATAAATTCCCTCAATGCTTTCAAATTCATCAAGTAAATTTTTGGCACCCTTAGCACCAATTCCTTTTACTCCTGGGATATTATCTGAACTATCTCCACACAGAGCTAAAAAATCTCTTATTTGGCTAGGTTTTACCCCATATTTTTCCAAACATCCTGCTTCATTGTAATCATTTTTTGAAATAGGACTATAAATACTAACTTTATCATCTTTTATAAGTTGATATAAATCTTTATCTTGAGTGATAATTCTTATAAAAATATCCTTATTTTCACACTCTTTAACTAAAGATGCGATGATATCATCAGCTTCATATCCTTCACAAGAAAAACTTGAAAAACCCATTTTTTCTATCATTTGAATGCAAATTGGAATTTGAGCTAATAAATCAGGTGGAGGTGGAGTGCGGTTGATTTTATAATTTGGATCGATTTCGCTTCTAAAAGTTTTTCCTTTACTATCAAGAGCAAAAATAATCATATCACTAGGATGTTCATTTTTCAAACTATAAATAAAATTAGCAAAACCACTAATCATATTACTAGGCTCGCCTTTTGAATTTTTCAAACCCTTTAAAGCATAAAAAAGTCTAAAGAAAAAGCCAAAAGTATCAATTATGGTTAAAGTTTTCATTTTTTTCCTATATTAAAAAATAATAATAATTATCGCCCAAAATTATTTAAAAATCGGTAAAAAGTTTAAATTTATATTTTAGACATTTTAGATAAAATTATCGTTTTGAAAAATCAAAACAAAGGTTTAATCTTGCAAACAAAATCAATCGCGGATGAAAATTTTCAAACACCTGAAGGAAAAAAAGCTTTTAAAAAAGCTGTGTTTTCTTGCTGGCTAGGAACTGCTATGGAATATGCAGATTTTGCACTTTATGGCTTAGCTGCAGCTACTGTTTTTTCAGAAGTTTTCTTTCCTGAGCAAACTCCTGTTATAGCGTTATTACTTAGCTTTGTTACTTATGGTATAGGTTTTATCGCTAGACCTATTGGAGCTTTATTTTTTGGATATTTAGGAGATAAATACGGAAGAAAAAATGTATTGATGAGTACTATTGCATTAATGGGTATTTCAACTACTTTAATTGGTTTTATACCAAGTTATGCAGTAATTGGAATTTGGGCTCCTATATGTTTGGTTATCTTACGTTTTATGCAAGGCTTTGGAGCAGGTGCTGAGCTTTCTGGTGGAACTGTCATGCTTGGAGAATACGCTCCTAGCAAACATAGAGGTTTAATCTCTTCTATCATCGCTCTTGGATCAAATAGTGGAACCTTGCTTGCAGCTTTTGTATGGCTTTTAGTTACAAGTATGGATGATGCTAGTTTTAAAGAATGGGGATGGAGAATTCCTTTTATAGGAAGTATTTTTATAGCACTTTTTGCTGTTTATATGCGTTTAAATGTAAAAGAAACTCCTGTTTTTGAAAAACAAAAAGAATTAATGCTAAAAATTCGTCATGAAAATGAAGCACATATGAAAAAAGATGAAAGAACTTTTTGGCAAAAAAGTCGTGCATTTTGGACTATGGTGGGTATAAGAATAGGAGAAAATGGACCATCTTATCTTGCACAAGGTTTTATAGTAGGCTATGTAACTAAAATTTTACTTCTTGATAAATCAGTAGCCACAACTGCTGTTGTTATCGCTTCTTTGGTGGGATTTTTAGTTATACCTTTAGCAGGATATTTGAGTGATAAATTTGGAAGACGTATTACTTATAGAACCTTTTGCTTACTTTTAATGCTTTATGCCTTCCCTGCTTTTATGTTACTTGATAGTAAAAATGAAATTATCGTGATTTTAACTATCATCATAGGTATGTCTTTAGCATCTTTGGGAATTTTTGGCGTGCAAGCTGCGTGGGGTGTAGAACTTTTTGGAGCAAAAAATCGCTATACTAAAATGGCGCTAGCAAAAGAATTTGGATCTATACTTTCAGGGGGAACTGCTCCTATGATAGCTTCAGCTTTGCTTGCTTATTATGGCGCTTGGTGGCCAATAGCTTTATATTTTGTTATCACTGCAGGAATTGGTTTTATCACAACTTTCTTTGCACCAGAAACTAGAGGCAGGGATTTAAATTTAATAGAAGATGCGATATGATACGCCTTATTTTGGATACTGATATAGGCAATGGAATAGCAGGGGCTAATACGGATGATGGTTTAGCCCTTGGACTTATTTTAACCTCCAAAGAAATCAAACTTGAAATGATTAGCACTTTAAGTGGTAATGTACAAGCTTTAACCGCTTATAGTGTTGCTAAAGATTTATTAAATAAGCTTAATCTAGACATACCTTTGTATTTAGGTGCTCATGAAGCTTTATGTGAAGATAGTTATTTTTGGAGACAAAGACTAGATAAAAGCATAGAAGAGTTTAAGCTTACTCATCTTTGGGATCATATAAAACCTATAAAAATCTTAGAAAATATAAGTCCAAATGCTTGTATGAAAATGGGTGAGCTTATTATGCAAAATCCAGGTGAAATTTCAATTTGTGCTATAGGACCTTTAACAAATATAGCCATAGCTATGAAGCTTTTTAAAGACTTTGATAAAAATGTGAAAGAAATTTTTATCATGGGTGGAAGTTTTGATATGCCTTATCATATCAAAGATACAAATTTTGGATTTGATCCTGAAGCTGCTCGTATAGTTTTAAACTCAAGAGCTAAAATCACACTTGTTCCTTATAATGCAACAATGCAAACTATGCTCACACATGAAGATTTAAATGCTTTAGAAAATCAAAATCCTCTTTGTGATTTTTTAGTACAGACTTTAAGAGTTTGGATTGATTATGCAAGCAAAACAAGAGGCACAAATGGTACATGGATACATGATGCATTAACTATTGCTTATATGCTTGATCCTAATTTAGCAAATTTTGATGAGTATTTAGTAGATGTCATTTGTGATAGTACTTTTGCTAGAGGAAGCACGATAAGGTGTTTTAAAGATGCAAAAATGCCTATGAAAAATCATGAATTAAAAAACACTATAAAAGTTTTAAAAGATATTGATAATGCTAGACTTTTAAATCTTTTAAAATCAAGACTTTTAAATGGAATTTGCTATGAAAATTACAAAAGCATAACGACTTAATTTACCCAAGGCTATAAAAATACTTGCTTTTAAAAAAGAATACTTAGCAAATCCAAGCCCTAATGCAAAAAGATCTCCCACTATGGGCAAAAAAGTAAAAAAAGCATACAAAGAACCAAATTTTTTAAAGTTTGCATTGATTTTTTCTAATTTACATAAAGAGCCTTTAAAATATTTTTCTAAAATTTGACTCTCTCCAAAATAAGCTAACGCATAAGTACTCAAACTACCTAAAGTATTTCCCAAACTTGCTACAAATAAAACCATACAAGCATTAAAATCTAATTTCACAAAAGCAAGCACAAAAGCCTCACTTGCAATAGGCAAAAGCGTGCTAGAGAGAAAACATACCATAAAAAGCCCTATATAGCTTATGTCATTATATAAAAAATCAAACATTACAAATTTTCTTAGTATTTATTTTCCAAACTATCATTTTAAAGAATTTTTAATAATAATTATCTTAGAATGTGAAGTCATTTGGCAATTTTTTAAAAGGAAAAACTATGGAAAGGAAAAAATTTTCTAAACTAAATTTAGAATACTCATTTAACAAAGCTTCTTTTTCTTGGCGTTAAGCCTACTACTACATTTTCAATCATTTTTTATTTTACATTTTTAGTTTTAGTTAATCATTTTTGATTTTATATTATTAATCATTTTAAGGAAATACTATGAAAAAATATTATGGAAAATTTGGTGGGCAATTTGTGCCAAATGAAGTAAAAATAGCATTAGATGAAGTAGAAAAAGCTTTTTTAAAAGTCAAAAAAGATAAAGATTTTAACACAGAATTAAAAGAACTCTTAGCTAATTATGTGGGAAGACCTACGCCTTTATACTATGCTAAAAATTTAAGCAAGCTTTATAATCATGAAATTTACTTAAAAAGAGAAGACTTAACTCACACAGGAGCTCATAAGATCAACAATGCTATAGCCCAAGCCTTAATGGCAAAGAAAATGAATAAGAAAAAAATTATTGCAGAAACTGGAGCAGGACAACACGGGCTTGCAACCGCTACTGCAGCAGCGCTTTTAGGACTTGAGTGTGAGATATTTATGGGAGCTATTGATGTAAAAAGACAAGCCTTAAATGTCTATAAAATGGAGCTTTTAGGAGCAAAAGTTCATGCGGTAGAAAGTGGAAGTAAAACTTTAAGTGATGCAGTAGATGAGGCTTTAAATTTTTGGGTTAAAAATACCAAAGAAGTATTTTATGTAGTAGGAAGTGCAGTGGGGCCTTATCCTTATCCGCAAATTGTTACACATTTTCAAAGTATTATAGGTAAAGAATGCAAAATACAACTTAGAAAATTAAATAAAAAAGTTGATTACATCATAGCAGCAGCTGGAGGTGGTAGCAATGCTGCTGGAATTTTTCATGCATTTTTAAAAGATGAAAAAGTTAAACTCATAGGCGTTGAAGCAGCAGGTTTAGGTAAAGATACACCTTATCATGCAGCCACGCTTACTAAAGGTAAAGAGGGTATTATCCATGGTATGAAAACTAAGGTTTTACAAGATGATAAAGGAAACATTGCTCATACTTTTAGTATTTCTGCTGGGCTTGATTACCCTGGTATAGGTCCTTTGCATGCATATTTACAAGAAAGTAAAAGAGCAAGTTATCATGCTATTAGTGATGATGAGTGTATTAATGCTTTAAAATTATTGTGCAAAGAAGAAGGTATTATACCCGCTATTGAAAGCTCACATGCATTAGCTTATTTAGAAAAACTTTGTCCGACTTTAAAGAAAAAAAGTGTGATAATTGTAAATCTTTCAGGAAGAGGCGATAAAGATATGCAAAGTATTTATGAATATAAAAAGGGTAAAATTTATGGTTAATTTTTAAATTCCAATAACTCCTTTTTATTAAGATAATTTTTAACATTTTTTTAATAAAATTTTATCAAATATAAATAAAAAAGGAGTTAATATGGAATTTAGCATATTAGTTTTATTAGCAATTTCTATCTTGTTAATACTTATTAAACCAGAAAAAGAAAAATTAATTTTTGGAATTTTCCTTTGCGGTGCTTTATTAAATTATTTTATGTATTTAGTAGCTAGCTTTGACTCTATTATCCCAAGTGGTAATTGGTAAGGAGAGTAATTATGAATACTTATTTAAGCAAAAATGATCAATATTTTTACTTTTTTATGACTTCTGCTGTTTTGCTTATTCTAGCAATACCAGTAGGATTTGCAAATATGTATTTAGGATATTTTCACAATGAATCTCCTTGTACACTTTGTTGGTTTGAACGTATTGGTATGATCGTAATTGGTGTTCTTGGAATGCTTATATTGCGATATGGTCCTCAAATAAAATATATTGTTTGTGTATTTTTATTTGCAGGATATGGAATCTATATGGGAATTCGTCATACAGCTAGTTGGTGGCAAAGAGATATTGGTATAGGTTTAGGAGATAAATTAGTAGGAGCTCATACTTATACCTGGGCTGTTGTTGTATATTGGTGTGTTGTTATAGTAATGGGACTTGCTTTATTATTTATAAGAAAAAATAGTTCTATGATGGATGATCTTGCTAATAAAGAAATTAAAGTTAAACCTTTAAGCACTTATTCGAAATTTGTTATTATTATATCTTTCATAGTAGTTTGTTCTAATGCTTTTCAAGCTTTAATAATCAACGGCTTACCTCCTTATACAGGAAAATCAAATCCCGATCGTTTAACTTTTGATATGAATATCATGAGTAAAACTTGGACTACAGAAGTTTGGGGAAGACTTAGTAAATTTAATCTTTTAGGCAAAAATGCTCCAGAAGATGTTTTTATTAAAGATTTAGTAGAGCCAAAAAGATTAAATTTTGAAAAAAATATCTCTAGTGGAGCTTTTGAAATTTCAAAAAGTATAAAGATGTTAGATACTTATGAAATACAAATACCAGAACTAGAAAAATTCAAACACATCAATGCTATAGCTTATAATAAAAATAACGATGAATTTGCTCTCGTAACTAATGAAATGGCTGTATCGTACACTAAAGATTTTAAACAATCTAATGGTTTTGTTTTATTTGATAAAACAAATGGAAATGATATGAGATACATTGTCGATGCTACTTTTATAGGAAATAAGTTTGTCATTGGAGCAGCAAATAAAACTTTCACAGGAACAGAAAAAACAGATGCCTCTATTGATGAAATGCTAGAATGGCAAACTTTTAAAGAAACAACAAAAAACATAGCGCCTGCATTTTTTACCAAAAAAAATGAAAATTGGTTTGAGCCTTCAAGAAAATATATTCTAACTATAAGAGCAAAGCAAAACTATATACACTCTTATGCTAATGATGGTAAATTTTTATACTTAATCACAGTTCCAAACAAATTTAGTAAAAAAATTATTTTATCTTATGCAAGCACTAAAGACTATTTATTAAGTGGAGAAAAAGTACTTGAAGTCGACGAAAATTTAAAACTCAAAGATGGTAGAAATATTAATGACTATTATATAGTAGGTGCAGATATTATCGGGGATAAAATGTTAGCATTAAGTTTAAATTACAGCACCTTACTTGTAATTGATTATAAAAATGCAAAAATAATCGATGCTTATGAAATCCAAGGACTTGATAATCCAAAATCCATGGCTATAAAAAATAATACCATCTATATTTTAGATCGTACTAACAACCAAAAGGATGTTATAAAAACTTATAAAAATCCTTTATAATTTTTCCTGCCTTTTTTACAAGGCAGGAATTTTTAATACATCTCCTTGATTTTCATTAATTTCTCTTAAAATTATCACCTTTAACATCAAATATAGTTTTTAATAGCATTCCTTTTACAAAACAACAAAGCTCAAATTTCATCACTTTACAATATAATCATTCATATAATTTATAATCTTTCTCAATAAAATATACTTAACTTATCATTAATTATACTTTTAATATTCTTCTTAATTGAATATTAATAATTTTACAAAATTAGCTATTATGTCTTTATCTATATATTATATAACTTAGCTTTTATATTTTTTATAACTTTAAATTTCTTAAAATTTTTCTTATTAGCTAATTTATTTTTATAATTCCTAATAACTTTCTCATGAAAATAAAACTTCAAAACAAATCAATAGATCTATATAAAATCAATAATTTCTACACAAAAAATTTATTTTGCATTATTTTCTTTTTCGATCAAATTTATTTTTTACTATCATTAAGTTCTAAATTTAAATAATACCCTGTATAAGATCCAGTCTTTTTATAATTTTTAGAAAGATCTTTCACACTACCTTTAGCAATAACCTTACCTCCTTTAACTCCACCTTCTGGCCCCATATCGATAACATAATCAGCATTTTTAATCACATCTAAATTATGCTCTATCACAAACACACTATTTCCAAGATCAACTAAATGTTGCAAAACTAAAATAAGCTTATTAACATCTTCAAAATGAAGTCCTGTTGTAGGTTCATCTAAAATATAAAGAGTTTTTCCTGTATCGCTTCTGCTTAATTCTTTAGCTAGCTTAATACGCTGAGCCTCCCCGCCACTTAAAGTAGTTGCATTTTGTCCTAAGGTAAGATAATCAAGCCCAACTTTTACTAAAGTATCAAGCTTTTGCTTTATCTTTGGTACAGAAGTAAAAAACTCACTTGCTTCAATAATACTCATATTTAAAACATCAGCTATGCTTTTACCTTTATATTTAATCTCTAAAGTTGCATCATTATATCTTTTACCATTGCAAACATCACAAGTTACCATCACATCAGGCAAAAAGTGCATTTCTATTTTAATCTCGCCATCACCACTGCACTTTTCACATCTTCCACCTTTAACATTAAAAGAAAAACGCCCTGCTTTATAACCTCGCATTTTAGCTTCTTTAGTGGCTGCAAAAAGATTACGAATTTCATCCATAGCACCTGTGTAAGTAGCAGGATTTGAACGCGGAGTCCTTCCTATAGGGCTTTGATCAAGATAAATCACCTTATCAAGTTTTTCCAAACCTTCTATCTTAGCACCACTTAGTTTTTTAACTTTTTTAGCACGGTTAAGCTCTTCTTTTGCAAACGGAAGTAAAGTTTGCAAGATTAGTGAGCTTTTGCCACTTCCTGAAACACCTGTAATTGCTACAAGATTGCGCAATGGAAAATCTACACTTAAATTTTGAATATTATTAATACTCACATCTTTTAAACTAATAAAATCTTTTTGTTCTCTATTTTTTTGATGAGAAATTTGCTTTTTACCGCTCATATAAAGAGCAGTTTGGCTTTTGCTTTTTAACAATTCTTGATAAGTCCCACTAAATACAACCTCACCGCCAAATTTACCAGCATTTGGACCAATATCTACGATAAAATCTGCCTCTTCTATGGTCATTTTATCATGCTCAACTACAATTAAAGTATTACCCTTTTGCTGAAGATTTCTTAAAGTTTTAATGAGTTTTGCCGTATCTCGCTCATGCAAACCAATGCTAGGCTCATCTAAAACATACATTACCCCACTTAAACCACTACCAATTTGAGATGCTATACGAATTCTTTGAGCCTCACCCCCACTAATGGTTCTTGCATCACGTCCTAAGGATAAATACCCAAGTCCTACATCATAAAGAAAAAATAATCTTTCATTAATTTCTTTAAAAATAGGCTTAGCTATCAATCTTTCTTGCTCACTTAAATACGCAAAATTAGCTTCTTTTGAAAAAAATGCAGTGGTATTTTCTATACTCATATCTAAAATTTCACCCAAATTTTTTTCAGCTACTTTTACAGCTAAACTTTCTGCCCTTAAACGATGACCATTGCAATCTTTGCAAGTTTTTTCGCTCATATACTCGCTTAAATCTTTTTCATCTTTTAGCATTTCATAGGCATATTTAACCGCACCTTCAAATTTGCGATTTAAGCGATGTCTTTTCCATAAAAAGTTAATTTCCTTAGCATTACCATAAAGCACTAGACGCTTTTCTTCTTCACTTAGCTCATTATATGGAATTTTTACCCTGATATCATTTTGCTCACAAAAAGCCATTAAAAACTTATAATAATAACTTTTATTAAACCCATATAAAAGCTTTATAGCTCCTGCTTCTAAGCTTAATTCTTCATTGATAAGCTTTTTCATATCTAGCGTATATCTTATACCAAGACCATCACAACTTGGACAAGCACCTTTTGGAGAATTAAAAGAAAAACTCAAAGGCTCAAGCAAAGGAAAAGAAATTTTACAATCAAAACAAGCATTATGCTCGCTATAATGAAAATGTTTTGCTATATTTAATTCTTCATTATTTAAAACTTCAATTTCCACTTCACCAAAGCTCTCACTAAGGCCTTTTTCTATATCGCTTGCAAGTCTTGCTAACATATCATCTTGCACCTCAAGTCTATCTATTACAAGTTTTATTGTATGTTTTTTGGTTTTAGCAAGCTCAATATCCTCATCAAGACGCGTTAAAACCCCATCAATTTGCGCTCTAACATAACCTTTTGCAACTAAATTTTCCAAAAGATCTGCAAAAGTTCCTTTTTTTTCTTTAATCAACGGTGCATAAATGATGATTTTAGCTCCTTTTGGAAGCTTTAAGATTTCACCTACGATATCTGCTGCACTCATAGATGAGATTTTTTGCCCACATTGATGACAATGTTGTGAACCAATCCTTGCATATAAAAGTCTTAGATAATCATAAATTTCAGTAATAGTTCCAACAGTTGATCGAGGATTTTTAGAAGTTGTTTTTTGATCAATAGCAATAGCAGGGGTTAAACCTTCTATTTTATCAACATTTGGCTTACCCACTTTATCTAAAAACTGCCTTGCATAAGCACTTAAACTTTCAATATAGCGACGTTGTCCTTCTGCATAAAGCGTGCCAAAGGCTAAAGTGGATTTACCGCTTCCACTAAGTCCTGTAAAAACTATGAGTTTATTTTTAGGAATTTCTAGGTTGATATTTTTAAGATTATTTTCCTTAGCACCAATGATACTTATTTTGTCATTATTCATAAAAATCCTCTTTTTATCTAATCAAGCATGTTTTTTAGCAAAAGCTTTCATAAATTCACTTAACTTTTGAACCTTTTCAATGCTGATAGAATTATAAATACTAGCGCGAATTCCGCCTAAAATTTTATGCCCTTTAAGACCTATCATACCATTTTCTTCAGCTTCTTTTACAAAAACTGGTTCTAAGTTTCTATCATGATTTATGTTAAAACTAACATTCATTAGCGATCTATCCTCTTTTTTAGCATGACCTTTATAAAAGCCATTACTCTCATCAATCATATCGTATAAAATTTTAGCCTTTTGTATGTTTTGCTCATTGATTTTATCTAAACCACCTTGATTTAAAAGCCATTTCATTTCAAGATTAAACATATATATAGCAAAAGTTGCAGGTGTATTGAATAAAGAATTATTTTCAGCATAAACACTGTATTTTAACATACTAGGTATATTTTTGTTTTTACTACGCTCTATCATATCTTTACGCACAAATGCACAAGCAAGTCCTGAAATTCCTGCATTTTTTTGTACTCCACCAAAAAGCATAGCAACATTAGAAAAATCTATCTTTTTAGAGAAAAAATCACTAGAAGCATCAATTATCAAAGGACTTTTAGTCTTTGGATAGCTTTTATACTGGGTTCCATAAATGGTATTATTAGAGCATATATAAGCATAATCTGCATTATCGCTAAATTCAAATTGCGGGATATGATCAAACTCACTTTCTTGGCTACTTGCTACTATTTTTGTATTTACTCCTAAAATTTCAGCCTCTTTAATAGCCTTTTTAGTCCAAACTCCCGTATTAGCAAATTCACAAACTCCACCCATATATAAATTCATAGGTATCATAGCAAATTGCAAACTAGCTCCACCTTGCATTAAAAGCACTTCATAATCATCATTTACACCATAAAGTTCTTTTGCCATTTTAATAGCTTCAAAATGCACTTCTTCAAAAACCTTTCCACGATGAGAAACTTCCATAATAGAAAAGCCTTTACCATGATAATCAAACAAATGCTCCTGTGCTTCTTTTAAAACCTCATCAGGCAGATTTGAAGGACCTGCACTAAAATTCATCACTCTCATTTTGTCTCCTTTTTATAGTATTTGGGCTTCTTTACTCTCATTTATTGAGCAAAGTTTTATAATATCTCCTTTTTTTAGTTTTTCAAGAGAGATATTTTTGCCATCTTTTTGTAAATTTATCAAATTTTTACTTTTATCAAAGAAATTTTTATGTTGAGTTAAAAGCTCTTCAAAATTATTAAGTTTGTTTTCATAGTTTAATAATTTTAAATTTAAAACACTCTTTAGTTGACTTTGTAAAAAATCAAGCTTTTGTTTTCTAAGAAAAAAAGCATTTTCTAAAGATTTCGCTTTGGCTAAATTTTGTAAATGATCAATTTTATTCTGATAGAACTTAAGATGATTTAGCATTTGGTTTTTAAAACGCATAGCAAGCTCATCAAGTCCTTGTTCTAAGCTTAGTTTATTTGGAAAAATCATATCAATAGCCGCACTTGGAGTTGGCGCTCTTAAATCTGCTACAAAATCACTAATAACATAATCAATCTCATGTCCAATAGCAGAAACAACAGGTGTTTTTAAAGAAAAAATACATCTTGCAAGCTCTTCATCATTAAAGCAAAACAAATCTTCTCTACTCCCGCCACCTCTTGCTAAAATAATCGCATCTAAATTATATTCATTGGCTTTTTTTAAAGCATTTATCAAAGAATTTGGAGCGCTTTGTCCTTGAGTGAGAGCATTAAAAATAGTTATTTTACAAAGATTGTATTCCTTTTGTGAAATTAGCTTTAGCATATCTTGCAAAGCTGCTGAAGTAAAAGAAGTGATTATGCCTATTTTTTTAGGAAATTTAACAATACTTTTTTTAGCATTTGTATCAAACAAACCTTCTTTTTCAAGCTTTTCTTTTAAGGCTAAAAATTTAGCTTCTAAATCCCCTAGGCTTGTTTTTTGCATACTTTTAGCGATAAATTGATACCTACCACTTGCTTCATACAAACTCACATAACCTCTAAGATCAAGCATATCACCAACTTTAGGTTTAGCTTGGACAAATTGATTAAAACCCTTAAACATCACACAAGCTATGCTTGATTTTTCATCTTTTAAATCAAAATACCAATGCCCTGAACTATGAATGGTAATTTTAGAAATCTCCCCACTAAGCTCTATATCATCAAGATGAAATTCCAATAAACTTTTAGCTTTTAAATTGAGTTCTGAAACTTTCATTTTTTTCTTGCAATAAACATAGAGCAAACACCAAAACTAAAGCTTTTATACTCTAACATTTCAAAATACTCATTCAATTCTTTAATAAATTCTTCTTTGCTTAAAAAATCTTCTATAGAATTTGGTAAATACTCATAAGCGCTATAATTTTTACTGATAAATCCACCCACTTTTGGCAAAATATTTTTTAAGTAAAAATCTCTACAAGCAGCTATAAATCCACCTTGTTCTCTTTTAGTAAATTCAAGCACAAGTAAAATTCCATCCTTTTTCAATACTCTTGCAAATTCTTTTATAGCTTCTTTCCTATCTACTACATTACGTATACCATAACTTATACTTATGATATCTGCACTTTCACTTTCAAGTGGAAGCTCTTGTGCTTTTGCTTGTACAAAAGTTGCTTCAGGGACTTTTTTCTTAGCCACTTCAAGCATACCCGCACTTGGATCAACCCCTTTTATGCTAATGATATTTTTATTTGCCCTTAAGGCTTGATTTTGCCATTCTATAATCATATCGCCCGTACCACAAGCTACGTCGATAATATCAAGTTCATTATTAGAAAATTTAAAAACATCCAAACAAGCTTTTTTTCTCCAACTCACATCACTTCCAAAACTTAAAATTCTATTAGCCTTATCATAAGTTGGTGCTATATCATCAAACATTTTGACTATTTTTTCTTGTTTTTGCATGCGCTTCCTAACTATATATTTTCAATTTTTTAATACTTTTTTCAATTTGTTTTATTATATTTTCATTATAAGAAATTTGCTCTAAATGATTATATTCAAAATAATTTTTCAACTTTTTAATACTTTTTTCTTCAAACATAGTTGCAAAATAGCTTAATAAAAATTTTATTCTTTCTATTTCTTCTTCAAGATTTCTTTGAGATTTTACAATTTTTTTCTTTAAAAAAACTAATTCTTTTCTTAGTTTAAAAGCTACTTGAGACTTTAAAATTTGATTTTTTTCTCCTTGATAAAAATCACAATCATTCTTTAAAATAAAATCCATATCAAGAAAAACATTGTTAATTTTTTCATCACTTAAAATAAAAATATACTTTTCTAATTCAAATTTGCAATTTTTATCACTGCATACTTGTTTTTCCAAATTTAAAATATAATTTTGAAGTTTATTTTGAATACTTTTTTCAAAAAGAGTACTAAAAAACTCAAAGAAGATACAAATTTGCCTAAGGCTTATAAAAAATTGCCCTAAACTTTCAATAGTTAATTTTTGCAAAAAATTTAATCTATCGTTTTTTAGTTTTTTTAAAAGCATAAAAAGTAAAATTTTACACGCTTCAAAACTTTGAATTTGACTTGGAAAATATAAACTAATATCTTCTTGCTTGTCTAAAATTTTAATACATTTTACACTATCAAAGGTCTTTGAAAAATCCCCATATAATGCTAAATTTTTACTATAAAAATTTTCATCATCTGTGATTTCTTTATAGCTTTGTAAAAAATGGGGTAAATTAAAACGTTTTGCTTGTTCAAAGGTGGGAAAAATAACTTTTAAAATAATTAAATCTTGCAAATTATTTTTAAATTTATAAAGAAAAAACCAAATGCCATTAATCTCAAAACTAATTCTAGTTTTTTTAATGATACCTCCTATAGCATTTTTACTTTGGCATTTAAATTCTTTTTTAGAGAGTTTATAAGTTTTTTTATCTATAATATCGTGTAGTTTATAAAGTGAAAATTGATGATAACTTTGATTGATTTTTTTATATTTAATATCACAAAAAAGACTTATACGCGTAAAAAAAACGCGTATTTTATCCTTAGAATAAGTGATTTTTTCTTCTTTTAAAATTTTTATAAAGTCATCATTTTTGAGTAAAAAGCGTCTTTGGACTTCACAAACCATTTTATTTTTTACAAGCTTTACAACCATTTACATGGGCAAAAACACCAAGATAATCAATAATATTACCGATTTTTTTCTCGAGTTCTTCTTGGTATTTATTAAGCCCGCTATCTTCATAACACACATCTTCTATATGATTACACTTACTACAAATTACATGAATATGCGGATATTCATAAATATCATAACAAGTTTTTTGATTTGGAGTGTTAATTTCTACCACCAAACCTTGCTCTTTTAAGGTGTTTAAATTTTTATATACCGTAGCCAATGAAATAGAAGGATACTCTTCCTTAATACTTTCATATAAAGATTCAATATTAGGATGTTCATGGCGTTTTAAAATTTTCAAAATACAAAGTCTTTGTGGAGTAGCTTTTAAATCACAATTTTTAAGCATTTGAATAAGTTCCATAATAAATTCTCCAATATTTTTTAATAGTATAACGCTTTTATTATAAAAAAATAATTATATTAAAAGATATTTTTTATCCTTTAATAACTTTTGATTTTTTTACATAAAGAATCAACATCAAGCTCTAAAAATTTCTCCACTTCATTTGTTTTACCGTGAGTTATGAATTGATCTTCAAATTCAAAACTTACTAGTTTTATATGACAAAGTTTTTCTTTTTGTAAAAAATTTGCAATTAAACTTCCCACCCCGCCTATCTTAGCACTATCTGAAAAAACAAACCAAGTTTTTGTATCTTTTGCTAATTCTTTTAAAAGCTCTTCATCTAAAGGTTTTACAAAAATCAAATCTATTAAGCTCGCATAATCTAAACCAAGTTTATCTAAAACTAATTTTGCCTTAGCTACACCTTGACCAAAACCTAAAAACACTTTATCACTTTGTGTTTTAGATAAAATTTGAGCTTTTGCAAGTTTTATTTCGCATGGTTTAAAATCATCATCTAATAAAAAATTACCCCTAGGATAGCGAAAAGCAAAAACGCCTTGATGAAAATAAGCATATTCCATGATTTTTTCCATCATAGCCTCATCTCTTGGAGCTGCTAGAGTAACGTTTGGAATAGCACTTAAAAAACTAACATCAAAAACACCCTGATGTGTCTCTCCATCTTCTCCTACAATTCCTGCTCTATCCATAGCTATAACTACGTTTAAATTCATAATAGCACAATCATGAATTACTTGATCATATGCCCTTTGCATAAAAGTACTATAAATTGCTATAAAAGGTTTAAAACCTTCTTTAGCCATAGCCGCCATAGAAGTAACTGCATGTTGTTCTGCAATTGCAACATCCCAAAAGCGCTCAGGATGTTTTTCCATTAGCTTATCTATTCCAGTTCCACTTGGCATAGCAGCAGTTACCCCCACTATGTTTTCATGTTTTTGAGCTAAATTTAAAAGTGTATTTGAAAAAATTTCTGTAGCACTTTTTTTGCTTACATTTGCTTTTAAACTCTCCCCACTACTTCTATCAAAAGCACCTACCCCATGCCATTTAGCATTTTTACCCTCAGCTAATGCATAACCTTTGCCTTTGATAGTTTGCGCATGCACAACGCAAGGTTTATTCATAGCTTTAGCTTGATTTAATGCATTAATAACTTCATTTAAATTATGTCCATCAATAGGTCCGATATATTCAAGCCCTAGTTCTTCAAACAAAAGTCCAGGTGTAATAAGTCTTAAACCCTCTTCAAAACGCTTCGCCATATAAGAAGCACCTTGAGGAAAATACTCTAAAAGATTTTCTATGCGTTTTTTAAATTTTTGATAAAACTGCGTTGCCATTGCTTGAGAAAGGTATTTTGAAATAGCCCCAATTGGCCTTGATATACTCATTTCATTATCATTTAAAATGATCACACAAGGGTATTCTCTATCGCCAAGCTCATTTAAAGCTTCATAAGCCATACCTGCACTTAGCGCTCCATCGCCTATTAATACAACAGGCAAACGGTCTTCTTTTTTTAATCTTATAGCTTTACAAGCTCCAACTGCTAAAGATATAGAAGTGCTTGAATGTCCTGCTACAAAATAATCTCCCTCATCGGGCTTGGTATAACCACTTAAACCATTAAACTGTCTTAGAGTATGAAAATTATTTATTTTACCACTTAAAAGCTTATGTGGATAAGATTGGTGTGAAACATCAAAAATAAAAGGATCTTTTTTTACATCAAAAACATAATGCATTCCTACACTAAGTTCCACAACGCCTAAATTAGAGCTTAAATGTCCACCATTTTTACTCACTGTATCTATGATAACTTCACGCAAATTATTAGCTAAATTTTCTAGCTCTTTAATTTGCATATTTTTAATATTTAAGTTATTTAAGTCTATCATTCATTAACCATATTTTTGATTTTTTGCAAACGATTGTTAAGGTTTGATTCTATATTGCCTGCATCACTTAATATTAAAATACTCCCCTTATTAATCGCATCATCAAGGCTAAATTTGATATTACTTTGCTCTTGTTCTAAATGTGATTTTACATATTCAAAATCTTCAGGGCTAAGTTTTAATTCTATTTTAGTAGCATTTTTAAGCTCACTCATAAGTTCTTTTGCCAAATTTAAGGCTATAAGTGAGGAATTTTCTTCAAGCTCTTTTGCTATCACTTCTTTTGCGATAATTACAGCAGTATCGGCTAATTCTTTTTCATTTTTAGATAAAAACTCATTTAAATTTTGTACTGTATTTTCAAGCTTTTCTACACTTTTTAAGTATTTTTCTTTTAAAGCTTCTAATTCACTTTCAAAATTCTTTTGAGCTTGCTCATAACCTTCTTTAGTAAATTTTTCTTTTGCATGTTCTAATTCTGTATTTAAACGATTGTTAAATTCAGCTTCTTGGCTTTCTATTTGCATTTGTAATTTAATGATATTTCCTGACATTTCATCAGTTTTTTTAAGTAAATCTTCCACGAAATCAGGTTGAATTTGTGGTTGATGGGCTTGTGGAGTGGTTTCTACTGTTTGATTTTCTACTGCTTGCTGAGTAGTATTTTGGACAGGAGAGACTTGATTTATAGTTTGAATTTCTTCTTGTTTTTGTTCCTCATTAGAAGACATTTCACTCATAACTTTAAAATGATAACCCTCAACTACATGAGCAGAAATATTTTCAGGTGAAATTACATTAGTTAATTTAGCCATAATCTTACTCTATCATCTCATCAGCCTCACCCACTTGGATAAGACCTTGTTCTGCAAGTTTTTGCACCACTTCTACAACTTTTCTTTGAGCCTCTTCAACATCTTTTACACGCACAGCACCCAAAAAGCCCATTTCTTCTACAAAAGCTTCAGCAGCACGCGTAGACATATTGGACATAAATTTTTGTTTTAAATCCTCGCTTGCACCTTTTAAACCTATCATCAAATCACGCTTATCAGCAGCTTTTAAAACTTCTCTAATCGCATTAGTACTAAGCTGAGAAATATCATCAAAGGTAAACATTAAATCTTTAATAGTTGTAGCAAGCTTTTCATCACTTTGCTCAATATAAGAAAGTGTTGTTTTAGAAGCTTTTTGACCCAAGCGATTAAGCACTTCAGCAACTGCTCTTGGACCACCCACTTCAACTTTATAAGAAGTAAGACTTTCAAGCTTACTTTCAAGCACTGCAGATACTCTTTTGATGATTGAAGGTGAAATATCTCCAAGATTTGCCATTCTTATTACAACCTCAGCTCTTAATTCATCGCTAAAATATTCCAAAGTTTCAGCCGCTTGAGTAGTATCCATATGAGCTAAAATTAAAGCTATAGTTTGAGGGTGTTCTTTAATGATAAAGTCGGCAAGCTGTTGTGGTTTGATTTGAGAAAGATAAGCAAAATTTTGGTTATTTTCCATACTTTTGGTAAGTTTTTCCAAAATTTTATTGGCAATTTCAGGACCAAAAGTTCTAAATAAAATTTCTTTTGCATATTCCAAACCACCACTTTTTAAATATTGGTTTGATTGCAATAAAGTATAAAATTCCTCAAGCACTGCAGTAGCAACTGGTTTATCAACATTTTTTGCTAATGCGATATAGCGAGAAATTTCAGTGATGACATTAATATCCATATGAGAAAATAAAACTGTCGTTACATCTTCTCCGAGTTGGATTAAAAAAATTGCGACCTTTTCTGGCATAGAAAGGTCGTCATAGACCATTTTTTGTTCTTCACTAAGCTTTATCATCAGATATCCTTCTCACCAAATTCAGCTTCATTTTCAACAAGTTTTTGCAACAACAATGCCACTTCTTCACCTTTTTCATTAGCCACTGCTCTTAATTTTTCAAGTAAAACATCATATTGAAGCGCATCTTCATCAAAATTATCCCCAAAGCCAAGTTGTTCTTCAACTTTCTTACGTGCAGCATTGAATTTTTCAATAGCATCTTCAGCATCATCAATAACTTGTCCATCTTTGCCTTCCATCTCTTCTTCAAGCTTGATATCTGCAAGCATTTTTTGCGAAAATGGTACAATAACTTTTTTATAAAATACAAAAAGCAAAATTGCTGCAAATACATACTTAACAGGTGGGATAAATGGCTCAACAAATCTTGAATAGAAAGTTTGAACCTTATTTTCAACTTTGGCTGTTCTATGAAATTCTAAATTATTTACTTCAACCGCATCACCTCTAGCAAGATTAAAACCTATAGCACCTTTAGTGAGATTTTCAATAGCTTGAATTTCTTTATCGTTCAAAGGAATGTATTCGTTTGTGATATTTCCTTGATCATCAGTAATTACTTTATATTTTCCATCTACTACAACAGCTGCAGAAATTCTTTTAACGGTTGCAAATTGCTTAGTGGTATTGGTGATTTTTTTAGAAATTTCATTATTAGTTGTGGTTTGGTTTTTAGTATAAACCTCGCGTGCACCTTTATCATCTAAACCTTCTACAGGGCCAATATTAGAAACAGCACCTGGTACACCTTGAATTTCTTTATCTTTATAGCCTTCTCTATGTTCTTCTAAAGTTTGCTCACTACGCACGACTGTGTTTGGATCATATACTTCACTTTGTGATTCTTCTTTAGAAAAATCATAATCAATACTAACCTTTGCCACTACTCTATCATAACCACCCGCAAACGGAGCAATAGAAGCAACAATTTTTTGCTCTAATTCATATTCTTGATCTCTTTTATATTTAATTTGAGCAGCAATTAAATCACTCTCAAAAGCACCCTCATCATCTAAAGGAATACCTTTTTGATCCATGATTTTTACATTTTCAGGAGTAAGTTTTGTCACTGAAGAGGCAATTAAGTTTTTAATCCCCATAATTTGCTTTTTATTAAGCTTTAAACCTTCTTTTATCGTCAAAGCTACTGAAGCAGTTGGTGGGACTTGTTGCTGTGTAAAAAGCGTATCTTTAGCAAAAGCAATATGCACTGTAGCACTATGAATAGGCTCTAAACTTTCAATCGTTCTAGCAAGCTCACCTTCTAATGCTCTTTGATATTTTACCTTTTGTTCAGCTTCTGTAGCTCCAAATTCTTGTTTATCAAAAAGCTCAAAACCCACTTTATTATCTTTTGGTAATAATCCTGCCGAAGCGATAGCTAAACGCTGTTTATATACTTGCTCATTAGGAACTAAAATAGTTCCCTCATTACGCAAAATATAAGGAACTCCACTTTTTTCAAGTTGAGTTACTATCATCGCTGAATCACTAGTATTAGCATTTTCAAATAATACTGAATATCCAGCCTCACTAGCTACTGTAGAACCACTTCTAAAAAGGGTTAAAAACACTAAAAATCCAACTACAACAACAATAGAAGCAGCAATGATAATACGCTGTCTTAAACTTAAATTTTGATAAAGCTGACCTACTTGGTGCAGTATAGTTTTATAATCCATTTATTTCCTACAAACTAAAAATTTTTAGAAAACTCTTCAAAAAACCTTGAATTTTCATACTCTGTACCTATACTTATACGCACAGCATTTAAACCATAACTTTGTAAATTTCTTATTATTATACCGTTTTTAAGCAGTTTTTCAGATAAATCTGTGCTATTTTTTTCATCAAAAAAATAAGTAATAAAATTTGTATAGCTTGGAATGTATCGAATTTTATAATTTTTAGCAAAATCTTCATAAAGTTTCATTTGTGAAAAATTATTTTCCAAAGTTTTTTGCACAAACTCACCATCATCTAACGCAGCAACGGCAGCTTTTAAACTCAAATTAGTCACATTAAAAGGTGCTCTTAATTTATAAAATGCATTAATAATTTCCTTGCAAGCTATACCATAACCCACTCTCATACCACCCAAACCATAAAGCTTAGAAAAGGTTCCCAGATATATTGCATTTTGAAATTTGTGGATTAATTCCTTAGGATTGATATGTTTTTTGCTATCTTTAAATGAAGCAAATTCATTATAAGCTCCATCAATGGCTACCAAACAATCCTCATCAATTTTTTCTAAAAACTCAAAAACCGCACTCGTATCCAAACACTCACCTAAAGGATTATTGGGTAAGCATAAAAAGATTACTTTGATTTCATTTTTATGCTTTTGGTATAATTCGTATAACTCATTTAAATCATGAGTTAAACTTGGAGTTTTATAAACCTTAACCCCTAGTTGTTTTGCATAAATTTCATACATAGCAAAGCTAACCCCACATTGCAAATAAGCCTTAGAATGATCAAGTTTTGCATGTACTATGTATTCTATGATTTGATCACTCCCACTACCTATGATGAGATTTTCTTTTAAAATATCATATTTTTGTGCTAAAGCTTGTTTTAATTCACTCATAGTATCATCAGGATACAAATGAGCCAAGTGTGCATTATTTATGATGGCTTCTTTAGCTTTTTTACTTGTGCCATAAGGATTTTCATTGCTTGCTAGTTTAATAACTTCTTTTAAACCATATTCTTTAGCAATTAAATCCATATCCTTACCACTTTCATAAGTTTTAATAGCTTCTAAAAAAGGATTAAATTTCATTACTTTCTCCTGATAAATACGATCCAAGCCATTTTATATGCTCAGCTTTTTTTAATACTCTTTGGACATTTTCATCATCAATATGCCCTTCAAAATCTATATAAAAACTATGTACAAATTCTCTTGTTTTTATAGGACGTGATTCAAGTTTTGTTAAATTTATTCCTTCTTTTTTAAACTCATATAATAAATCACTAAGTCCACCTGGTTTGTGTGCAGCAAGTGCTAAGATAGAAGTTTTACAATGAGGCATTTGAGGTATTTTTATATCACTTAAAATCAAAAACCTAGTACGATTTGCCAAATTATCCTCAATCGTTTCAAATAATATAGGTATATTATAAAGTTTTGCTGCAATTTTAGAGCAAATCGCAGCTGAAGTAACATCTTGCGAAGCTAAGTAAGCCGCATGAGCTGTGGATTTGCTTGCTACAAATTCTACTTCACTTAAATCATGACTTTCTAAAAAATTTCTACATTGATTATAACCTTGTGGATGAGAATATATACGTTTAATATCTTTTAAATTTTCACTCATACTTACAAAAGAATGATGAATATCCATATAAATTTCAGCAAAAATCTTTACATCTTCATATTTTCCAAGACAATCAAGCGTCACACCCACTGCACCTGCTGTATTATTTTCTATAGGCACTACTCCATATTTTGCTTCTTTGTGAGCTAATTCTTTAAAAACATCTTCTATATTTGCAAGTGGAGTATAACGACTCATAGCACCAAAACGCGTTCTTGCTACTTGATGTGTATAGCTTCCCTCAGGTCCTAAATAAGCTATGCTTTGAGGCATTTCTAAATTTCTTGATACAGCAAAAATTTCTTGATAAATTGCTTCGATTGCATTTTGATCTAATAAACCATGATTATAATTTTTAAGTCTATTTATAATAGCTCTTTCACGCTCAGGTCTATAAATACTCCCACCTAAATTTTGTTTAATAACTCCTATATCTTTAACATGAAGCATTCTTTCATTAAGTAAAGCCAAAATTTTATCATCAATAGTATCGATTTTATTGCGTAATTTTTCTATCTCTTTCATTTAAACCTCGATATGTAGTAATCCTTAATACTATCATATACAAAATTAAGTTTAGTTGTATCAAGACCTTGAGTGTTAGAAATTTTGCCACTTAAAACTAAGGCTGTTTGCATACCAAGCTCATAAGCACCAAGTAAATCACCTTTAAAATCATCACTAATGATTAAAGTATTTTCAAAACTTGCATTACAATCTTGCTGTTTTAATAAGTTTAAAGCACTTTTATAAAAAGCCTTGCTAGGTTTTCCTATCACCTTATAATCAAACTCACATGCATTTTTAAGCATAGACATGATACTTCCAACACCCGGATAAAGCCTTGAATTTTTCTTATAAATACTACTTTCATGCATTGCTATAGCTTGCACGCCATTTTTAAGATACTCTATCATACTAGCAAAATCTTGAAATTTAAAATCATCATAACTTGCTACTAAAAATGCTTTTGGGTTTTTATAATCAAGCTCATAGCCTAACTCTTGAAGTGAATCTAAAAATTCTTTTGCTCCAAAAGCTGCTATTTTACAAGGTTTTAAATGATCTTTTAAAACACAAAAAGGATCGATATAAACTTTTTCATTAATTTCAAAACCCAAATTTTGCAAATAATTTAAAAAATCTAATTTTTTGGTATTATTAGTGATAATCACATAAGGAATTTTTTCTTTATTTAAAGATTTAATGAGTTCTAAAGCACCATTTATAGGACTTTTATCATAATCTGAAATCAAAGTTCCTTGCACATCTAAAAACAACATTTCAATCCTTTAAAAAATCAAGTTCTAAAGCAATTTGATCCTCATAACTTTCTCTTTTTCTAATCATTCTTACTGTACCGTTTTCACAAGCTAGCTCACATACTCTATTACGAGTATTATAATTACTACTCATGCTAAAACCATATGCACCTGCGCTTTTAACTATGATTAAATCTCCTGCTTGTGTTTTAGCTAGTTTTCTATCTTTAGCTAAAAAATCTCCACTTTCACAAACCCCACCAACAATATCACAAAGGCTTTCTTCTTTATTTTCGCTCAAAAGCTTGGTTTTATGATAAGCACTATATAAACTTGGACGTAACAAATCATTCATCGCCCCATCAACAATCACAAAACGCTTTTTATCATTAAATTTTTCGTATAAAACTTTAGTAACAAACTCACCTGCATTTGCCACTAAAAATCTACCAGGTTCCATACCTATACACACATCAAGACCTTGTAAACTTGCTAAAATTCCTTGAGCATAATCATATAAATTTGGCTCTTGTTCATCTTTATAACAAACCCCTAAGCCACCACCTATATCAAAGAATTTAATATTAATTTTCAAAGCCAAAAGTTCTTTTACTAATTTTGCAACAATCACAGAAGCCTCATGAATGCTACTTATATCAAGGATTTGCGAGCCTATATGAAAATGCACACCAACTGGCTCTAAAAATTGTGAGTTTTTAGCATAAAGATACATTTTTTTAGCACTTTCTATATCTACACCAAATTTATTTTCATGCAAACCTGTAGAAATATAAGGATGTGTTTTGGCATCTACATTTGGATTTACTCTTATGCTTATGCGAGCTATTTTTTGATTTTCTTTAGCAATTTGTTCTAAAAGAAGCATTTCTTCATAACTTTCTAAATTTATATAAAGTATGTTTTGCTCTAAAGCATATTTTAACTCATCAGCACTTTTACCTACCCCGCTAAAAATAATTTTATAATTTTTAGCTCCTGCTTTTAAAGCTCTATAAATCTCGCCCGCACTAACACAATCAAACCCACTATCCAAAGAAGCTAAAAGTTTTAAAACACTTAAATTAGAATTTGCTTTAACTGCATAAAAAATTTGTGATTTTCTTGCTTTAAAAGCATCTTTTAACATTATAAAACGCTCTTTAATTTTATCAAAATCATAAATATAAAATGGTGTGTTATATTCTTTTGCTAGTTTTAAATAATCCATAAAAACCTCACTTGTAGTTATTTGTGTTTAAAATAATAAAAACTTCCTATACTTATTAAAATAAATACTGGTAGCATTATACCAAGCTCTGGAAGTAAAATTTCATTTTCACTCAATCTTGTTAATAAAAACAACAAGCCCCAAACCAAAAGTATGCACACAAAAAATACAAAAGCTAAAAGCGCAAGATTAAAAAATCTTGCAGTTAAAGGAAAATAATAATACACAATAAGCATCAAAAATGGTGCAAAAAATGGCGTAAGAATTAAAGAATATAAACTTGTTCTAAGTGTATTGGTTGAAATATTTTGTTTTGCAAAAATTATCATGCTTTCTAGTGCGTCTAAAATAGAATAAGAAGGATTGCTCTCTACTAAAGAAATTCTTTCTAAAATTTTTGGAGAAAAATCTTCTAAACCTTTAATATTTTTAAATTCCTCTATGCTTAAACCTTCTTTTGAAACAATCAAATTTTGCGGCACATTAGTAGCTTTAGCATCATTTAAATCCCAAGAATCTCCATTAAATTTAGCAGTTTTTGCATGGATTGTGCTTTGAATGTCTAAATTTTTTACATCAAAAATTTTTACATTATATAGAGTTTGAGAACTTGTTTTTTGTATATAAATAAAATTATCATTATATTTAATCAAAACTTCCCCGCCCTCTCTATCTACAACACCACGCTTAAGAATATTGCTTTTATATTCATCTGCATAAGCAAAAGAGCTAAAATTAAGTCCTACATAAACACAACAAAAAAACATAGCCCATAAAAAAGGGTAAAAAATCACTTGATTTTTACTTAAACCCAAAGCATATAAGCTAACAAATTCATTCGAGCGTATCATATTAAAAATACATAAAACCAAAGCAATGACTATAGCTAAAGGTAGTATATAAGAAGCTGCTGAGCATGTTAAAAAAAATATATACAAAAGCTCCAAATTTGCACTTTTTGGCAATCTATTGAAATTGAGTAAAAAATCGATCGCTACAAAGAAAAAAGTCAAAGAAAAAAATAAAATAAAAAATGATTTTAAATACAAAGATGAAATATAGCGAAAAAATATACTCATCGTTTAACTTTTTAAAGAATATTTTGAAGCGATTTTTTCTATATCAGAATTTAAAAGCTCAAGTAAGGCTTTTTTACTATGTTCTAAAACCTTAGTTAGACTTTCTTGCTCTTCTTGTTTAAATTTCCCCAAAACATGAGAAATTACATCTTGTCCTTTTCCTACTCCTATGCGCACTCTCTCATAAGCATTGCCACAAAGATTATCTATACTTTTAAGTCCATTATGCCCACCACTTGATCCACCCATTTTAAATTTCAATGCACCCAAATTTAAATCTATATCATCATGAATTACAATAATTCTATCGCATTTATAATATTCACTAACAGCTTTTACACTTTCTCCGGATAAATTCATATAAGTGGAAGGTTTTAAAAAAAGAGTAGGAGAGCTTTTAAAAAGCTCTCCTTTAAATTTAGCATTTAAAAGCTTTGTCGTTTGCAAATCTTTCAAAATTAAGTCAATTAGCATAAACCCTACATTGTGACGGGTTTTGGCGTATTGTTCTCCTATATTACCAAGTCCTACGACCAAGGTCATTTTATCTTGCTTTTTCTACGCCAACTACAGCTACTCTATCAGCATCAACCATAGTTACACCCTCAGGTACAACTACATCACGGATTAAAAGTGCATCACCAACATCAAGTTTAGTTACATCTAATTCAAAATAATTTGGTAAGTTTTCAGCTGCACATTTTACTTTCAATCTTCTTTTTGATTGAATTAAAACACCTTTGTTTTTAAGACCCATAGCTGTTCCTACGATTTTTACAGGAACCATATATTTAGAAATAACACCTTTTTGTGCTACTTTTAAATCTACGTGTTTTAATTCTGCAGTTACAGGATCTTTTTGATAATCAACTACCACAACATTTAATACTTTATCTCCAACTTTTACATCAAAAGCTAAAGTAGTTTTTTTGCGTACTTCTTTAATAAATTCATTTACTTTAAAAGCAGCATTGATATTTTCTAATCCTTTTCCGTAGATGTTTGCGATTAGATAACCATCTCTTTTTAAAGCTTTAGCAGCTTTTCTACCGATACTCTCTCTAACGATACCTTCTAACATTTTTTCCCTTTTTTCTAAAATAGAAATTTAATGATATCAATTTATGGCTTAGTAAAGTATAAATTCATTTAAAAAAATCACAGATATCTATTTCAAAAATCTCAGCCATTTGAAATAAATGATTTAAGTTAAAGTGAGCACCTCTATAATGCCTTTCTGCGCTTGCAACTATAGAAACGCTTTTATGTCCTAATAATAATGATAATTCTAGTTGAGAAATTCCTTTTTCTTTTCTTATTTTTGCAACTCTTTTACCTATTTCTCTATGTTTATCAGATATATCTTGCTTCATATAACCAAGCCTTATAACACTTTATTTATTTATAAGTCTAGTTTTTATATAATTTTTTTACAATCGTTTATAACACTAAGTGTTATTAAACTATAATTAAAAATAAAAGGAATAATATGTCTACAATACTATTAAAAGAATTGGATTTAGAACCAATTATAGTAAAAATAATTGACAAAAATGAAGGGTTAGGGTGGAGTTTAGAATACACTAAATTTATTGAAACTGAATATAGGAAATTTCTTCTTTTGTGTCAAGAAAATAAAGATGCCTCAATAGTACCACCAGCTGATGTTGATAAATTTTGGCATTATCATATTTTAGATACATTAAAATATGCTCAAGATTGTGAAAATCTTTTTGGCTATTTCTTGCATCATTTTCCTTATTTTGGAATGAGAGGCGAGGAGGATTTCAAAAATCTTAATAAATCTTGGGAGGAAACATGCGTTTTATATGAAAAAAGATTTGGGAAACCTTCAGAATATATAAAAGAAAATTTATGGAAAACAATAGCTAGATGTCCAAATTGCGGTAGAAGATCTCCATCTAATGTTTTTTCACTAAAAAGACCAACTTTAGCAAGTATTAGTGCTTAATCTCATTTGAGATTAAGCCACATTATAAGGATTTTAAAATATCTTCATAAGCTATACAAAATTGCTCTAAACCATCATCAAGTAAATCTTTACAAGCTTTACTTAAAGCATCTTTTGAAATATTTGCATTCAATTTTTTCTCTATACACTCATCTTTTAAAGGCTCTTTAAATACAACTTGCTTACCCTTAAAAGCTTTGATAGCATCCAGTGGTGCAGTATTAACAGCTTTATCATAGAGTAATTCTTTAATATAATAATCTTTCTCTAAATTATCATCTTTAACACCCGTGCTTGCAAATAAAGCTCTAATATTTGCTTCATTTTGTTTAATGATATAATTATAAGCCTTAGTTGCAGTGAGAATTCCTATATAATTTTTATCTAAAACTTGATTATTTAATAATTTATCAAAACGACTTACAAAAATACTAATAACAGCTTGCGGTTCTTTTTTGCCCACAATATTGTTTTTTCTAAATTCTTTTAAACCTAAATTTAAAGCTTCAAAGCATTTTTTAGTTTGCTCAAAATCAAAAATCAAAGTCGCATTGACACTAATGCCATTTTTCATCAATTCTTGCATTACTTCATAAGAAGCTTCTGTAGCAGGAATTTTCATCATCACATTTTCTTTTGCAATCTGCGTGTACAACCTTTTTGCTTCAGCCAAAGACAAACTAGTATTATCTTTTAATCTTGGGTCAATTTCAATGCTAATAAAACCATCATTATTTTCATAGTAATTAATAGCTAATTTATCTGCAGCCTTAATTATATCTTCTACCGCAAGATACTCATACAAAGCTTTTTTATCTTTAAGATTTGATTTTTTGATTTTTTCTTTATAAATAGCTGAGTTTAAAATCGCATTTTTAAAAATAGCAGGATTTGAAGTAGCACCGTTAATTGTTTTTGAGTAAATTAAATCTAAAAATTCATGATCTAAAAATTCATTTTCTATAAAATCACACCATAGTGAAAATTTTTTCATTATATTACCTTTATTATTTCTTTTAAATCTTTTTTATCTATACAAATATCTGCATGAGATCTTAAAATTTCTTTGGCACAAAAAGCTATTTTTAATCCACATTCTTTAAACATAGAAATATCATTAGCTCCATCGCCTACACACATAATTTCTTCTGTTTTTAAATTTAAAAATTTCTTAAGTCTTTGTAGTATAATGCCTTTTGAGTTATTAAACATAATTTCTCCACCAACTTTTCCTGTTAAAACACCATTTTTACTATGTAAAAAGTTAGCAAAACCAAAATCAAAATGAAGTTTATCTTGTATTAAGTCAATTCCTTCATGAAATCCACCGCTAAAAACAATTATTTTTACATTTTTGCTTTTTAAATATTCACACAATTCTTTAGCGCCACTCATTAAAGGTAAATTTTCACAACATTTTTTCACTTGCTCAATAGGCATACCTTTAAGCAAAGCTACTCTAGCACTTAAACTTTCGAAAAAATCAAGTTCACCATTCATTGCTTTGTTGGTGATTGCTTTTACAGCATCACCAACATTATACTCTTGCGCTAAAATATCAATGGTTTCTCCATCCATTAGCGTAGAGTCAAAATCAAAGGCACAAAGCTTTATCATTAAAATTCACGCTTTAATAATGCTTCAGCTTTTAATATAGTCAAGATATTTTCCTCTCTTTTACCTATACCAAAAATCATACCTTTTTCTTTTAGTAAAGTTTCAGGCGGCGGATCAATTCTGCTTCTATGAATTTTGATAGCTTCTGTTAGTCTATCTATCACAAAACCCGCATTGCCTGCAGGAGCTTGATTACCATTTGCTATACCTTTTAAAACAATATATCTAGTTTGAGGAGTCATCTTAGAGCTACCTTGATTGAATCTTTTTGCAAGATCAATCAAAGGCATAACATTACCCCTCATATTAAACACACCTAAAACATAATCAGGCACACTTGGAACCCTAGTATATTCTATAGGCTTAATAATTTCTTGGATATTAAGAATTGGAATAGCATATTCCTCATCTCCCACAACAAAACCAACAAGCTGAATAATATCCTCTTCTTTATCTACATCAGGTTCTGCAATTTGTGCTTGTTGTTTTTGCAAAACCTGGCTTAATTTATCATTCATCTTCTTATCCTAGTTTTAAATTTTTTCTAACTACATTTTCTAAGTACTCTGGAGAGTAAGGCTTAGTAATATACTCAGTCATTCCTACTTCCACACCTCTTAAGCGGTCTGATTTACTAGTTCTTGAAGTAACTGCAACAAGTGGAAGGTTTTTATATTTAGAATATTTTCTAATTTCACCTGCTAAGGTATAACCATCCATTCTTGGCATTTCAATATCAATTAATACTGCATCAATATCATGTTCACCTGATTTGATTGTATTTAAAGCTTCTACGCCATTAGTTGCTTCTACAATACTCACACCTAGTGGTTCTAATGATTTTTGCATTATATTCCTATCCATTTTAGAATCATCTACTATAAGCACTGTATAATCACTTGGCTTCTCTTTTGTACTTTTTTTAGATTGTGATTCAATTTGTGCTTTGATATCCACTTTGATTTCTTTAGCTATATCCATCATAGCAGCAACGTCAATGATCAATGTAACTCTACCATCACCACGAATAGTTGCTCCTGCTATACCTTGAATGTTTTGTAAATATTCACCCATAGATTTAATAACAATCTCTTCTTGACCTACTAAAGTATCTACTATAATACCAAGTTTGCTTTCTGCTACACCAATAACAACCACATAAGTTTGATCGGTATTTTCAAGCACTTGTTTTACACCAAATACATCTGAAAGTCTTACCAAAGATAAAACTTCATCTCTTAAGCGTAATACATTTTTACCTTCAATAGTGTAAATATCATCAATTGGCACTCTAACTGTTTCAAGAACACTTGCAAGCGGAATAGCATAAAATTCTTCTTGCGTACCTACAAGTAATGATTGAATAATTGCCAAAGTAAGTGGGATTTTAAGCTTCATCACAGTGCCTTTCCCAAGCTCACTGTCAATTTCAATCACACCGTTCAATTTTTCAATATTGGTTTTAACAACATCCATTCCAACACCACGTCCTGAAACATTGGTAATTTTTTTCGCAGTTGAAAAACCTGGTTTGAAAATCAATGCAAACGCTTCTTTATCACTCATTTGGTCAGCTTCACGTTCTGTGATTAGATTTTTCTCCATAGCTTTTGCTTTTAACACATCAGCATCCAAACCTTTACCATCATCAGCAATCTCTACTACAATATGATTTCCTTCATTATATGCTTTAAGATTAACTGTTCCTTTTTCTGGTTTACCATTAGCCACACGTGTTGCTGGATCTTCTATACCATGATCACACGAGTTTCTAATCATATGCATAATAGGATCACCAATTTCTTCAACAATAGACTTATCTAGTTCAGTTTCTTCCCCTGAAATTTCAAGTTCCATTTGCTTGCCAAGCTCACGACCTAAATCTCGAACAACTCTTGGGAATTTATTGAATACTTTTGCAATAGGTTGCATTCTTGTTTTCATAACTGCTAATTGAATATCTGTGGTAACAATACTAAGTTGAGATACAACTTGATTTAATTCTTCTAAGAATTTTTCTCCATCATATCTTTCCTCAACATCATCATAAATTTTTAATAAGCGGTTTTTGCCTAGCACCAACTCACCAATTAAATTCATCAAATGATCAAGTCTTTTAACCTCAACCCTAATGGTTTGATCCATATTCGCACCACTACTTCCACCACCTGCTGCAGGAACTTTTTTCTCTGCAGTTGTATTTTGCGCTTGAGCAGCTTGTTTACTCGGAGCTGGATTAGTTTCTTGTGTTTTTTTCTTTTCGGCACGTCTTGCTTGATCTTCAGCTTTTCTTACTTTTAAAAGTCTTTCAATTTCAGCTTCAACCTCATCATCACTAAGCTTATTAACATCAACTTCAGGCTCTTCAGCTTTTGATTCTTCTTTTGATTCTTCTTCAGGCTCTTCAGCTTTAGCCGGTGCAACAGACTCTAAGCTTTCACCTTCTGAAATAGCAGTTAATCTTGCGCAAATTGGAGCTATATCAAGTCCTATTGCTGTATCATTTCCATTATCCCTAATAGAATTTAACAAGGTTTTCATCATATCAATAGACTCTAAAACTACATCCATTACTTCAGGAGTAATCTTAAGCTCATTATGTCTTGCTTTGTTTAAAACATCTTCCATATGATGAGTAAGTTTTGTTAGAACATCAAAATTTAAAAAACTTGATGAACCTTTAACAGTATGTGCGACACGGAAAATTCTATTTAGTAGTTCTAAGTCTTCAGGATTTGCTTCTAATTCAACCAAATCATGGTCAATTTGCTCGACTAATTCAAAGGCTTCAACTAAAAAATCCTCAAGTATTTCTTGAATATCTTCCATTTTTACTCCTCACCTTTTTCATGTTTTTTAATAACACGAGAAATTTCAGCAAAGAAATCGCTTGCGTTAAATTTAACCAAATATCCTTCTCCACCCGCTTCTTTAACACCTTTGTCACTCATAAACTCGTTTGATAAAGAGGAGTTAAACACAATAGGAATATTTTTAAATCTCTCATCTTCTCTTACTTTAGCTGCAAAGTGGAAACCATCCATTTGAGGCATTTCAACATCACTAACAATAATTTTCAAATGTTTATATAAATCTGCCCCATAAGTATTATGAAGCTCTTCTAGCTTTTGCAAACCTTCAACACCATCTTTAGCTTCCACGACTTTTAAGCCTATCTTGTTAAGTAAATCTTTAACAAGTTTTCTTGCTGTAGAACTATCATCAAGCGCTAAAGCCATACCTTCAATTTTTTGGATTTTATCATCTTCAATATCAGTTTGTGGAGTATAAATTCCAAGCTCTTGCACTATGCTTTCTAAGTCTAAGATAAGCAAAACCTCATCACCTTCAATTTTTGTCACACCAGTAATTTTACTCTTATCCAAACTACCTGCGCTCGTTGCAAAAGTAGCTGGCTCTATATTTTTCCAATTAATTCGACGAATTCTTTTTGCTTCATGCACTATAAAACCAATCAATACATTACTAAATTCAGTAATGATAACCCTAGGTTTTATATTTGTCATTTCTGGCTCTTGAATTTGCATCCATTTTGCTAGGTTGATTACAGGAATTACAACCCCGCGAAGATCAAAGATACCCTCAACATATTCAGGAACCCCTGGAATTTCAGTCAAAAAAGGAATTTTAATAATTTCTCTAACTTTAGAAACATTTACGCCATAAATTCCCTCATAGACTTTATCCTGGCCTTGCTTAAAGATGCGAAAATCAACAAGTTCCATTTCATTTGAACCTGTTTTAACGACATTCTCATCAAACATTATGCCTCCTTAAGTTCTATTTTGTGAAATCTGATTTCTGACTCATATTTTACTATAAAAAAACTTTCCTTGTATGCAAAAGTAGCCAAATTTAAATATTTTATATCTTTATTTTTTAAAAATACATCTTGATGATAATGGCCTTCTATTACAAAGCCTATATTATAGTACTTTAAACGCTCTTTTACCAAGGTGGAAAAATGAGGAATTTTTCTAATAAGTTGTTTTTTATTTTGATTTTTTAGAATTTTTTGGGTTATTTTTTCTTTACTAATAATATTTAAAAAATTTAAAAAAAGCAGCAAATAATGATTTCTCAAACTTTTTAAGCAAAACTGCAAAAAAGGTTTTAAAAAAATATCCCCATGGGCTAATTTTACTAAGGTTTTATCTTGAAATTCGCAAAGCAAGGGCTGTTGTTTTATACTAAAAACCTTCACTTTTTTAAAAAATTTAGTCAAATTAAAATCATGATTACCTTCTAAATAAATGACTTCAATCTTATCAGCAAGCTCTTCAAGCAAGTCTACATAAGCTTTTGCAAAATCATGAGTAGCTTTTACTTCATAAATTAAAAGATCAAAAATATCGCCCATTAAAAAAAGCTGTGGAGTTTGAATTTTTTCATCTTTTAAGGCTTGAAGAAACTCCCAAAAACCACGCCTATTTTCATTTTCATGTGCATCAGCAATAAAAATAGCATTTTCTTTTATAGTTATTTTTTGCAAAAACTAAAATTCCAAAGCTTTGTATTCTATAGAAATGATTTCAAATTCACTCTCGCCTTTTGGCAAACGCACTTTAAAATCATCGCCTTCTTTTTTACCAAGCATTGCTTTAGCAATAGGTGAGCTAATGGAAATATAACCTTTTTCTAAATTTCCCTCATTTACTCCTACCAAAGTATAAGTGCTTTGCTTCTCACTTTCTAAATCTTCTACCACAACAGTTGAGCCAAATTTCACACTATCATGCTCATAAGAAGATGGATCGATGATTTGTGCTCTTGAGATCAAATCCCCAAGTTCAGCTATTTTACCTTCTATAAAAGCTTGTTTTTCTCTAGCTGCGTGATATTCTGCATTTTCTTTTAAGTCTCCATGACTTCTTGCTATGTCTATTTCTTCTACTACTTTTGGGCGTTCAACTTTTTTTAAATGTTCTAATTCTTTTTCTAATTTCTCATAGCCATATTTACTCATAGGTTCTTTTTGCATGATTTATCCTTATTTGATTTCATAAAGTATTTTAGCTAAATTTTTTGCACTTGCAAATTGTAAATATTCTTTTAAAAAATCTACTTTATCAAAAAATGCCTTATAATCGTATTTAAGATAAGCTTGATATAAATTTTCCACACTCACTTGCTCTTGTAAAAATTCAGGATTAAGCTCGCTTTTTCCAGCAAAATCTAAAAAAATATTTGCAAGACCTATGTGCTTTAGCTTTACAAAACATCTTGCGATAAATACATCGATAGCTTTAGCCTTATAAGCAAGCACAAAAGGCGTGCCAACTAAAGCTGCTTCAAGCGTAGCTGTACCACTACAAATAAAAGCAAAATCAGCATTTTTTAGCACTTTTGGGGTATTAGTTTGAATTTCAAAATTACTCACATCCCCGTAAATTTCTAGTCTTTTTAAATTAAACTCAGGTATACAAAGGATTTTTTTACCTTTAAATTTAGTGCTTAATTCTCTAAAAATAGGCATTAAACGCTTTATTTCACTTTTTCTTGAGCCTGGTAAGAAAGCGATTGCTTTTTCATCATCACTTTTTGAAAGTATATTTTTTATATCTTCTTGGTTTTTAAACTCTTTTATCTCATCTAAAAGCGGATGACCTACATAAGTACTTTTACCAAAAAACTCACTATCAAAAGGCAAGATAGAAGCTAGCACATCAAAATGGCTTTCTATGATAGGTATGCGACCTTTTTTCCATGCCCAAACTTGAGGTAAAATATAATAAATTCTTTTTACTTTGGAATTTGCTTTTTTTAAAGCCTTTGCAAAAGGTATGTTAAAAGCAGGAGAATCTATACATAAAATCGCATCAATCTTTTGAGTAAGACTTAAATTTACTAGCTTTTTTATAGCTCTTTTAGCTTTTAAAATGAGAGGCAGAACTTCTATAAAACCCATAGCGCTAAACTCATGTGAGCTATAAAGTGGCTTGGAATTTAGACTAAATTCTTCACATAAATTCTCATCATAAATTCCCACTAAATCAAATTCTTTATACTTATTTTTATAAGCTTTTAAAACTTCTTTTAAATGCAAATTTGCTGAAGGCTCTAAGGCACAAATTAAAAAGGTTTTCATATATTTTCCAAAAGATTTTATATTGTTTAAATTTAATTTTGAATATTAAAGTATAAGAAAATAAACATGCTTAACTTAGCATGTTTATAGAATTATTTTCTCCAACCATATTTTGCAAAAATTTCTTTTACTTCATCACTGCTTAGATAATTTATAAAATCTTGTACTTCTTTACTTGAATTTTCTTTGGCAACTACATTTAAGGTTCTATATACTACTAAATCTTTTTCAATAGCTACTGCTGTTCCTATATCTGGATTGCTTTTTGACCAATCAATCCAAGTTATCCAAGCATCGGCTTTATTTTCAGCAAAAAGTTTTCTAGCACTACCACTATTTGGAGTAAATGCAACAATATTTGATCTAAAATTAGCAATAGTCTGGATATTTTTAGTTCTTCCTATCATATCTTCCCAAACACCCGTTCCTGAAGTATTGCTTTTTCCAGCACCCTCTGGCACAACAATTCTTACTTTTTTATCAGCTAAATCTTTTAAACCTTTAATCTTTAAAGGATTTCCTTTTTGAGTTAAAATAATTGCTTCTCTAAAATATAAAGGTTTGATTTTATTTACATCAAAATCTTTTTCAAAATCACTAGCTATTGCTAATGCAGATTGATCTGAAGCACCAAATAAAATATCCGCGTCTTTTTTAGCTTTTTCAAACCAAGTAGCTTGTGGTCCAAAATTTACATTAATTTTCACTCCTGTTTTTTCGCTATATTTAGATGCTGCATCTTTTAAAGCAGTATGCGGGCCACCTGGTCCATAAAGATTAATATCTGCATTTGCTAAACTAACAAAAATTGCACAAGCACCAAATAAGCTAAGAATTTTTTTCATTATTTCTCCTAAAATTAAATTAAGAGTGAAATTATACGATTTAAAAATTAATCCGCTACAACAAATACAAAAATTAACTTGTCTAATTAGTAAACAAGTTAATAAAGCGGAGTTGCTTCTACTATTGCTGGAGTAAAAAACATTAGCTCATTTAAATCTACAAATAATGCTGGATCTAAAGTACAAGGTTGTATGCCAAAACGATTTTCTATGGGAACATTTGGATTGAAAAATGTTACCATACACTCTCTACCACCTTCAACCAAAGATCTAATTTGAACAGCAGGAGTTGTAGTTGGCATTATAGAAAAAACAGTTTCTAATTTAGCGTCATTTAGGTCACTTGAGCAAGATTTAGTACCAAAAAAACCACTTTCTAAAATAGCCAAACAAAGATCATCATCACTTGGGTGTATAAACTGAACATACCCAAAAGGTAAATCTTCTGCCAACTCATCCTTCTTTTTTAAATCATCACTTAAAATTATTTCTTTTAAAATCCAATTTTGATCTTCTAATTTAGAAGAAGTCTCTCTAAAAGGGCTTAAAGAAATTCCAGTTTCTAAAGATCTTATAGCAAACATAGGGGTAAAGTCAGGCAAATCTCCTTGAGAAGGATCTATAGCATATGAAATATTTAATAACGCAAAAAATGTAATTAATAATTTTTTCACAATAATCTCCTAAAATCTTCTAAAATTTACCGGAAAATGATCAGATGCTAAAAAAGTTCGAAGACCAGCTAAAGCTAAAACTGCAAGTATTGCAGGAGGATTGTAAAGTCTTGTTGTATCTGAATTTCCAGTAACGGCATAATCTATAACTCTTTGTGCACTTGTTTGCGTAAAAGATGGAGGTGATACTATATTTATACGCGATCTTACTCCAGTATCTAATATAGAAACTAAATCGCTAGGAGTTCTATTGAAATCACCCATAATCATCCAGTTAATTTGTGGCATATTTCTAAAATGCATATCAACTGCATTTACTATAGCACCAGCATCGTTACCAGTTCTTGCTAAAGCATGTACACTAAAAAATACATCATTCCCTATACGAATTCCTATTATAGGACGAGATACAACAGTTGGTGGTGGCAATACTATAACCTCATCAGCTCTAATTCTGCTAACTATTGCCATATTTACACGATTTGCACCAACATCCACTCTTGAATAATATATAAAAACATTATTTGGCCGAGATAAAGTCCCTAAATTCCATTCATACTCGTGTATGGGAATTCCCACTCCCACAGGCTGAACTTGTCTTGGAGTCATAACTGCAGTAGTCGGTAAAACCCCTGCTTCTTGAACAGCTAAAATATCCAAAGGATTATCACCGCTTATTAACTGTCTAATGCTTATATTCCATTTGCTTTCAGTAGCAGCTGAAGAACCTTGTAAATTCCAAGTTCCAGCATTATAATTTTCTAAAGCTCCAAAAGCTAATTTGACAATAAAAACTAAAAATAATATTTTCTTCATATTAACTCCTATCTATAAGGTCTTTTAGCTGTAAAAGTAGGTACCGTTATATACCATTGTCTATCCAAATTTCTTTCTCCAGATTTTAAACAATTTGTCAAATAAATATTAAAAAAACTAAAACTAAAATCTTTCATTACATTAGAAATCGGCGTTTGTATACATTTTTGTGTGGCAAAATTTTGTATTTGATAAGCTCCATTACTCATAGGAAATAATTTCCAAAATTGTGCATGATTACTTTGATCACAAGGATAATGCACTATTCCATTTCCATACGCATTTAAACAAGTATTTGTTTTAACATTCTTAATCACAACCATATCATTAGGAAATTCTATCAACTGCCAAACTCTAGCATCGCCAAATGGTTTGCTATTATATAAACTATAACCCCAAATCCAATTTCCAGGTGCCAAAGCCCATACAGTTAAAGCTGCTCCATTTGGATTCATAATGGTTACAAAATCACTCGGAAAACCTCTGTTTTCAAAAACGGCTACATCATTAAATTGTTTTTCGCTTTTTAGTCTTGGCAAGGGACCTTTTAAAGCATTATCACCTTTAAAAGTATTTGTTTTAATCAAAGGTGGTTGCAATGGAACCTGAGGAACCAAATCAGAACCATCAACCAAAGTTGGATTTTTTTGTTTTACAGGTGGTATTGGATTTTTACCTATTTTTAAAGGATCACTATCATTTATAGCACCAAAAGAACGCCCTAAAGGATTAAGTTGCCCCTTAGAAGAACATGCCGTAAAAAACAGCATAAATATGCTAAACATCATTATAAAATTAATTTTTTGCATACTTCCATCCTTAATTTTTAAATCTTAAAATATAAATATATTAACATAATTTTTAAATAATTTTGATAAAAAATATCATTTAATAAAATATTATTAATTTTATAAAATATTTAAAAAATGAATTGTTATAATTTATTAATTTTTAATACAAAAGGAAAAATTATGGATATTGTTCAAAGATTTATAAACTACACCAAGATTAACACCACTACAAGTAGAGAAAATGGCGCTAAAGGCATTATGCCATCAAGCCCTAATCAAATGGAACTTGCAAAATTACTCGAAAAAGAATTACAAGAGTTAGGTTTAAAAGATATAAAAAGAAGAGAAAATACTATTACCACAGCCCTTTTACCAGCCAATACTCCAAATGCCCCAAAAATAGCCTTTTTCGCACATTTAGACACAAGTATGGAGCAAACTAATGATACCAAAGCACAAATTACTAAATATCAAGGTGGAGATATATGCTTAAATAAAAACTTAGATCTTTATCTAAAAGAAAGCGAATTTAAAGAACTTAAAAACTACATAGGAGACGATATCATTCACACTGATGGCACAAGTTTACTTGGAGCTGATGATAAAGCAGCCATTGCAGCTATTATGGATATGCTTGAGTTTTTTGTAAAAAATCCTGATATTAAACATGGTGATATTTATGCTTGCTTTTTACCTGATGAAGAGCAGGGTTTAAGAGGAGCAAAAGCTTTTAATATAAAGGAGATTAATGCTGATTTTGGGTATTGTTTAGATTGTTGCGAGATAGGAGAGTTTATTTATGAAAATTGGAATGCAGGAGATTGTGAAGTAGAATTTACAGGAAAGTCTGCTCATCCTATGAGTGCCAAAGGAAAATTAGTAAATTCTTTACTTTTAGCACATAAATTTATCTCTATGCTTCCAAATGGCGAAGCACCTGAATATACAGAAAATAAAGAAGGATATTTTTGGGTTAAAGAACTTAAAGGAAATAGTGCTAAAACTATTTTAAAAATAGATGTTAGAGAATTTGATGATGAAAAATACAAACAAAGAATGCAATTTTTGCAAGATTTAAGTGATAGTTTTAAAAAGCTATACGGAGAAGAAAGAATTAATATTAAGCTCAATGATCGTTATAAAAATGTCTTTAATAGTCTAAAAACAACTGATTCTTTGCCTATTAAACTTGCTTTACAAGCTTATGAAAATTTAAATATCAAAACTAAAATCATTCCTATGCGTGGAGGATATGATGGAGCGGTGCTTTCAGAAAAAGGCTTGCCTTGTCCAAATATCTTTACCGGAGCGCATAATTTTCATTCTATTTATGAGTATTTACCTATTAAATCTTTAAAAGCAGCAAGCAAAGTTATACAAGAAATCATCATCCTAGCTGCAAAATAAATTTAAGCCTTAAAAGGCTTAAATTTATAATAGCACAAAAGCAATTACAACTACTGAAATAACACATCCTAAAGCAGTTCTTTTAACAATTTCTAAAGGACTAACCCCTGCTATAGCTGAAACGATAATACAAGCTCCCAAAATAGGCGAAAGGTATCTTCCAAGCACTGCTGACATTGCCACTGCAGTACCAAGTTTAACTTGATCAAAACCAAGATCTTGAGCATGAATAGTTACAGCCTTGTTAAATGCCATAGCAGCAGCATCACCACTACCTGTAACCATAGCCATTAAAAATGGTATAAAAGTTCCACCAAAACGCACATAATGTTGTTCATTTTTAAGCCATTCTATGATGATATCAATCACCCCGCATGCTTTTAAACCCGCAACAAAAACACTAGCAGCTATGATAATCCCTATAATCTCTGCATAAGATTTTCCCATACCATTGAAAAACTCTTTAAAAATACTATCAGGCTTACTCATAGTTACTACTAAAGCTATAATCGCCCCTAAAAGCATAGCTTCGGCAACTCCAACTTGTTTTGTCCATGTTAAAAACTCATAATCATTTAAAGGACTTGCACCTATAATTAGCACAATTAAAGGCACTAAAGGCATAAGTGCATAAAATACATTTACTTTTTCAATATTATCTTCAGTCTTGTTTTGATTTGCCACTTCAAAAACTTGTCCTTTTTGATAATCTTTAAAAACCACCGCCATAATCATCAAAGAAATCATCACTATCACCCCTGCTGTTAATGCATTTGGAGTTTGAGTTAAAACAATTTCTTGTATATTTTTCCCTGAAATTTCAGAAATCAAAGCAGTATGTGATACACCTGGACTTAAAATTCCTCCTATAGTTCCACAAAGCACTGTTGCTGCTGCCATGGCAGGCTTTATACCCGAAGCCATTAAAAGCGGTATCAAAGTCGCACCAACTGCAGCTGCACATCCTGCTGCTGAAGGTATGGCAATAGCAATAAAAAAAGTCACCATAAAAGCAAGTGGGATTAAGAAAAATCCTACATTTTTCAAAGGTGTTGTAAGTAATTTAACCAAATGCTTATCACACTTAGTCACTTTCATCACAAAAGCAAAGCCCATACTCGCACAAATTGCCTTAATCAAGGCAGGTTGCACCATAGCATGCGTAAAAGCACTCAAAGCTTCAATAGGCTTAAGTGAAATCAAGCACAAAATAAAACCAACACTAATTAAAGCTGTTTTTGTTTCTACTTTTTTAATAAGCAAATAAACCACAGCTACAATACCAAAAATCGCAGCTAAAAGATAAAAAGTTTGCATTTTTCTCCTTTAGATTTTAGTTGTTTGATTGACTTTTAAATATTCCACATTAAAAGGACAACTTAGCTTTAACACATCATGATGACCTATAATTTTTAAGTTATCATCTTGTATTTTTAATGCAGAACCCTCCGGTATAGCATAAACAATGTCTTTTGGATTAGTTATCAAAAATTCCTCCAAGCGCTCTTCTCTACTTTCTCCATTATGGCCAGGAATTTTCCCGCTAATAAAATGCGGGTTGATTTGATAAGGAAAAACCCCTAAACTATCAAAACTTTTTGGCATAACAATAGGCATATCATTAGTTGTTTTTATGCTAAGCCCTGCTATGTTTGAGCCTGCACTCCAACCTATATAACAAGCCCCTTTTTCAATACGCTCTTTTAAAACTTCAAGTAAATCATTTTCATATAATTTATGCAAAAGCATAAAGCTATTGCCACCGCCTACTAAAAAAACCTTTGCATTTAAAATCGCTTCTTTTAAATTTTCAAAATGGTGTAATGATTTGATATTATCTTTTTTCAAACCTTCTTTTACCCTAGCTTCATAAGCATCATAAGTTCTTCTAACTCCTGCATAAGGTATAAAAAGAATTTCTTCATCTACCATAGAATTTTCTTTTAAAAAATCATCTATAAATTCTCTAGTATGACTTAAATACGCACTATCTTTATAACCAGAAGCGCTAAAAAGTAAAAGTTTTGACATCATTCTTTCCTTTAAAAAAATTAATCAAAACTATAATTTTAATATTTAAAAAATGAAAAAACAATTTAGCAATAAAAAATATTGTATTACTTGTGTTAAAATTTAAAAAAAGGAAAAAATATGAAAGAAATTTTAATAACAAACGATGATGGCTATGAAAGCGAAGGCTTAAAAAAGCTTATTAAAATGCTAAGAAAGCATTTTAAAGCTAAAATTACCATAGTAGCTCCTGCTAGTGAAAAATCAGCATGCTCGCACTCCATAACACTAACCAAACCTTTAAGATTTCACAAGGTTGGCAAAAGATTTTATAAACTTGATGATGGCACGCCTGCAGATTGTGTTTATCTTGCTTTGCATGCTTTATATAAAAAGCGTTTGCCTGATCTTGTCATAAGTGGGATTAACAAAGGTGCTAATGTAGGCGAGGATATAACCTACTCAGGAACTTGCGCAGGTGCTATGGAAGCTGTGCTTCATGGAATTCCTGCCATTGCTTTATCACAATTTTACAAAGATAATCAAAAAGAGCTTGATTATAAACTTGCTTTAAAACTTACTAAAAAAATAGTCAAAAATATCTTTGAAAAGGGCTTTCCTTTAGATAAAAAAGAATTTTTAAATATCAACTTTCCTTCTAGCAAAACAGCCTTTCAAGGCTTAAAAATTTGCAAAGCAGGTAAAAGAATTTATAGTTATGAAGCACATTCAAATACAAATCCAAGAGGCGTAGAATACTACTGGCTAGCTGCTGCTAATCTTGATCATGAAAATGAAAAAGACTCAGACATAGCACTTTTAAAACAAGGCTATGCCACAATAACCCCTATAATGCTTGATCTAACAGCTTATAAACAAATGAAAAATCTCAAAAAATGGATGAAAAATGGATAGATACACGCGCATAAAATGGCTTGTTAATGAAGAAAATTTTATTAAATTTCAAAATACCAAAGTTTTAGTTTGCGGACTTGGTGGAGTTGGTGGAATTTGCGTTGATGCGCTTTTTAGAAGTGGCTTTAGCAATCTAACATTAATTGATGCGGATAAATTTGAAACTACTAATCAAAACCGCCAACTTCATAGCGAAAATATAGGCGTAGAAAAAGCTAAGGTTTTTGAACGCATTTACAATGCCAAAGGTGTAGTTAGTAAAATCGATGATGAGTTTTTAAAAAGTTTTGATCTAAGCGAGTTTGATTTAATCATTGATGCGATTGATGATATACCTGCTAAGGTTGCTTTGGCTAATTTGGTTGATTTGAAAAAGCAAATTTTTATCTCATCAACCGGTGGAGCTAGAAAGCTTGATCCAACGCGTATTAAAACGACAAGCATATTTAAAACACACGGCGATGCTTTAGCTAAAAAATTCCGTTATGAGCTTAGAAAATCAGGATTTAAAGGGGATTTTGATGTGGTATTTTCAGATGAAGAAGCTCATTGTAAAGATCTTGGCTCATTTATGGGTGTGACAGCCTCTTTTGGACTTGCTTTAGCTTCTTTGGCTTTAAGGAAAGTGCTTGATAAGAAATCTTGATATAAAAGACTTAACTTCTTGTATCAAGCTTTTTAAGCAAAGCGTTTCCACTCTTTGTAAAAATGATTACACAAAAGAACAAATTCATGCATGGATTAATATAGACCAAAAAGCTTGGGAAGAAAAATTTCAAAATCAACTAGGCTTTGTTTATGAAGAAAAAAGTCAAATCATATCTTTTATAAGTATAAATTTAGAAGAAAAAACTCTCGATCTTTGCTTTACTCATGGAAACTATGCTCATCAAGGTTATGGCAAAGCTTTATTAGAATTTGCTCTTAAAAACTACCCTTATAGTGAAATTTATACTTTTGCTAGTCTTAGCGCTAAAAATTTCTTTTTAAGAGCAGGATTTAAAATCATCAAAGAAAACATTGCTATAAGAGATCAACAAGAATTAAAAAATTTTTTAATGAAAAAGGAAATAAATTGAAAAAAATACTTTTGCTTTTTAGCCTTTTTTGTTCTTTTGTTTTGGCAAATGAAAATTTAGAAAATCTTTTTAAAGATTACAATGAAAGTGGAGTTTTTATAGCTTATGATGGCAAGGATTATTATAGTAATGATTTTACAAAAGCAAACAAACGCATTTTACCTGCCTCTACTTTTAAAATTTTCAATGCCCTAATCGCACTGAATGAAAGCGTTGTGAAAAATACTAATGAGATTTTTTATCATTACAAAGGCGAAAAAGTATTTTTACCCTCTTGGAAAAACGATGCAAACTTAGCCCTAGCTATGCATAGATCCCAAGTTCCTGCTTATAAAGAACTAGCTAGAAAAATAAGCTTGGAAAAAATGCAAAAAAACCTAAATAAACTCAACTATGGCAACCAAAAAATAAGTACAATCGATGAATTTTGGCTTGATGATTCTTTGCAAATTAGTCCTAAAGAACAATCTACTTTACTTTTTAAACTTGCAAATTTAGCACTAGATTATCCTAAAAATATACAAAAAGAAATTATAAATATAATAAAACTTAGTGAAAATAGCCATTATGAGCTTTTTGCAAAAACAGGCTGGGGTAAAGAAAAATACGGACAAATCGTAGGTTTTATAAAAGATAAAAAAACTCATCAAATTTATGCTTTTGCTTTATGTATGGATATAAGTGATTTTAACAAGCTTTATCTAAGAGAAGAATTAGCAAAAAAATATCTATCAAATTTAATAAACTTGACACATAAAAAATAAAGGATGATAAGTCAAGGTATTTTGAAATTCTTTTTCATAGTTTTTTAAAAATGCCTTGCTTATGAAAAATTTTTCACTCAAAGCATTTACCCCGCTTAATTTCAAATGCCTAAAAAGCCCTAAAGTATCATCAAATTTTAGCTCTTTTAACTCTTCTTTTGCCTTTATGATCTTAAAATTTTTAGAAAGCTTTTGTGCCATTTGCTCTAAAGTTAAATATTCAAGTGATAAATTGGTGCTTTGCTTTATTTGAGTGAAATTTTTTTTTCCAAAAGTAGAAAAAAGCAAAATCCCATTTTTATTTAACATATTTGCAAGATTTTCTAAAAGCTCATCTATCTTGAGCCACTGCATACAAGCATTTGAAGCTATAAGATCAAATTTTTTCGTATAAAAATGATGATTTTTAAGTTCATTCATATCAAAAACGCCAAATTCATCAAACTTGCAAGGACTTTCAAAAGGATAAATATCATTTAAAAAATAATGCTTAAATTTAATACACTCTTGCAAAGCCTTACTAAAATCCCCTACCCCACAGCCAAACTCAAACACCGCTTCAAAATCTCTAAAATCACTCTCACTAAGCATTTTGCAAAGTTCTTTAGCCATGTCTTTTTGCACAGGTGTATTTGCGCTATAAGTGTCTTTTGCTCTTATGAAAGTTTGCAAAGCTCTTCCCAAGTGTGGTATTTAAAAAATGCAAAATGTGGCTCATCAATAAACATTGCCTTTTCTTTGAAAAAATTAAAAGCATGCTTTGGTGGAAAGATTTTATCCTCTTTGCTAATTATGGCTTTATCCCAAGTGAAATTTTCATTTAAGTTTTTAGTACAAAACTCATACAAGCTTAAAAGTTCTGCTTTTAAATGCTCGTTTTTTTCAAAATAAAATCCATCGCTCAAGCTCATTCTTTTTTCAAGCAAATTTGCTTTAAAATCCTCTAAAGCAAACCTTTTCATCGTAAGTTTAAAAATGGCTTTTTTAATCCCAAATTCATCATTTATGGGTAAATTTGTGCCATTTATGGCTATTTTTTTATCAAATTTTATATCTTTTAAAAGTTTACTCGCTACACAAACTCCCATAGAAAAGCCAACAAGAGTGATTTTTTCAAATTTATTAAGATCAAATTCCCAACCAAAACTCGTATAATCATACACCATTAAAACATTTACATCACTTTTTAAATGCGTAAAATGGCTAAAATGTGAGCAAAACCCTGAAAAAAATAAAATCAACTCAGATGAATTTGCATTTTCATGTAAGAAATGAGTTTTCAAAGTACCTCCAAAACCTTTTCTAAATCTTTTTTCACTAGCCCAGCATGCAAAGAAAAGCGAATTCTAGCTGTATTTTTAGCTACGGTTGGCTCTTTAATAGCAGGTGCAAAAATACCATTTTCTAAAAGCTTTTGAGAAATTTCACTAGCTAGCGCATTTTGCCCTAAAATAAAAGATATCACATAAGCCTCGCCTAAAACCGCACCTTTACTTGCCAAAGCATTTTTAAACCAAGTGCTTAATTCTAAAAGCTTTTTTCTTTGAGCGCTAAATTCATGCAAATGCTTAAAAACATGCAAAGTCCAAACTACATTAATAGGTGCAATAGCAGTTGAGTATATAAAGGCCCTTGCTTTGTTGATAAAAAAATCTTTTTCATCACTTATCATGCAAGCTCCCATAGAAGCTATGGCCTTACCAAAGGTAAAAACTAAAAAATCCACTTCCTTTTCTAAGCCCAAAAATTTCACATAACCCAAACCATCATCACTAAAACACCCTATGCTATGAGCTTCATCGATGTAAATTTTGATATTTTTAAACTCTTTTTTTAAATTTATGAATTCTTTTATAGGCGCAAAATCCCCATCCATACTAAACAAAGCTTCACTTATGATGATGATATTTTCAAATTCTTTATAATGCTTTTGCACTAAACTTTGCAAATGTTTTATATCATTGTGCTTAAATCTTATAAATTTAGCCCCGCCAAGCCGTAAACCATCGATGATACTTGCATGCACTTGTTTATCTGCTAAAAATAAAGTATTTTTAATACTTGCTAAAGCTTGCAAACAGCTTACATTTAAGGCATAGCCATTGTTAAAATGTAAGATTTTTTTGCCTAATTTAGCTTCTAAAAAGCTTTCAAATTCATCAAAAATCGCATAATTTCCACTCAAGCTTCTTGAACTTGAACTAGAAAATTCAAATTCTTTTAAATGTGTTAAAAAATCTTGCTTTAATGCTTTTTCATTGCTTAAATTTAGATAATCATTACTCGCTAAATTTAGCAATTTTTGCCCATTGTAAATGACATATTTTCCCTCATGTTTTAATGAGCGTAGAATTCTAAAATTATCTTGTTGTTTTAACTCATCTAAAATTTGTGCAATTTGCATATTTGAACCTAAAATTGTTCTTTAAAATTTGCATAAAGCATACACCCATCTTCATTTTTTAAGTCACAAGCTTTGCCAAAATACTCTAAAGCTTTGGAAATATCTTTTTTAACACCATTTCCAAACCCATACATAAATCCAAGGCGAATACAGCCTAATCCATCATTTAAATCGCAAGCTTTTTGATATAATTTGACTGCTTTAAAATTATCTATTCTTACACCTTTTCCACCTACATACATAGCGCCAAGATTGGTACAGCCTAAGCCGAAATTTAAGTCACATGCCTTTTGATACAATTCTACTGCCTTAAAATTATCCTTTTTTACACCTTGTCCATTTTGATACATAAAACCAAGATTAGAACAACCCGAGCCTTCATTTAAATTACATGATTTTTGATACAATTCTACCGCTTTGAAATTATCTTTTCTAATACTTTCTCCATTTTTATACATAAAACCAAGATTAACACACCCCTTGCCAACATTTAAATCACAGGCTTTTTTATAAAACTCCACTGCTTTAAAATTGTCTTTTTTTAAAAGCATTTCATCATACATAAAACCAAGATTATAACAACCAAAACCATTATTTAAATCACAGGCTTGCTTGTAATACTTCATAGCATTTATATAATCACCACTCTCATAGGCTTTAATTCCTTTTTCGAGTATATCCTCTTGTGAGTATGCAAAATTTGAAAATAAAATCGTTAAGATAATCAAAACTTTTTTCATACTTTACCTCTAAATTTAAGATAAAAGCTAATTATATAAATATTTTCTAAATATCATTTTTATTTTGAAAACATGAAATTGATTAAAAATTGTAGTATCATTAGTAATAAAAATCAAAGAAGTAAAAATGAATTTAAAAGAACTAGACTTAAAATACATTTGGCACCCTTGCACGCAAATGAGCGATCATGAGTTTTTACCTTTAATACCTATAAAAAAAGCTAAGGGAGTATATTTGTATGATTTTGATGAAAAATCCTACATAGACTGCATTAGCTCTTGGTGGGTAAATATCTTTGGCCATTGTAATGAATATATCAATGAAAAAATCAAAGATCAACTTCAAAATTTAGAACATGTCTTGCTTGCAGGCTTTTCACATGAGCCTATCATAAAGCTTTCACAAAGACTTTGTGAGCTTTTGCCTTTTGATAAATGCTTTTTTGCAGACAATGGTAGTTCGGCCATAGAAGTGGCTTTAAAAATGAGTTTTCAATACCACTTAAACAATGGCTCTAAAAAGGATAAATTCTTATCGCTTAGCAATTCTTACCATGGAGAAACCTTAGGTGCATTAAGCGTTGGCGATGTAGCACTTTATAAAAAAACCTATGAGCCTTTACTTTTAAAAAGTATCACAACACCTGTGCCAACAAGCAAAGACTATACAAAAGAACTTGAAATTTTAGAAAGCATTTTAAAAAATCATCATCATGAAATTTGTGCTTTTATACTTGAGCCTTTACTTCAATGTGCGGGCAATATGCACATGTATGAGCTTGGGTATTTAAATGAAGCGGTTAAACTCGCTAAAAGTTATGACGTGCAAGTGATATTTGATGAAATAGCCACAGGTTTTGGACGCACAGGGGAAATGTTTGCACTTGATTATTGCTCACAAAGCATTGATTATATATGTCTTTCTAAAGCTATCACAGGTGGGTATTTACCACTTTCAGTGGTGCTTACTAAAGATGAAATTTATGAGAAATTTTATGATAGTTATGAGAGCCAAAAGGCCTTTTTGCACTCTCACTCCTACACGGGTAATGCCCTAGCTTGCGCAGCGGCTAATGCGACTTTGGATATTTTTGAAAAAGAAAATATCATCACAAAAAATAAAATCAAAAGTGCTTTTATAAAAACACAATGGGAAAGTTTAAAAGAATTTGACTTTTTAGGAAATTTTAGAAATTTAGGTATGGTAAGCGCATTTGATATACAAAAAAGCAAATACCAAAGAGCAGGACTTGAAGTCTTTCAAAGAGCCTTAGAAAAAGGCTTACTTTTAAGACCACTTGGAAATACAATTTACTTCATGCCACCATATGTTATAAATGAAGATGAGATTACTTATGTAGTGCAGTCTTTAAGAGAAATTTTCAAGGATTTTTAAAAGCTTTTCACACACTTTATCATCAAATTCTATGATAGGAATTTTAGCGTATTTGCTTATAAAATCCTTGCTAAAATTATCTTGGGTTTTTAAGATTAAAGCAAGGATTTTAATATCTCTTTGTTTTAGTGCTTCTATACTTAAAAGCGTGTGATTGATACTTCCTAGATAGTCTTTTGCCACTAAAATCGTAGGGTACTTAAACGCACTCATATAATCAATCATTGTTTTTTCATCATCAAGTGGCGAAAAAAGCCCACCAGCTAGTTCGATGATGAGTTTGTCACTTTGTGGAATTTGTATATCAAAAGCTTTATAGCTTAAATTTTCTAAAATCCTGCCTTTATGCGGGGAAGCAGGGGTTTTTAAAAACACGCCTTCTTTGAAAATCTTAGTTTTTGGACTAAACTCAGCTACTACCTCACTATCTTTTGGCGTGCCTGCTTGGATAAGCTTAAAATAATCAAAACCCAATTCCTTACAAAGTCTAGCACTTAGATAAGTTTTACCAACATCTGTGTCTATACCACTAATGTATATTTTCATTTTAAGCCTATGAAAGTATTTTTAAACCCACAGTGCAAGCAATAATAAGGGCAATTAAAAAAAGCTTTAAAAAGCTTTTACTTTCTTTATAAAAAAGCACTCCGATGATAACCCCACCTGCGGTTCCAGCTCCTGTCCATATAGAATAAGCCACGCTCATAGCAATGCTTTGCATACTAAGACTTAAAAACCCAAACGAAAAACCAAAACACACTATTAAAGCTAAAAGATAAAGCTTATTTTTAGTGCTTACAAGTTGTTTCATGATAATCACACCAAAAATTTCAAAAGCAGTCGCTAAAAATAAAAAAAACCATTCCATTATTTAGCTTCCTTGCTAATGATTTTAAGGCCTATGATACTTAAAAGCAAAATGGCTATTAAAGCAAGCTTAGCAATGGAAGTTGGTTCATTAAAGATAAACATCTCATTAAGCACCACTCCAACCGTACCAATACCTACAAAAACACTATAAGCAATGCTTACTTCAAGTCTTTCGCAAGCTTTTAAAAAACATGTAAAAGATATGCTTACACCAATAGCTGTTAAAGCATAATGCCAAATTTCAGTTGAGTATTTTAAACCGCTCACCCAAAAACACTCAACCAAACCACCTAAAATAACCATAAACCAACCAAAATTAGAGCTTATTTTTGTTCTTTCTATCATAATTTACCTTTTTCAAAAGCGCAAATTATAACTAAATTTACAAAACAATAAGCTCTATAAAGTTAAATTTTCTTACTTTCTACCTCTTTTAATATAGATTGAGAGATGTTTCCTACGGCTTTGGTAGCTTCATTTGTAAAATTAGCGATTTCCACATTTTCCTTTGTAACATCTTCTAAATTAACTATAGCATCATTAATCTGGGTAATACTTTGAGTTTGCTCTTGCATTGATATAGAAACATCATTAACACTTTGAACTAAAATATTAACATTAGCTTCTATCTCTCCTAAGCTTTTTTCTGTTTTTTCAGCTAGATGACGCACCTCATCAGCTACCACTGCAAATCCACGTCCATGCTCACCCGCACGAGCTGCTTCAATAGCTGCATTTAAAGCTAGTAAATTGGTTTGATCTGCTATATCTTTGATTACATTCACAATTTCTTTGATATTTTCAGCTTGTGTTACCACTTCTTTTGTTTTATCTCCCACATTTTGCATAGAAATATTGATCTGATCTACCGCGTGTATTGATTTTTCAAGTGATTGAGATTGAGAGTGTGTCCCATCTACTAATTTTTGCATAGATTCTTCTAGTTTTACACTTTGCAAAGTTAGTTCTTTTGCAAAAGTAGAGGATGAAATAAGCATTTTTTTAATTTCATCACCTAAAACATTTGTTGTAATTTCTACATTACCTTTTGCATTTTGAACCTGAGTAGAAAAATCTAATGCCTTATAACTTTCAAGCACTCTATCAAGTTCATTGATATTAGAACCTATTTTTTCTTCTAAAACTTTTAGCATACCATTTAAAATATTTTTCAATTCTATAAGTTGAGGATTAATAGGATTTTTATCTAATCTCACTGATAAATTTCCAAGTTCAATTTCTTTAACTTTTTGCACACTCTCAGAAACTGCTTCTTGGTCTTTATGTAAATTATTTTGAATGCTTACAATACTTTCGCTAATCTCACGAGCAATAATTGCAAATTCATCATTTCCTTTAAGATCTATTTTTATTAAATCCATTTTCTTTTTATAGTTTAAGCTATCAAAAAAACTTTCTAAAGTATTTTTGATCACTATAATTTTTTTAAGAAAATAATCTATCATACCGCCCAATATAGCTATAATTATCAATACAAATATTACTCCAAAGATAATTTGAGTTATCAAGAGCTTATCAAAAACCTCATCGTAATCTTTTAAAGAATTCGCAGAACACAACATCATTTCATTTGCGGTATTTATACATACTGCTACACGCTGATCACCTTTTAAAGTATACTCGATCAAATTTGTCGGCTCATTTGGGGTTAAACTTGCAACACTAATAAACATTTTTATCGCATTTGCTATTTCAGTCTCTTTGTTTAAATCAATATACCCAGAAGAATGAGCAATTAAGTTTCCATTACTATTAATTAAAAACACACTGTTGCTTGGAGTTATTTTTAACTCCTCAAAAGCTTTTCGCATATCATCAAGAAAAATTTCACCTGCTAAAACACCTATGAATTTGCCATCTATTTCTATAGGGGCTGTTATAGATACAACCATTTTTTTGGTTACTACATCTTCAAAAGGATCTGAAATATTAATTCTTCTAGTATCCTTTGTGAGTTTATACCAAGATCTTACTCTAGCATCAAAACCATCTTTTTCTTGATTTAAAATAAAATGCTTACCTTTAGAATTAATATCAACATCAATCAAGCTACCATCTTTTTCATATCCTACATAAATAGCTGTAAAAGAATGTAAAGAAAAAATGTATTCTAAAAATTGAGCCACATACTCTTTATCTGTATTTTTACTAGCTACAATACTTTTAGATATTCTCTCAATACTTTCTTTTCTTGAATTAAAATAAAGCTCAGCAAAACTTTTTCCGTTTTTAACACTTTCTTGCTTGCCATGAGTAATACTTTGTAAAATATCTCTTTTAGAAGAATGATAATTTATCCCTACAAAAATTCCAAAGCCTATAAATAAAATTAAGGCCGTAAGCATAGATATTCTTCTTGCAATAATAGTTTTAAACATTAACAAACCTCCAATTTTTGTCATAAATATAAAAACATTGTAATATAAATATTAAAAATTTCTTAGCATTTATTAATAAATTAATTTAAAAAATAAAAATTTGTTTTAAATTTGCACATTTACTAATATAAATTAATTTTTATTTAATTATTGTTTAATATAATAAATAATTTAAAAAAAGGAGAAATTATGAAATTCTTAGCAGGCAGTAAAAAAGCTTTGCTTGTATTAGCAAGTTTAACTCTTTTGTCAAACACAAGCATACTAGCAAAAAGTTTTGAACCAGTTATTGTAATTCATGGTGGGACAAGTGGCTTAGGACTTACTAAAGAAGAATTTGCCAAAAGAGAAAAAGTAATGAAAGAGTCTTTAAAAGCAGGTCAAAGCATACTTGAAAAAGGTGGAAGTTCAGTTGATGCAGTAATAGCTGCTATTAAAGTAATGGAAGATAGTCCTGAATTTAATGCTGGAAAAGGTGCTGTTTTTACCTCTGATGGCTATAATGAACTTGATGCATCTTTAATGGATGGAAAAAATTTAAAAGCGGGTGCAATTGCTATGGCAAGGACAATAAAAAATCCTATAGAAGCAGCAAAACTTGTTATGGAAAAAACACCTCATACTTTAATAGCTGGCGAGGGTGCTGACAAACTAGCTAAAAATCATGGACTAGAAATAGTGGGACAAAAATATTTCTTTACTGAACATAGATACAAACAACTTCAAGAAGCCAAAAAAAGCAAGGAAGTATTGCTAGATAGCGATAAAGCAAAAGCTCATCTTGGTGTGAGTACTGAGCCATATTTAGGTACAGTAGGTGCGATAGCTTTAGATAAAAATGGAAATTTAGCAGCAGGTACAAGTACAGGTGGTACTACAAATAAAATGACAGGTCGTATTGGAGATTCTCCTATTATAGGAGCAGGAAACTATGCAAATAATGACTCAGTAGCAGTATCTTGTACTGGAACAGGCGATATTTATATAAGAGTGGCTGCAGCACATGAAGTAGCATCTTTATATGAATACAAAAAACTTCCTATTCAAAAAGCCGCAGAAGAAACTATTAAGCAAGTTGCAGAACTTGGTGGAACAGGTGGAATTATCTCTATAGATAAAAATGGTAAAGTTGGCTATGCTTGGACTAAAGATAAACTAGGAATGTACCATGGAGAAGCAAGAATAGGAGAAGAGCCAAAAATATTTTGGCCACTTGAGAAATAACTAGCGTAATTTAGTTTTTCTAACACCTCGGAGTTTAAAAATCTTCGAGGATCCACTTTCGAAAAATTTTTTGTCTACTATTTTATCTGCATTTTGTATAGCCCAATTTAGATCAAATTTTTTTCCATGAAGATTTGCAGAAGTAGAATAAAGCCAATCAAACTCTTTTAAAAAATTCTCATGAGCACAATCTTTCACAACGCGTATTGCTTTAGAATTAGGATATAAAAAAGTAGTTTTTTTGGATTTTCTAATAGTATTTTTAAAATGATTTGGTACTCTTGTAAGTTTTTTAAGCTCGCTAAATTTAGCTGTGGTAATCAAACAATCTTGACTTAAAGGCCTTTTTTTTAAAGTATTAAGGGCTTTTAAGTCCTTGCTTAAAAGCCCTGCTGTTGTATCAGTTTGAGCAAGATAAATCATGCTTTTAAGTATTCTTGTAAGCTCTTTACTTCAAGGCATGATTTATTTTGTATAGCTTTAATCGCTTTAGCACCTGCATACGCTGCTCTTAAGTTTGTAAAATACGGAGTTTTAAAGCGTAAAATATTTGCTCTAATTTTTTTAGTATCGCCTTTAAAGCTATGCTCATCACTTGTATTAATAGCCAGTTGAATTTGAGAATTTTTTAATTTATCCTCTACATTTGGGCGTCCTTCAGAAATTTTATGCACAAACTCGCATTCCAAACCTGCTTCTTGTAAAATTTTATAAGTACCACTTGTAGCAATGATTTTAAATCCTAACTTAATGTATTCACTAGCTAAATCTACCGCGTATTTTTTATCTTGCTCTCTTAGTGATAAAAATACATTGCCACTTTCTGGTAAGAAATTTGAAGAAGCAAGTTGGCTTTTTGCATAAGAGTTTTCAAAGTCTTTACTTACCCCCATAACTTCGCCTGTTGAGCGCATTTCAGGTCCAAGCTCAAGGTCACTTCCACTAAGTTTAGCAAAAGGAAATACTACTGATTTTACGCTAATGTGTTTTGGTTTTTTAGCTCTTAAAATTCCATTTTTTTCCTCTACCACTTTAAAGGTATCATAAAATTTCAAGCTTTCTCTTAAATTTCCTTGCCACATCACGCGTGTTGCAACCTTAGCTAAAGGAATTCCTGTAGCTTTACTCACAAAAGGCACAGTTCTACTAGCTCTTGGATTGACTTCTATCATATAAAGTTTATTATCATGAATAGCAAATTGTATATTTAAAAGCCCTACTACACCTAAATTTAAAGCAATATCTTTTGTTTTTTGCTCAATCATTTCAAGCATAACTTCATCAATATTTACAGCAGGTAAAGAACAAGCACTATCTCCTGAGTGAATTCCTGCTTCTTCAATATGCTCCATAATACCTGCTACATAAACTTCTTTTCCATCACTTATCGCATCTATATCAAGCTCAGTTGCGTTGTCTAAGAATTGATCGATTAATACCGGAGATTTATCACTCACATCTACCGCTTCTTGCATATAAAGTCTAAGCTCACTTTCATTATGCACCACACGCATTGCACGACCACCTAAAACATAGCTTGGTCTAACAAGTACAGGATAACCTATCTCATTTGCTTTTATGATTGCTTCTTCTACACTTATGGCTGTGCCATTTTTAGGTTGATTTATGCCTAAATCTTCAATAAATTTAGCAAATTTCTTTCGATCTTCAGCTAAATCTATCACCCTTGCGCTTGTTCCTATGATCTTTGCCCCAAAAGCGCTAAGGCGTTTTGCGAATTTAAGCGGAGTTTGACCACCAAAATGCACTATCACTCCATCTGGTCTTTCTCTATCAATAACCGCTCTTAAATGCTCAAAATCAATCGGCTCAAAGTATAAAATATCACTTGTATCATAATCTGTTGAAACCGTTTCTGGATTACAATTATACATTATAGTTTTTACACCCATATCTTTTAGAGCAAAAGAAGCATGCACACAAGCATAATCAAACTCAATACCTTGTCCTATGCGGTTTGGTCCACCACCTATAATCATTACTTTTTTATCTTTTTTATCTTTATTTTCTTTTACTTGCGTAGCTTCATTTGCATTGATACTTGAGTATAAATACGGGGTTAGTGCTTCAAATTCGCCTGCACAAGTATCTACTTCGCTATATTGAGCGATGATTTTGTGCTTAATTCTTGTATAATAAATATCATTTTGACTTAACTCAAGATTATCTTTTTGATTAATCAAGCTAGCGATTTTCTTATCTGAAAAACCTAAGGTTTTAGCTTTTCTTAATAGTTGCTTGTTACTTAAGATATCCATATCTATTTGGTTTTCAAATTCCACTATTTCTTTGATTTGGTTTAAAAACCAAGGATCTATTTTGCAAAGCTCAAAAAGCTCTTGCGTGCTAAAACCTTCTCTAAAAGCTTGTGCTATATAAAGCAAGCGTTTTTCATTAGCTTGACGAATTTTTGCCAAAAGCTCATTTTTATCACATTCTATAGCATCAAAGCCACTTAAATTTCTCTCAAGCGAGCAAAGTGCTTTTTGAATGCTTTCTTTAAAAGTTCTCCCTATAGCCATAACCTCGCCCACACTTTTCATAGCAGTACCTAGCTCTGTACTTGCATTTGGAAATTTTTCAAAAGTAAAACGAGGAATTTTAGTTACGATATAATCAATTACCGGTTCAAATGAAGCAGGAGTTCCTGTAATATCATTTTTAATCTCATCTAAACTAAATCCAACCGCTAAAAGTGTAGCTACCTTAGCTATAGGATAACCCGTTGCTTTACTAGCTAAGGCTGAAGATCTTGAAACTCTAGGATTCATTTCAATAACTATCATTCTACCATTAGTTGGATTGATAGCAAATTGCACATTTGATCCACCTGTATCTACTCCGATTTCTCTTAAAATCGCAAAAGAGGCATTACGCATTGCTTGGTATTCTTTATCAGTAAGCGTTAAAGCAGGGGCTATAGTAATGGAATCACCCGTATGAACCCCCATAGGATCAACATTTTCAATAGAACAAACGATAATACAATTATCATTTTTATCTCTAATGACTTCCATTTCGTATTCTTTCCAACCAAGTAAGCTTTCTTCAATTAAAATTTCATGGATAGGACTTAATGCTAAAGCAGTATTTGCAAGCTCTGCAAACTCATCCATATTATACACCACGCCACTTCCTGCACCACCTAAGGTAAAAGAAGCTCTAATCATCAAAGGAAAACCAATCTCATCAACAGCTTTTAAAGCCTCTTCGTAATTATACGCATACATAGACCTTGGTAGATCCATGCCAATTTTTTTCATACATTCTTTAAAAACTTGCCTATCTTCACCTTTTTTTATCGCTTCAGGATTTGCACCTAAAAATTTTACATCTGCAAGCTCACCACTTTCATAAACTTCCATAGCAACATTTAAAGCAACTTGACCACCCATAGTAGGTAAAATCGCATCGATTTTTTCTTTTTTTATAATACTTAGAATACTTTCTTTGGTAATTGGTTCTATGTAAGTTGCATCAGCAAATTCAGGATCTGTCATAATTGTAGCTGGATTAGAATTGATCAAAACTACTCTATAACCTAGCTCTTTTAAGGTTTTTGCCGCTTGAGTCCCTGAGTAATCAAACTCACAAGCTTGACCTATAACGATAGGCCCACTGCCTATTAATAATATATTTTTGATATCTGTTCTTTTTGGCATATATTTTCCTAAGCTGAATTTTTAGCCAAATTATAACAAATATAAGTTTTTTAGAAGTTGAAATTTTTAAAATAAATAAGTAAAAATTAGTTTTCTACCATGTAAAAATAACTTGGTGCTTTCATTTTAGTATAAGGTTTGACATAAGCATTTTGATAAGCACCCTCTTCTTCTATTTTAAAAATTTCTCCCACTGGAATTCCTGAAAAGAAAATCTCATCTAAGCCACTTGTATAAACCTTATCACCCATTTTAAGTTCAAGCCATTTAGGGATATATTTAACTAAAACATAATCATTTCTTCCATGAGCTATGCCTGGCGCTTGTTCTTTACCTATGTAAACAGAAAAAATACATTCCTCATCACCTTGCAAAAGACCCAAAGCTCTACCATTTTTCTCTATGACTACGCCTGCTGTATAACCATTATAAATTAAACCTTTGATTTTTCCTTTATAATCAACATCAAGCCAAACCTTATGATAATCACTAATTTGCGCATAAGAAGTTGCTTTAACTAAACTCACATTAGGATAATAAAAACTTGAATTTTTATCACTTAAAATGTTATTTAGCTCATTAGCAAAGTTTTTCATGTAGATATTATTTTTTTCAAGCTCAGCATTTCTTTCTCTCAAAGTTCTAATTTCTTCAGCTTGATTAAAATGTTCGTTGAATTTATTTTTTAAAAGATCAATACTTTGAGAAAATTGATTAACAATAGCAATATTTAAGTCTAAAACATTCCGTTTTATTACATCTCCATAATAAAACGAAATAAATACTAAAAAAGATAATATTAAAACGCTAAGAATTTTACTCTTCATTCGTTAGCTGGTGTAATAATGAAATTTCTTCTAAAGCTTTACCTGTACCTTTTGCAACTGCTAAAAGTGGCTCATCAGCTACATACACTGGAAGTTTTACAATTTCAGATAAATACTTATCAAGCCCACGTATTAAAGCTCCACCTCCTGTTAAAACAACACCATTTTCAACAATATCTGCTGCAAGATCAGGTGGCATCATTTCAAGAACGATTTTTAAAGCATCGGCGATTTCTTTTAAATGCTCACGCATAGCCTCTCTTACATCTTCACTTGTTAGTTCAATTCTGTTTAATAACCCTGTTACTTGATCACGCCCTTTAACCACCATAGAAAGTTCTTTTGGAAGTTGAACTGCTGAACCAATAGAGATTTTAATCTCCTCACCTGTTCTTTCGCCTATAACAAGATTATATTTTTCTTTTACATAATTTACTATACTAGTATCAAGCTTATCGCCAGCTGTGCGGATAGATTTTGAAATCACAAGTCCACCTAAAGAAGTAACACCAATTTCAGTTGTACCACCACCAATATCAACTACCAAGCTCCCTTGAGGTTCCCTAATTGGTAAATTTGCACCGATAGCTGCTGCCATAGGCTCTTCTATCAAAAACACCTCTCTAGCGCCTGCACTTAAAGCACTTTCTCTAACCGCTTTTCTTTCAACTTGAGTTAAACCATAAGGTACTGAAATGATAATTCTAGGTCTTAAAAAAGATTTTCTTCTATGAGTTTTTTCTATAAAATAACGGATCATTTTTTCAGTCATATCAAAATCAGCAATCACACCATCTTTCATAGGACGGATTGCTTCGATATTACCCGGGGTTTTTCCTACCATTTCCTTAGCTTCTTTTCCAACAGCTAAAATTTTAACCCTACCATATCTTTCACGCTCTACTGCAACAACCGAAGGTTCATCAATCACTATACCTTTATCTTTTACCAAAACTAAAGTATTTGCAGTACCTAAATCAATCCCCATATCACTTGAAAAAAATCCAATTATTTGATCTAAAATCATTTTCAGCCTTTAACTTTTTTATTTTTTATAAATAAAGGTTTTACACCTTCTTTAATTACCTCTTTGGTAATTACTATACTATATCCATTATACTCTGGCAAATCAAACATCAAATCTACCATCATTTCTTCAATAATACTTCTTAAACCTCTAGCTCCTGTTTTACGCTCTAGCGAAAGCTTAGCAATCTCTCTTAGTGCTTCATCTTCAAATTTTAATTCCACATTATCAATAGCAAAAAGTTTTTGATATTGTTTAATAATGGCATTTTTTGGCTCAGTTAAAATACGCACCATACTTTCTTCATCAAGCTCTTCTAAAGAAGCAAGTACATGCAATCTTCCTATAAGTTCAGGGATAAGCCCAAAATGCACTAAATCATCAGGCTCTAATCTTTGAAGCAAGGCTTCTTTTTCGTCTTTTTTATCATCAGTAAAAAAACCCATGACATTATCGCCTAGTTTTCTTTTAATAATATCACTAATACCATCAAAAGCCCCACCACACACAAATAAAATATTAGTTGTATCTATTTGTATAAAATCTTGATTTGGATGTTTTCTACCACCTTTTGGTGGGATATTTACTAAAGATCCTTCGATGATTTTAAGTAAAGCTTGTTGTACACCTTCACCGCTTACATCTCTTGTAATGGAACGATTTTCACCCATTCTTGCGATTTTATCGATCTCATCGATAAATATAATCCCTTTTTGCGCTCTTTGTACATCTCCATCAGCAGCTTGCAAAAGGCGTGTTAGGATATTTTCAACATCTTCTCCCACATAACCTGCTTCAGTTAAAGAAGTCGCATCGCAAATTGCAATAGGCACATCTAAAAATCTTGCTAAAGTCTGCGCTAGTAAAGTTTTTCCACTTCCTGTTGGACCTACTAATAAAATATTTGATTTTGCCAATTCTGTATCATCATCTTCTAAGTCAGATCTAAAAAGCCTTTTGTAGTGATTATACACTCCTACACTAAAGATTTTTTTAGCTCTATCTTGTCCGATAACATATTTATCTAAATATGCTTTTAATTCTTTAGGGGTTATGTCTTTAAAATTTTCTTTATCAACTTCTTTATTTTTTAGCTCTTTTTCCTCTCCAAAGAAAATATTGCAAGCACTTTCAGCACAATACTCACATATAAAGGCATTATTATAATCATTTACTAAAATTCTTCTTTCACTTGTTTCTATTTCATTGCAAAAACTACATCTTTTAACCATGGTTTTTTTCCTTATATATAGGAATTCCTCTTTTTGTTTCTAAGATAAAATTACACATTTTTTTAACATTTTCACTAGAAGTACTTTTTAATAAATTTAAAGCATTATCTTTTAGATTTCCTTGTCTGAATAAAAATTTAAAAGCCTTGCTTAAAACATCCACTTCTTCTTTATCAAAACGTCTTCTAATGCCTACTAAATTTAAACTTCTAATGCTTGCACGATTTCCCTCAGCCAAGCAAAATGGCACCACATCTTGAGAAAGTGCGCTAGCACCTGCTATCATACACCCCTCGCCTACTTTTACAAATTGATGTATTGGAGTAAGCCCACCTACTACGGTATAATCTCCAAGTTCTACATGACCTGCTAAAGTAGCATTATTTGCTAAGATGATATGATCTCCTAAAGTACAATCATGCGCAATATGAGAATAAGCCATGATAAAAGCATTATCACCTATCCTTGTAAAGCCATCGCCTTTAGCTGTACCTGAGTTAATAGTAACAAATTCTCTAATAACCGCGTTCTTTCCTATAATAACACCTGAGTTTATCTCATCTTTATAAGATATATCTTGCGGGACATCTCCTACTATGGCATAAGAAAACACTTTTGAGTTCTCGCCTATGGTTACATTAGGTAAAATTCTTGCACCTTGTTTGATGATAGTATTTGCGCCTATGTTAGCATTTTTACCAACATAAGCATAAGCTTCTACTACAACATCATCAGCTATAATAGCTCCATCTTCTATAACTGCACTTGGATGAATTTTACTCATCATTTATCTACTATCATAGCTTTAAGTTCAGCTTCTGCGACTAATTGTCCATCTACAAAAGCTTTTCCTTGAAAAATCCACATATTTCCACGATTTTTCACTACACTCATTTCATAATCAAGTCTATCACCAGGACGCACTGGATTTCTAAATTTAGCATTATCAATACCCGTAAAATATACCACCTTAGTGCTTGGGTCTACTTTATCATCCATACTTTCAAATGCTAAAACCCCTCCAGTTTGCGCCATACCTTCTAAAATTAACACACCTGGATAAATTGGATGATCTGGAAAATGCCCCATAAAAACATGATCGCTTATACTAATATTTTTATAACCTCTAACAACTTCTTTGTTTTTTAATTCTACGATTTTATCTACAAGTAAAAATGGATACCTATGTGGTAAAATTTTTTGAATTTGCATTACATCTATCATAAATTTAGCCTTAAAATATATTCAAAATTCAGATTTTACAAAAAAAATATTAATAAATTAATTAAGTTTTATAACTTCACAATCTTTTCTTTGCTATCAAAATAAATTTCACTTTTTGCCATAAATTCATAAGCACCTTTAATAATATTTTCAACAATAATCACCGGTGAAAGATCATAAGTACCAAAATGTTTTTGTCTTATTTTGATTTCTTGCTCTATTTTTAAAGGATTTTGTAAAAAATCTTCGTAATTTTTAAATCGCATTTTACATAAGCTATTGAAATAATCAAAACTCCATAAATTAATCTCATCCTTTGCACTTTTATAATGCTTTAAACCCTCATCTAAAATACTAAATTTAGTGTAAGAATTTTTAAAATGTGAGTAAAATAAAACATGAGTTTTTATAGCTTGCTTGTTTTGTTTTATCAAAGCTCTTAACAAACGATAATTTAAAAATTTCTCTCTTTGAATTTCAAATTTAATGCCTTTTTTTTCTAAACTTTTTACTTGGTTATAAAATTTGATTTTTTCCTCTATACTTGAAGGCAATATTTGTTTATTAATAGGACTCATCAGCTCATCTATAAAGGCTTTTTGGCTTTTTTGTTTAGAAAGTGCATAAATGCATCCACAATAATTTTGATGATAAAGCATATCTTGCTTTGCTAGGGCAAATTGTCTTTGCGTACCTCCATTTTTTCTAAAATCAGGCGCTAAAAACTCTATGCCAAATTTATCACATTCTTTTTGTAATGCCAATTTTAGTTGCTCTAAATCTTTTTTAGGAGATGTTAAAAGAGTTGTTGTAAGTTTTTTTTCTCCTATTTTTTGAGCAAATTCAACACTTTTGTGCATTCTAAAATCAAAACAAATTTGACATCTTGCACCTTTTTCAGGTTCATCTTCATAACCCTTTACACTCTCAAGCCATTTTTCATACTCATATTCACCCTTATAAAGTTTAATACCTAGTTTATCACAACTGCGTTTAACATCTAAAAATCTAAGTTCATGCTCACTATATGGATGAATATTTGGGTCATAAAAATACCCGATGATTTTCTCATCAGGATAGGCTTTGCTTAATTCTTGTATAAAATAATGACTATCCACACTACAACAAATATGAACTAACATAATTCTTTTAATACCTTAAAAGCATGATCTTTTGCTTTTACATTTTTATAAATTTTTGTTATTTTTCCTTCCTCATTAATTACAAAAGTAGATCTTATAAGCCCTTCATACTCTTTTCCATAATTTTTCTTTAAACCCCAAGCACCATAAAGTTTGCAAATTTCTTTTTCACTATCACTTAATAAAGTGTGTTTTAAATCATATTTTTTTATAAAATTTTCATGTGATTTCACACTATCTGGGCTAATACCTATAATCACAGCATTTTGTCCTAAAAAATCTTCATAATTTTGACTAAATTCGCAAGCTTGTGTAGTACAACCTGGGGTATTATCTTTTGGATAAAAATACAAAACAATTTTTTTACCCAAAAAATCACTTAGAGAAATTTTAACTCCATCTTGATTTAAAAGTTCAAAAACCGGAGCTTTATCACCAATTTGTAATTCTTTCATTTTTTACCTTTCAATCTTAATTTTTCTACACTTTCACCACCAAAAGCAATATTATATGGTTCAATATCTTCTAGCATTATGACTATATTTTGCTTTGGCTTATTATATTTTGTATGCAAAAGCTCTGTAATATCTGCTATCAACTCTTCTTTTTGTGCTTTGCTAAATTCTGGTTTAGCAAGTTTGATATTAATAATAGGCATTGTTTTTCCTTGCTTTAAATAAAGAATTTTACTATATTCTAGCAATTATTAGTATATTTTTGATAAAATTAGTTTTATTTTCAATAAAGGCTTACTCATGATTAGGGCAAAAAAAATTTGGATGGATGGAAAAATCATTGATTTTGATGATGCGAAAATTCATGTTTTAACACATTCATTACATTATGCAAATGCAGTTTTTGAAGGAACAAGAGCTTATAAAACACAAAATGGTTTAGCAATTTTTAGATTAAAAGAACACACTAAAAGACTTTTAGAGTCTGCAAAAATCACTTTAATCAACTCACCTTTTTCTCAAGAAGAACTTGAAAATGCACAAGTTGAACTTTTAAGAGCAAATGATTTTCAAAATAACACTTATTTGCGTCCATTGATCTTTTTGGGTGATGGAACTATGGGAGTTTATCATGCTAAAGCTCCTGTTAGGGTAGCTATTGCTGCTTGGGAATGGGGTGCTTATTTGGGCGAAGAAGGCTTGGAAAAAGGTATTAAGGTTAAAATTTCTTCTTTTGCTAGAAATAGCGTAAAATCTAGCCTAGGTAAAGCCAAAGCAAGTGCAAATTACTTGAATTCTCAAATGGCTAAATATGAAGCTATAGAAGCAGGATATGAAGAAGCTTTAATGCTTGATGAAGAGGGTTTTGTAGCAGAAGGAACAGGAGAGTGTTTTTTTATGGTTAAAGATGGAAAATTAATCACACCACCAAATGATTTTTCATTAAAAAGTATCACTCAAGATACTGTTTTAAAAATTGCACATGATTTGGGCATAAGCGTAGTGCGCCAAAGGATTTCAAGAGATGAAGTTTATGTGGCTGATGAGGCATTTTTCACAGGAACTGCAGCAGAAATAACTCCGATAAATAATATTGATGCAAGAATTATAGGAAATGGAAAAAGAGGTGAGCTAACAACAAAGCTTCAAAATGCGTATTTTGATATAGTTTATGGACGCAATGAAAAATACGCTTCTATGTTAACTTATATTTAATAAAGGAACTAAATGCCAGCTGATTTGAATGATTATTTTAATAAAAAAAACAATCAAAACAACAATAAGCAAAATTTAAATTTCAAAGCCCCAGAATTTAATTTCAAAGGTTTTGGAAAATTTTCTCCATTAATTTATAGTGCGATTGCGATTATTTTAGTTTTTGCGCTTTTCAAACCTTTTGCAATAGTTAATTCAGGAGAAATGGGGATCAAATCTACCACGGGTAAATACAGCCCTACTCCACTTGAACCAGGACTTCATTTTTTTATGCCAGTATTACAAAAAATTACTATAGTGGACACTAGAGTAAGACAAATTAATTACGCTTCCATTGAAGGCGTAAATGAAAATTTACAAATAGGTTCAGGTGTTGTAAATAAAAATAGTATCTCTGTACTTGATTCAAGAGGTTTGCCTGTATCTATTGATGTAACCGTTCAATATAGATTAAATCCTTTGCAGGTTCCTCAAACCATAGCTACTTGGGGGCTTAATTGGGAAAATAAAATCATTGATCCAGTGGTAAGAGATGTGGTAAGAAATGTTGTAGGTCAATATACCGCAGAAGAGCTTCCAACAAATCGTAATACTATAGCAGTACAAATTGATCAAGGCATTAGAAAAACTATAGAAAGCCAACCAAACGAACCTGCTGAGCTTCAAGCAGTTCAACTTAGAGAGATTATCTTGCCTATAAAAGTAAAAGAACAAATTGAAAGGGTGCAAATTGCTAAACAAGAAGCTGAAAGAACCAAATACGAAGTAGAAAGAGCCAATCAAGAAGCACTTAAAAAAGCAGCTTTAGCTGAAGGGGAGGCAAACGCAACCATCATTAGTGCTAAAGGTAGAGCAAGTGCAGTTAAAATAGAAGCTGATGCGCAAGCATACTCAAATAGAGAAATAGCAAAGAGTTTAAACAATCCTTTGCTTGATTTAAAACAAATCGAAACTCAAAAGCAGTTTAATGAAGCACTTAAGGTTAATAAAGACGCTAAAATTTTCTTAACACCTGGTGGAGCTGTACCAAATATTTGGGTTGATAGCAAAGATAGTAAAAGAACAAGCTCAGTAGCAAATTAAAAACTAAAGAAGTGATAATGAATGCCCAGCATATCAGAGAACAAATGATTTTTTATACCACTCATTTGCACTTGATTGATTTTTTACTAATGGCCTTGGTTATATTTTTTTTCATTATCACTTTATTTGTTGCTTTAATTATTAGAAATAAACCTACTTTTGCTTTTACGGTTATTTTTTTAGGAATTTTATGCTCAGCTAGCATAGCATATTTAGGATATTTTTTAATTGATACCAAAGTCAGATCAAGAATAGCCAGTTTAGATAATGCTCAATTTTTTGTATACGATAACTCGCTCAGCGTTGATTATAGCTTAACAAATACTTCCAAAAAAAGTTTTAAGTATTGTAAATTAAAAGTAGAAGTCTTTAAAAAAAGTGATGACAATAGCACTTTTAAAAATTTAATACACACTATAAAACCTCTAAGAAGCAAATCTACCATTATAGAAAAAACAATAAATCCTAACCAAACCATTAATTTTAAAACCAAATTTTCCGATTTTAAAGAAGGTCAAAATTTTGACATTAAAATTTATTCAAAGTGTTTTTAATGGGATATTTTACTTTTTTTCATATTCTAATCATTTTCATTATGCTAGTTTCTACAGGTTTAACTTGGGTTTTACTTTACTTAAAAATCCAAAATAAAAAATATATGATTATTTTTTGCATAGTAAGTTTCATACTTGCTTTAATTTTAACTATTTCATTACTGCTGACCATAGATCAATATACCAAAAAAGCAAGTTTAAGTAATTTTTCAACCTATAGACGCTTAGCAACAGAGAGTATTATTGTAAAAGGTAGAGTAACCAATGATACTAATTTCAAGCTTTCAGAGTGCTTTTTAGAACTTAGAATAATCGATGATAACAAAAAACATGAAGTAAGTGGTGAAATATTTAACCAACAAAATTTTGATAGCATCAAAAGAGCAAGCCAACAACAAAGAGATGCCTCATATAATATAAGTATTGCAAAAAATCTGCCAGGACATACTTATAAAGACTTTTCATTTGAGGTAGCGTTGCCACCCCATTTTCAAAGCTATAAAATATTTAAACAGTTAAAATGCAAATAAGGGTTATTTAATAAAATAATCCCCATCAAAACTAATCAAAGAATATTTTCTTTCATCGCCTATACTTGAAACTAGCTCATTAATATCCAAAAAAGTCAAACTATCTGCACCTGTGTATTCTCTAACATCTTCAACGCTTTTGTTAGCTGAGATTAGCTCTTCAAAAGTTGGAGTGTCTATACCATAAATATCAGGAAATTTAATTTCTGGGCATGCTATAGCTAAATGGATTTTTCTTGCACCTGCTTGTTTTAAAAGTGCGATAATTTTTTTAGAAGTTGTTCCTCTTACCACGCTATCATCAATCACCACTATATCTTTACCCTCTAAAACTTTTTTCATAGGATTGAGTTTTAATTTTACTTTCAAATTTCTCATTTCTTGAGTTGGCTCTATAAAGGTTCTGCCTACATAATGATTTCTCACTATTGCCATTTCAAGTGGGATCTTTAAATATTGCGCAAAACCTATAGCAGCACTCACACCACTATCTGGAACGGGCACTACAAAATCCACTTTTTCTTTAAATTTTTTAGCCAAGGCTTCACCCATTTTTTTACGCACTTCATATACACTTTTACCTTCTATAATACTATCAGGTCTAGCAAAATAAATATATTCAAATGCACAAATTCTTGGATCTGTCTCATCAAAGACTTGAATACTTTCAAACTCATCGCTACCTTGAGTAAAAACTAGCATCTCACCTGGTTTTACATCGCGAATAAATTCAGCCTCTATCAAATCAAAAGCACAAGTTTCACTCGCTACAATATATCCACCATCTTTTAATCTGCCCAAAGACAAAGGTCTAACCCCATAAGGATCTCTTACTACAAAAAGTTGATTTTTACTAGCGAGCATAAAACAATATGCTCCCTTGCTTTGAGTCAAGCTTTCTATAAATCTATCTTTTAAAGTTTCTTTTTTGCTTTTTGCTATCAAATGCACTACATTTTCTGTGTCCATATTTGAGTGAAAAATAGCGCCATTATCAATCAATTCTTTTCTAACTTCTTCTTTATTAATTAAATTTCCATTATGCACTAAAGAAATATCGCCCAAAGAACAAGTAGCCGCAACAGGTTGCGCATCATGCAAAGAAGAATTTCCTGCAGTAGAATAACGATTATGCCCTATAGCTATCTCGCCTTTTAATCCTGCTAAAATTTGAGTATTAAAAATTTGCCCTACTTCACCTTTAGCTTTATGAGTTTTGATATTTAAACCATCGCTTACACTAATCCCACTTGCTTCTTGTCCACGGTGTTGCATAGCAAATAAAGCATAATAAGCTACCGTGCTTGCATTTTTTGAATTAATTACTCCAACTACTGCACACATTTAAATTCCTAAACAATCATCTATATCATATAAGCCATTTTCTTGCGAAACTAGCCATTTTGCGCATTTTATTGCACCTTTTGCAAAAGTAGCTCTTGAAGTGGCTGTATGATTTAACTCTATAAATTCACCTTCATTATAAAAACCAACCCTATGTGAACCCACTATATCACCACCTCTTAAACTCATTACCGCTATCTCATCTTTGCTTCTTTGTCCAATAATCCCATCTCTACCGCTTACCCTAACATTTTCTAAGTCTAAATTTCTAGCCTTAGCAACATTTTGCGCTAAAGTCATTGCGGTACCACTTGGGGCATCTTTTTTCTTATTATGGTGCATTTCAAGTATTTCTATATCAAAATCTCTCAAAACTTCGCTTGCTAAATAAGAAAGTTTTTTTAAAATCGCAACACCTAAAGACATGTTGGTAGCATAAAGAATAGGCATGGTAATGCTCGCACTTTGCATTAACTCATTTTGCTTAGCGTCTAAACCTGTAGTACCTATTACCAAAGGTTTAGGATTACTTCTTGCGTATAAAAGCAAATCCTCACAACCCTTTGGGGTAGAAAAATCAATAATTACATCACATTTATTAAAAAAATCTTCATAATTTGATCCTTGATCAAAAAACGCACTAGCCTTTGCCTGTTCATCATCTTCTAAACAAAGTCTTATTTGAACACCCATACGTCCATTGCTTCCATGAATTCCAACATTAATCATTTTAAAGTCTACCTTTTTAGAATTTGGAAAATTGTAGCGTTTATTTATTTAAAAGCAAATAACGCTTTTAATTAATCATCATATTTTTGACCTTAAAAAATTTCCGTTTCTATTAAAAAACATTTCTATATTATTGTTTAGTTTAATTTCATATCCAAATTCCTCCCAGTACACATCTACAATAAAAGCTTCAAAAAAGAACTTTAAATTTTTCCATAATAGGTTTAGAAAGCCCATAGTAATTTTGGATATAAGGATTATTGTTAGGTATATTTTGTTGTGCAATATTTGCGCTAGCCATTAGCGCTAAAGCTATACTTAGAATTAGTATTTTTTTTCATTTTAGATTCTCCTTGATTTTTATAGGAGAATCTAAATTAATTTTTGTGAAATTTATGTGAAGATTAATGCAAACTTTCAATATAAGCTAAAGCACTAAGCGCCGCAACCGCTCCATCACCTGCTGCACATATTACTTGTTTTGGTGCATCTTTTCTTAAATCACCTGCCGCAAATAATCCTGCTATATTAGTTTGCATTTTAAGATCAACACTCACTTGACCACCTTCTTCCATAGCACATAAAAATTCACCATTATCTTGTTTTAAAATTTCATTTCTTACATTTAGTCCAACAAAGGTAAATATTCCAGGCACATCAAGCTCTCTTTTAGAACCATCATTAAATGCTATTTTTACCTTATTAACACCCATATTATCACCGCAAACCTCATCAACTACCGCATTTGTGATTAATTCTATTTTTTCATTATTTTTTACTTTTTCAACTGTTGAAGGTGCTGCTCTAAACTCATTTCTTCTGTGGACTAAATATACTTTTGAACAAATATTAGCTAGATATAACGCCTCTTCTAAAGCAGTATCTCCCCCACCTAAAACAGCAACTTCTTTATTTTTATAAAAAAAACCATCACAAGTTGCACAAGTACTCACACCTTTTCCAAAAAATTCATCCTCGCCTTTAAAACCCGCACGACGTGGAGTAGAACCCGTACACACAATCACAGCTTTTGCTTGCTCGCTTTTTCCACCTTCTAATTTTATATTAAAACTTCCATCAGTATTTTTGCTAATTTGCTCCACGCCTACCATTTCGTGTTTTAAACCAAAACGCATACATTGCTCATTCCAAGGAGCCATAAAAGAAATTCCATCTAAAACTTGAGCAACTCCAGGATAATTTTCAATTTCTGAGCTTGAAGTAATCTGTCCGCCAGGCATGCCTTTTTCAAACATCACAACATTTTTTAATCCACCTCTAGTAGCATATAAACCTGCACTTAAACCCGCAGGTCCACCACCTATAATAGCTAAATCCAACATAATATTTTCCTTGTAGTTTTATTTATAGGTATTATACAAATTTTTTCTTTAATTATAAATAATAAAAATTATCAAATAGTAAAAAATATGAAGAAAAGCCACAAAAAAGTGGCTTAAAATTATAAAAGCGAGTTTAATTTGTCTGCTAAAGCTTGTTTTGATTGAGCACCAACTAGTTGATCAACCACCTCACCATCTTTAAAGAAAATGATAGTTGGGATAGATCTTACACCAAATTGCGCAGCCAAATCACCTTGCTCATCTGTGTTTACCTTACAAATTTTAGCCTTACCGTCAAAATCATTTGCAAGTTCATCAATTACTGGAGCTAGCATTCTACAAGGTCCACACCATGGAGCCCAAAAATCTACTAAAGCTACACCTTCTTTTGCTTGTGCAAAATTTTCCGTAGTTAAATCTATATATTTTCCCATTTTTTCTCCTTTATTTTTTCACATTTTATTAAATTAGAATAAATATTCTCTTAATAACCAATATTCTCTAAAAGCTTTATATCATCTTTATATACACAAAGTAAATCTATTTGGTAATTCTCATCACTTTTGTGTTTCATAAAGTAATACTCTATAGCTTTGATGATTTTATTGTATTTTTTATTATCTAATCTATATGCTACTTCATAATCTCCTTGCGTACTTTTAACCTCAACAAAATGTAAAATTTTATCTTTTTTAGCAATGATATCGATTTCTCCAAATTTAGAATGAAAATTCCTTTTTAAAACTTCAAAACCTTGAGTTTTTAAATACTCGCACGCTAAATCCTCTCCTTTTTTACCAAAAAGATACTGCAATAAAGCCATTAATCTTCTATTCTCATCATAAAAACATCATCTTTTACAAATTCTTGTTCTTTAAGTTTTTGAATTAAAATTTGTATATTTTTTTCATAAGTTTGATGCGTGATAAAAAATAAAGTGCTACAATCTTGCTTTTCTTTTTTAGGTTTTTGTAAAAAAGTATCGATTGAAATTTGATGTTCGCTCATTAATTGTGTGATTTTTGATAATACCCCTATTTTATCTAATACTTTTAATCTTAAATAATATCTTGTATAAATTTCATCTTTATTTAAAAGTTTATAAGAAGTATCATTTAAATACCCAAAAATAGCACTATTTTTTTCTTTTCTTGCTATATCGATTAAATCAGCTATAACAGCACTTGCAGTTGCCTTGCCACCTGCTCCTGGGCCATAATATAAACTTTCACCCAAAATATCCCCATCTACACTGATGGCATTCATCACCCCATCAACTTTTGCTAGTATTTTATCTTTACTAAGCATAGCAGGATGAACTCTTAGTTCTATTTTTTCATCTTTTATTTTAGCAATACCCAAATGCTTTATGGTATACTCAAATTCCTTTGCGAAGTAAATATCCTCATCACTTACCCTGCTAATACCCTCAATCAAGATATCCTCAGGTTTTACTCTTAATCCATAGGCAATATTTGCTAAAATTAAAAGCTTATGTGCAGCATCAAAACCTTCTATATCAAAGGTTGGATCAGCTTCGGCATATCCTAAATCTTGAGCCTTTTTTAATACTTCTTGAAATTTAGCATTATCTTCGGTCATTTTACTTAAAATATAATTGCTTGTACCATTTAAAATGCCTTTAATAGAAACAATATTATTAGCACTCAGGCCCTCTTTTAAAATTTTAATAATTGGAATTCCACCTGCCACACTTGCTTCATAACCAAAAGCTGTATCTTGTGCTAATTTTTCAAGCTCATAACGATGGTAAGCAAGCAAAGCTTTATTGGCAGTTACTACTGATTTTTTTCTTTTTAAAATCTTTGAAATTAACTCAAAGGGTAAATCAATACCACCCATTAACTCCACAAACACATCAATATCTTCACGCTCTAAAACCTTATCAATATCATTAACCACAGGAATTAATGCATTTGGTTTTAGATTTCTTGCTAAAGCAATCACTGGAATAATTTCTTCATCGCATCTTGCTTTGATTAAATCTTGATTTTTTAATAAAGTTTCTACAACAGCACTTCCCACTGTGCCATAACCTAAAATTGCTATTTTCATTTTATTCTCTTAAATATTTTTTTATATTTCTTGCTGCTTGACGAATGCGATTTTCATTTTCTATTAAAGCTATTCTAACATACTCATTGCCCGCTTCACCAAAGCCAACTCCAGGGCTCACCGCTACATTTGCTTTTTGCAAAAGCTGTTTAGAAAATTCCATACTACCAAGATGAGCCTTACTTTGAGGGAGTTTTGCCCAAACAAACATACTTGCATTAGGTTTTTTTAGTTCCCACCCTGCTTGAAAAAACGAATCAAGTAAAACTTCTAATCTTCTTGCATAAGTTGCTTTAATCTCTTCAACACAAGTTTGATCTCCATCTAAAGCTATGGTGGCAGCAACTTGTATAGGAGTATACATACCATAATCAAACCAAGATTTAATCTTTTTCAAAGCCGCAATTAAACGTTTATTACCCACCACAAAACCTACGCGCCAACCTGCCATGTTGTAAGATTTTGAAAGTGTATAGGTCTCTACTGCCACATCTTTAGCACCTTCAACTTCAAAAATCGAAGGAGTTTTATAAGAACCAAAAGTCAAATCTGCATAAGCAATATCAGAAATAATATAAAATCTTTCTTTTTTTGCCATAGCAACCAATCTCTCATAAAAACTTTTTTCTACTGTAACTGTTGTAGGATTATGCGGAAAATTTACCACTACATATTTTGGACGCGGAATGCTTTCATGTAGTGTTTTTTGTAAATTTTCAAAAAAAATATTTTCATTTAATTCATAATTTTCATTAAAATCAAAATTCATAGTTGCTACATTACCACCTGCTATGATAAAAGCTTGAGTATGTATAGGATAAGCAGGTGTAGGTACAATAGCTACATCTCCTGGGTTAATTATGGCTCTTGCTAAATTTACAAAGCCCTCTTTAGAACCCATCGTTGCAACTACTTCGCTTTCAGGATCTAGATCAACATCATATTTTCTTTTATACCAATTACAAATTGCAAGTCTTAGTTTATAAATTCCACTCGAAGCAGAATAACCTGAAGTTTTATCTTTATTTGCACTTTCACAAAGCTTGTCTATAATATGCTGAGGGGTTTTACCATCAGGATTTCCCATAGAAAAATCTATTATATCTTCCCCTGCTCTTCTTGCTGCCATTTTAATCGCATTAACTTCAGCAAAAACATAATTTGGAAGTCTTTCTATGGTATTAAAATGAATTTCTTCAAACATTGTCCATCCTTTTAGCGTCTTAAGTAAATTTTTAAACCCCTTTTTATATTATCAAGGCTAAACATATCCCCTATAATAGCATATTTTGCACCCAATGGTATATTTACATTTACTTCATTTTGCTTGTGTGTATTTTCTACACCTTGAATAAAATTTAAATTTTTATCTAAAAACTGAATTTTACAAAACCAAGAGTCAAAATTGTGTGCACTAAGCTCCATACTTTTTGCACCTTGCAAATCAATAATATATTCTCTTAAAGGTTTATTTAATTGAGTAATAGTATTTAGTGGAATTTGAGTATTAACTTTAGGTTTTGCTTTTGAAAAATCTAGCTCATATTCATAATTTAACTCTGAAATTTTAGAAATATCTTTAATAAAAACAGAACTTCCCAACAAAGCCTTATAAAAAACTCCTGGATCAAGCATATATTGAGAATCTACGGCCAATTTATAGGTAATATAATTTTCTCTTAAAATTAACTCAATTGGTATAAAATACACATAGCCTAGCTCGTTTAAAGTATCATTAATCGTTTTAAAAAATAAAACAGAATCAGCCTGAGCTTTAAAACTAAAAGTTAAAGTTTTTGGCTCACTTAGTATAAAATTTGCCAAAGAATTGGTTTTTAAAATTTGAGAAATAGTATAAATATCTACATTTCCGCGTTCATCTTTATAATCATTTCTTGCAAATAAAAGCTCCAATTTTGCATCTTTAGAATTATCATTAACAATATGCCTAGCAACTTCCAAGGCACTCAATGCAAAGGCGTTAAGAGTAAAAAGAATAGAAAATAGGAAAATTCTTACCATAATTTTCCTCTATTTTCTTTTATAAACTCAGCTTTTGTAATTTGTTTGATTTTACCATCTTTAATCATTAAAAATTTAGACACACCGTTTTTAAATTCTAAAGTATTATTATTCTCATCATTTAAACTAAAAGCAGCGTGACCTGTTGTAATTAACATATCTTTATCTAAAGATAGAACATAATCATTTTTAATAGTTAAAGAACTTTTCTTGAAAGTTTTTAAATCTACCATACCAAACCAAAGTTCTGCGCTTGGCTTTACGATACTTTCATTAAGTAAAATCATATTTTCCTCAGGCATATTTAAGCTGGTATTATCTTCCAATGTTTCTTCTATGGTATTATTGTTCTCATCTATTGGCTCTAAAATAGTACTTGTATTTGTCTCGTTGCTTTCTATGATTTCATCAGCAAAAAAATTAAGAACCTGGGTTTCGTTTTCATCAACTTTTTCTTCTAAAACAATTTGCTCTTGATTTAGTACATTGGTAGTATTTTCATCCAATGTAGAACTTTGGAAAAATCTTGAAACACCCCAAGCTAGAACCACTATTAAAAGCACTACCACTATAATCACAATATACCATATACTCGAACCTTCTTTAGTGTATGAGTTCATTCTAGGTGAAATATGCACATGATTTTTTTTCTCAATGCCATTTTCTTCCAAGTAAGCATGATATTCTTCTAAAAAATTAGAAAAATCAAACTCATATTCTCTTTGTAAAATTTTAATATAACCATTTACATTAAAGCGAGATAAAGACTTAAAATCTTTTTTAATAATATATTCAAGACAAGCTACTTCTATTTGAGTTCTTTTTTGAACTTCTAACAAATTTAAATCTTCTAATTTTTTCCAACTATCCATTTTTCATCCTATCGCAAAGTATTGCAAATGCTGCACTAACATTTAAGCTATCAAAATTATTGTGCATTTTTATACCTACGCATTCATCGCATTTTTTAAGCACCTTTGGTGCTATGCCAAAACCTTCACTTCCCATAATCAAAACTTTTTTATCTTTGGTTTTAATAGTATGTATATCACTACCTCCACTTGCGCTAGCATAGATATAAAAACCTTTTTGTTTTAACTCATTTATCATGCTTAAAATATCATCATTTAAGACTATTTTCATATCTAAAGCTGCGCCGCTACTTGCACGAATAACTCCATCCATAGCCACGCTTTTAGCTACCAAAATAATCCCATCAACACCCAAAGCATAAGCACTACGCACGATAGCACCTATATTTCCAACATCACTAATATTATATAAAATAACTATAAAGTCTTTTTCTTTTAAACTCTCAAAAGAGCTAAATTCAAACTCATCAATTTCCATTAAAAAACCTTGATGGTTTCCACCTCTTGCCAAGCTTTGAGCGGCTTTAAAATCAAGTTTCTTAATTTTTTTTGAAGCCTTTGCTATTTTTGAAAAATCAGACTTTTCACATTCTTTTGCTAAATAAATTTCTTTAATTTTTTCTTTGTGTCTTTCTAAGATATAAAAAAACACTTGCTTACCATAAACTATCATTTTTAAATAATAACCAAATTCAACTTAAAAGCAGTTTTTGATAATTTTCTTTTGGAGATTTTGCGTTGATTTTCGAAAGAAGCTTTGCTTTTACTTTTAAAGGTAAATCAAGATCATAAATATCTTGTTCACACAAGGTATTTTGATGAAATTGCTTTGCTTTAGCACTTACCACCACGCACCATTCGCCACGCAAGTCCATTGTTTTTAATTTCTTTAAAGCTTCCAAAGCACTTGCTCTAAATTTAGCTTCAAATTTCTTTGTTGCTTCTTTTATGATAAAAATTTCTCTTAAAGGATCTATTTTACTAATTTCTTCTACTAAATTAAGTATTCTAGTAGGCGCTTCATAAACTATACTAGGATAAGGATTAAGTAGCAAGCTTTCAATATCTTTTTGTCTTTGAGGATTTTTATTAGCCAGAAAACCCATAAAAATAAATTCTTTTTTACAAAACGCACTTGAAACTAATGCAAGTAAAGCAGCATTTGATCCTGTTAAGACTTCATAGTCAATATTGTTTTTAATGACATATTCGATTAAAAATTGCCCCGGATCGCTAATACCTGGCATACCTGCATCACTCAAATATGCAATATCTTGTTCAAAAAAATCACCATCTATTTTTGCTAAAAAATCTTTTTCATTATGAGTATGCAAAGATAAATATTTATCAGGTTTTATTTCTAAATTAAATTTTTCATTAAGGAGATGAACTAAGGATTTGCAAACTCTCGTATCTTCGCATAAAAAGAGTTTGCATTTTTGTAAAATTTCTAAAGAATGAAAAGAAATATCGTTTAAATTTCCTATAGGCGTAGGAATAAAATATAACATTATTGCATTGCGTATTTTTTCTTAAATTTCTCTACACGACCTGCTGCATCTACGATTTTTTCACTACCTGTAAAAAATGGATGGCAACTTGAGCAAATATCAACTTTAATTTCTGGTTTATTTGACTTAGTAGTAAAAGAATTTCCACAAGCGCAGCTAACTTTGCATTCTACATATTCTGGGTGAATTTCTTTTTTCATTGTTTATCCTTTTTCAAAACATTAAGGCGTAATTATATAGATTTTTATATAAAAAATAGCTAAATTTAAGCATGTTTTTAAATTATAAATTTTGAAGCAACCCCCACCAAAGCTGTTTGCGCTTTGAGTATGAAATCAACTTGTAATTTTGCTTTTTTTATATTCTCCTCTCTTTCTTTTTGAGAAAATCCACCTTCAGCACCTACTAAAAACACATACTTACTAGGTTCAAAGCTCAATAAATCTTCACCTTCAAAATCTATCAAAACAATGTTCTCATAAGTTTGCTGAAATTTTTTAAAATTATCAAAGCTTTCAAGCTCCATTAAAGAAGCACGACCACATTGCTGGGATGATTCTATAAGAATCTTTTCCATTCTTTTGAAATCTAATTTAAAATTTTTTTGTGAATATTCCATATACACAAAAGAAAGCTTTGCTACTCCAAGTTCATTTAAAAAAGGCAAGGTTTTTTCTATAGTTTTTGGATCAATCACTGCCAAAGCTAAATGTAAATACTTTTTTAATTCTTGTTGTTCTTCTTTTTTATCAAGTAAATTTAATACGCAAGAGCGTCTAGAAAACTCTATGCATTCATAAGTATAAGCAAAAAAATCTTTTAGATTTTTTAATATGATTTTATCACCTACTTTAATTCTTCGAGCCTTTAAGTGTAAAAAAGCTTCATTTTCCAACTCTAAATTTAAAATACCGCTTTGTGGATGATACAAAAATTGCATTAAAAATAAAACCTTTGAAGTAAATAAGGCACAAAAAGCAAAAATATCCCAAAACATAAAATAAAAAAGCTTAAAAATCTAAATTTAGCATAACGCTTAAACAATCTTGCTTTTTTAAATAAAACAAATTGATAAATAGCCAAAGCAAAAATCAAAATCCAACAAAACCACATAGAAAATATATAGAAATTTAGTTCAAAATGCTTTAAGGCCCAAAGCAAACTTCCAGTAAAAAGTGTTATCGCTAAAAACAAGTAATAAATTGGTAAAAATAAGCGAATTCTTTTTATAAAAATAAACTCTTGTGAAAAACTACTTTGTGTTAGATACAAATAAAACAACATTAAAAAGCCATTTGTATATAGACTATATACATGTAATGCTAAAAAAAACTCATAACTTTGGTCCATCACTATCCTTGTGTGCTATTTTCATCTTTGATATCATCATCTACAGGTATAGGAAGCGTTTCATCGTCTATAATAACATTAGAGTCACTTTGCTCAATTTGAACTTGTTCGGTTTGCACTTCTTTTTTTGTATTATTATTTTCTTGATTTGAGCAAGCCATAAAAAGCAATAATGACACAACCAGCAAAATCTTTTTCATCATACCTCCTTTTGATTGACAAAAACAAAATTTGCATCTTGAAGTTTTTTAAAAAAATCTTTATCTTTCCATTCATTGCTTATAGCTTGTGAAAATTCAATATCTGTCAAATTTATTTTTGGCAAAAACTCACTATAGGCATCTTCTCTAAAACCTTGCGCATAACCTGTTCTTGTTTCATGCACAATGATACTTTTTAAACTTACACCTTGCTCGCCATTAATCATCTTAGTCTTTAAAAGCAAGGTATCTATCAAAATAAAAAATATGCGTACAAAATTTTCCGCACTTACATTCACAGGCAAACTCACCCATCTTTGCGAGTGTTTTTTCATATCTTCTAAATAAACTTTATCATCATCTTTAAAAAGCGTAATAGCATGATCAAAACTATCAATAATTTGCTTTATCTCATCTTTTAACAAACCAAAATCATACACCATTCCAGCATTATCAAGGTATTTGCTCTCAAGTAAAATTTCTACCTTATAAGAGTGGCCATGTATGCTTGTTTTGCATCGTTTGGAGCTACAAAATCTAACAATATGAGCATTTTCAAATTCAAACATTTTTCTAATAATCATACGCCTTCTTTATCTCCCCAAATTCTAATATGCAATCTATCAGAGTAATTATATCCATTTTTTATACAAAATTCAGCAACACTTAAGGCATTTTTAGAAATTTCTTCTTCACTTGATCCCATAGGCATGCAAAAAACCTCATTTTCACAAATTTGTAAAATTTCATTGATTTCACCTAAAGCTTTACTTTCTTGTAAAAAATCCTTATCTAAAACAAATTTATAAAAACTATCTTTAGCATAGCGTTTAAAAGCTTTCAAAGCTTTTTCATTAATCCTTTTTTCTTTTTTTACACCACTATTGCTAAGCTTTACACCCAAAGCAAAATAACATTTTTTATACAAAGGATATTTTTTAAAGTCAATTTCAATACTTGCATTTGTTTCAAAATGCACCTTAAAATCATTTTCCAAAAGCAAATTAACAAAATACAAAAAATCTTTATTTTGATAATTTAACAAAGGCTCTCCACCCGTAATAACAACTATAACTTTGCGTGAATTGGCTAGTTTTAAAACCTCATCAAAAAGCTTTGCTGAAGTATATGTTTTATAACAAGTTTTAAATTCTTTTGTAAAAACAGCTCTTATGGTGTCGCAGCCCAAAAGCATTTTAGAATCTTTTTCTTTTTTTACTCCAAAGCCTATGCAGTTAAAATTACACCCAGCAAACCTTACAAATATAGCTAAATTTCCACTATATTTTCCCTCACCTTGCAAGCTTAAAAAAGTCTCAACAACTTCCATTATCCACCTGTTTGATAAAAGGCTCTTGTAGAACTTTGATTAGCTTCATTTTCTGCCCATCTGTTTTTTTCTGATTTATTTTTTATCACGGTTTTTAAAACTTCGCAAGCACCCGCTATATCTTTATTGCGTATAGCTTTTTTAATGCTTAAAGCTTCATCATAATACAAACAAGGTATCAAAAGTCCTTCAGCTGAAAGTCTTATACGGTTACAACTATCACAAAAATCATGGCTATGTGGATCAATAATACCAAACTCATATCCATCTTCAAGTTTATAAATAGTCGCAGGTGCATTTGGGCTTTTTTGTCCTTGTTTAAAAGAATATTTTTGAGCAATGATATTTAAAATTTCTGCTGATTTTAAACCTTTTAAATCCCCATAAGCATGGTAATTTTCCATAAATTCTATAAAGCGAATTTGGCTTTTGCGTACTTTAGCAAATTCTAAAAGATCGATAAATTCACTATCATTAATCCCTTTAAGAGCTACGGTGTTAAATTTAATATTAAAACCTAATTCTAAAGCCTCATTGATACCACTTAACACATCTTTAAGTATGTTTTTTTGGGCTAATTTAAAAGCTATTTCTTCTTTTAAGGTATCAAGCGAGATATTAATTCTTTTTAAACCTGCTTGCTTTAAATCTTTTGCTTGTTGTTTTAATAAAGAAGCATTAGTAGTAAGTGCTAAGTCTATATCTTGCTTATACTCACTAATCATAGCAATAAATTTATGCAAATCTTTCCTTACTAAAGGCTCACCACCTGTAATGCGAATTTTTTTAACTCCTTCATCAATACAAACTTTAACAAACATAAAAAGTTCTTCAAATGATAAAAGATTTTCCTTAGCGCTCCATTCAAATGGAGTTTTTGGCATACAATAAAGGCAACGAAAATTACATCTTTGTGTTACTGAAATTCTTAAATAATCTATCACTCTTCCATAGCTATCCACTAACATAAAGAGCCTTTATAGTAATTTATTAAATTTCAAGATAAGTTCAACCCTGCCCATACCTATACGCAAATCTTTAGCAATTTGCTCTATGGATTTTTTTTGATTAAAAAGCTCTATCACCTTTTGCTCTTCATTATCATAACTTGGGCTTAATTTTGTAATACTTTGGGTTTTTTGTTCTAAATTTAACAAACGATTTTTTTGCTCACTTTGAAATTCTTCAATAACTTCTTCCACTTCTTTTAAAGCATTTAAAATAGGAATAATGTTTTGATTAATTTTTTGTTCTAATACTTGCAAAAGCTCTTCTTTTAGCTCTTCTTTAATAACTTCGGTGTCTATTTCTTCTTTTTCTTGCTCTTGCTCACCTAAGCTTTCTTTTTTTAAATAATGATATTGCTTATTTAAATCTTCTATCATCTTACCAAGTTCATTAATCTTAGCAATACTTTCTTTTTCTTTTATCATCATATAAGCAAACATAGCAAAAATTAATAAAGCTACCACAAGCCACAATAATAAATCACTACCCATTTTCTTGCTCCTTTAAAATCTTAATCATCGCTCTTTGCATATTTGCCACAAAATTATCATATACAAGCTCATCTTCTGCTTTTATTTGTGTAATTTTTGCCTCATTTTCATTTAAGGCTTTAAAAAAAATACTAATTTTTTGACCATTTAGCTCAAATCTTGCATAATACTCCTCACCTTGAGTTAAACACTTATCTTTAAACTGAATGTGTGCAAAATTTACACCCACCACAAAGGCTTTATGTTTTAAATCTGTAAATAGTTTTGTTTTATTGATATCATTTTTTATCAAATACAATTCTTGTTTTATATCCATAAGTAAATCAAAAATAATTTGTTCACCTTCACTAAATTCCACTCTTGAGGCAAGTTTTTTCCATTTACTTAAATTGACATAATTATTACTTGAAAGATATTCTTGCAAAAACTCTTCATATCTTTCTTTGCTCTCTTCAAACTCAAGTTCTAATGAGCTTTTAAAAAATTTTATCTCCATAAAAGATCAACCCAAATAAATATAAAAAACACTATACTTAAATAACCATTTAAAGTAAAAAATGCTTTATCAATTTTTGCAAAATTCTTTCTAACAATGCGGTGTTCAAAAAATAAAATAATCGCACTAATTATCACGCCTAAAAAAGCAATATTTCCCGTTGGAGCCACCCAAACAAATAAAAGCCAAAAAAGCACTGCTAAAACATGACAAAATGCTGAGATAAACAAGGTCGCTTCAAGTCCAAATTTAGCAGGTATAGAGTGTAAGCCTGTTTTTTTATCATACTCCATATCTTGCAAAGCATAAAGCAAATCGAAACCGGCTGTCCAAAAAGTAACACCCAAACACAAAATAACACTATAAATTTCAATACTTCCCAAAACTACAATGCTACCTGCAATAGGAGCAAGTCCTAAGCAAAATCCTAATACTAAATGCGCTAAGGATGAAAATCTTTTAAAAGCTGAATAAATAGCTAAAATAAACAATACCGGCAAAGAAAGAGCAAAGGCTAATTTATTAATAAAATAACTTGCCAAAACAAAAATAATAGCATTTAAAATAATAAAAAGCAAAATACTAGCTTTACCTATACGTCCATCGATATTAGGTCTATTTGCACATCTTGGGTTGTTTTTGTCAATATCCTCATCCATCAAACGATTAATCGCCATTGCAAAATTTCTTGCACTCACTGCGCAAATAACACCCAAAAACAAAGCCTTAAAGCCAAACCAAGTGCTATCATTTAAAATAACAGAAGCTACAATCATTGAAGTGAATAAAAAGGGTAAAGCAAAAATAGAATGCTTAAAAACAATCAAATCTAAAATATCTTTTAATTTTTCTTTTAATATAGGCATTTTTTCTCTTTATAATATATTTTTGTTATGATTTTACTAAAATAATTTTAAATTTAGGATATTTTTACGATGTTTTTTGAATTTGCACTCATTGGAACTACTGCAAGTGGCAAAACAGAACTTGCTAATAAACTAGCTTATGAATTTAATGCAAGTATTTTAAGCCTTGATAGTCTTTGCGTGTATAAACAAATCAACATTGCTTCAGCCAAAACAGAGCAAAAAACCCTAGATGAGCTTGACTATTTTGGTATAAATTTATTAAATGTCAATGAGCATTTTAACATCGCTTTGTTTTTTGAAGAATACAAAAAAGCAAAAGCCTTTGCTCAAAAAAACAATCAAATGCTTATCATCACAGGCGGAACTAGTTTTTATTTAAAAGCTTTAATGGATGGTTTGAGTGAAAATTTTAAAGAGAGTCAAAGCACGCTAAACAATGATGAAATTTATCATTTAATGATAAAAATTGATCCACAAGCAAAAATAGAAAAAAACGATACTTATCGTTTGAAAAAATGGCTTGGAATTTATGAACAAACTAATAAAATTCCAAGTGAGGTTTTAAAAGAAACCAAACAAGAAGCTTTGATTAAAAAACTTGATATTTTTGAAATTTCTTGGCAAAAAGAACTTTTAGAAAAACGCATCATTAAACGCACACAAAATATGCTAAATGAGGGATTAATAGATGAAGCTAAAATGCTATTTGATAATTATGACCATCATTTAAAGGCACTAAATTCCATAGGTTTAAAAGAATGCAAAGATTTTTTAGACAAAAAAATAAATTTAAATGAGCTTGAAGAGCTCATCATCATCCACACAAGACAACTTGCCAAAAGACAAAGAACTTTTAATAAAAAATTCAATAAAGAAATTTTAGATTTTCAAAACGCTTATGAGAATTTAAAAGCTTATATTTTAAAAAAATATCAAGGCTGAGTGTTTAAGACATTTAATTTATCTTTACATAAATTTTGCCAATTGCTTGTTGCATTAATATCTATACAATTTTGCAAACTTTGCTTTTGATTTTGCACATCTTTTAAATCTTCATAAATATTACTTTGCATATAAAAAGCTCTTGCGCGCTCATCATCTTTTAAAGGATTAGCAAGTAAATCTTTAAACAAAGTTAAAGCTTGTTGGGCTTGATTGCTTTGTTTTAAAGCCTTGATATAGATAAATTCTAAATCAGGACTAAAAAGATTTACTCCCTTTAAATTTTGATAACCAATCGCTTTTGGAGCATAAGTTAAAATGCTTGTTAAAAAATTATTTTTTTCACAATAACGCAAAAACTCATAATATAATTCCACCATACGATAATTCATAGGAAATTGTTCTAGTTTTTGTAAAGTTCTTATCATAGCATTATAATCTTGCAATCTAAGCTCGGCAAAAAATTTAATGTAATTTGCTTCAAATTTTTCATTATCACTAATAATCGTTCTTGTATTTAAAATATCATTAATTGTTTTTATAACAAAGTTATAGCGTTTATCTTTAAGAGCTAAATCAGCGCTTTGAAGCTTGTAAAAAATAATATCATCATTTTCATTTTCCACTATGTATTTTTTAGCTTCTTCTATACGTGTTGTACGCTTAAAGCATTCAAGCATTTGTTTTTTGCTTTGTATTTTATTACCTACATTATAAGCTTTAAAATCATCATATATTTTCACAGCAACTATACATTCATCATTTTTTAATTTTTGTTCCAAAACCAAAATAGCAGCTTGTTCTAAAATATTTTTAACTTCTTTATTAGAGTATTTTTCAATATCTTTTTGATAACTTACAACCTTTTCATAGTTTTTTTCTTGAAAATACAATTTTATGTTATCAAATAATGCTTTGCTAGAAATTTCACCAGCATATTTTTTCATAATCTCTTCATATCTTTGATGCAAAAAGCTTGCATTGGCATCTTTTAAATATAAAAAGTTTTTATCTTGTGCTTCTTTAATCAAGCTTACATATTCACCCAAAGGAAAATCTTCTGCGTAAAGATCTAAATATTTTTGAGCCTTAGTATGCTCATTTGCATTTAATAAAGACAAAGCAAGATCTTTTAACACTCTTTCATATTCTTTATCCACCTTGGTTAAATGTGTAAAAATATACTCATAAATTTTAGAACTTAAATCATAAACCCTATTATTTGCAAAAGCTTTAGCTAAAGATAAAGAATTTTCCAAATCACTCATGAAAAATTCAGGATTTGATTCTAAAATTTTATTTGCTAACTCTTTAGCTTCTTTTATATTTTGTGCCTCTAGATAATTTTTTGATAAAAACAAGGCCGCCCTACTGGCTAAATCTGCATTCGGAGTAGAATAATATACTTCTTGATAAATATTATTTGCAGTATTTTTTTTACCTAAATGATATAAATAATCTGCATAATCAAGTAAAGCCATTATAGTGTATTTATCACCTTTATGTTCGGTATTTAAAGTATCTATAATATATTCGACATTAGATCTTTGTGATAGACCCATATAAACTCTCATCATAATATACATCACTTCTGTATAATCTTTGTCATTAATATAAGTTCTCACCCATTTTTTAGTATCATCTAACATTTGTTCTAAAATTTGCTGATCTTTATCAAGCTCGTAGGTATAAAGTTTATTTTGTGCTCTTAGTTTATAAAGCTCAAATTCATTCATAAATACACTACCCTGATAACGCTTAATAGCATTAACAGCATCTCTTAACACTTGATCATATTTTTTAGCCTCATATTCTTGTTTAATATTAAAATAGGTATTAAAATCTGCGCTTTTAGAGGTTTCCATAGGATTAGAATTTAAATCTAGCGCTCCAATATAAGGCATTAGTCCATCTTCAAAATAAATATTAAAGTCAAGACCATCGCTTGGCTTATAATATCTTAGATCTTCTGTAAAAATAAATACAAAATGCTTAGAAATATCTCCACTTTGACTTTGAATTTCTTTAGCATTGAAAATATCTTGAGAATAATTAAACATTTTAGCTAAAATTTTAGGATAGATTTTGATTGTCAAAAAAGTTTGGTGCTTTTCAAAATAAATCGTAAAATCATCAAATTCCTTATTTTGAAACTGCATATTGCTAACACCCAAAACATTGCACTCAAAATGGGTTTTTTCAAATTCAAAAACACTTTTGCAAGTAAAATCTTTATCGTCTTTTAAATGCAAAAGCGTAAAAGGGCGCTTACTTTCCTCCCCTTTATTAACAATAATTTCAAAAGAAAATGTATAAGTTATACTTAATAAAAATAAAAATAAAACCCTTATCATAAGCGTGATTATAGCAATATTATTTTACAAAAGCAAAAACACGCAAGAAACACTTCCAATCAAACACAAGCATAAAATAATCTTTTGTTTTACATCTAAGTTTGCACTTTCTATGATTTGAGCTTTTTTGAAAAAAACATAAATTAAAATTTTTAAATAAGCATAAAGCATAATCATAGAGCTTAAAGCTATAGCAAATACAAGCACATAATAGCCTGAGTTTAAAATAGAAGCTAAAATTAAAATTTTACCCCAAAAAATACCAAAAGGCGGAATACCTGCTATACATAAAATAAATATAGCTAACATTATAGACAATACCGGTCTTTGATCAAACAAGCCCGAAAAACTCTCAAATGAACTTTTTTGAAATAAACTCAATATTAAAAAAATTCCATAATTTGCAAAAGCAAAAGAAATCCAATACACAAACAAAGCAAAAATTGAAAGCAAATAAGAAGTCCCATCTCCTTGAGAACTTACACTCATACTAGAAACAATAACTGCTAATATAAAAGAAGAATGGGTAATAGAACTATATGCAAGCATTTTTTTTACATCTTTTTGAATTAAAGCTACTATGCTTACAGCAAGCATAGAAAAAATCGCTAGCAATGCTACTATATATTCAAATTTTACCCCACCACCCAAAGCAGAAAAAATTCTTAAAACTACTATTATCATAGCTATTTTTGGAACAATTGATATAAATGCTATAAAATTTGTATGTACTCCATAATATACATCCTTTAACCAAAAGTGAAAAGGTGCAATAGAAAGCTTTACTCCAACAATAACTAAAAACATTACTCCAGCACAAAGCAAAATAGGATCTGAAATATATTCAGAATGTAACAAATTATCTAAATCTAAAGACTTAGTTTTTAAATATACAAAAGCACATGCAAAGACAAAAAACCCAGCTCCCACCGCAGCTAAAGTAAAATACTTTATACTAGAGCTAATAGCATTATGAGTTCCTCTTAAAGCTATTAATGTATAAAGAGCTAAAGAAGAACCTTCTAAGGCTAGGAAAATTACAATCAAATTAGTACTTGACACCATTAGCATCAAAGAAGCAATCATAAATAAAAACAAAGAAAAAAACTCTGGCTTTTGCTCATCTTTATCCATTAATAAATAAAGCATTGAAAAAACCAAAATAACTATTTGAGTAAAAATTGCATAATTATCACTTACAAATAAACCAAAAAAAGCTTGAGAATTATCTAAAACAAGGCCATTATAAAACAATAAAAAATATAAAGTACTAAGCAAAGCTATAACACTTACTCCTATATAAAAATTTCTAGAAAGTTTTTTAAAAGCACCCAGTAAAAGTAAGGCAATAGCCCAAAAAAGCAATGACAACACAGGAAATAATAATACAAAATTTAATTTTTCTAAACTAAAGCCACTCATTAAAAACCTCTTATATTATCTATGATTTTTTGATTTTCTATTGCAATATTTCTTGTTTGCATAACTTCAAGAATACTATTTACATTCAAAGCAATTTCATCAAGCATAGCACTTGGAGCTATCCCTAAATAAATTACCAATGCGCTCAACACACTTAAAACAAAAATTTCACCTTTTTTCAAAACTAGCTTTTCTATTTTTTCTGCATTAGTGGTAAAAAACATATTTCTATAAATATTTAGCATATAAATAGCCCCTAAAATGATCACACCGCCTGCTAATAATGCATACCACAAATTCACACTTGCTATGCCTTGTAAAATTAAAAACTCACCTACAAAAGAAATAGTCAAAGGTAGTGAAATAGATGAAAATAACAACACCGCAAAGAAAAAGCTAAATAACGGAGCTGTTTTGGCTAAATTTTTATAAAAGTCTAAATCGAAAGTATGATATCTTTTATAAAGCATATAAGCAGCTAAAAACAAACCGCCTGTTACTATACCATGTGCAAACATGTAAAATACAGAACCACTAACTCCATTATAAGTAAAAGTCACAATACCCAAAATCACCACACCCAAATGCGAAATTGAGCTATAAGCAATTAACTCTTTCAAGTCTTTAGTTTTAAAAGCAATTAAAGCTGCATATAAAATTCCAACTATACATAAAATAGCAAGTAAAGAATAATAATGATTTAAAGTATCAGGTGTTAAAGGCAAGATAAATCTTAAAAATCCAAAAGGAGCCATTTTAAAACTCACAAGCATTACAGACACTAGTGTTGGGCTTTTTGCATAAACCTTTGGTGCCCAAGTATGAAAAGGAAACAATGGACTTTTAATAGCAAAAGCGATAAAAAATCCTATAAAGATTAAATTTTGTGCGTTTTCAGGTATAAAAAATTCGCTCTTATACCAAGCAAGTAAATCAAAACTCCAATACCCAAAACTTTGATAATACAAAAATCCTACATAAATAATTGCTAAAAGCATGAGCATAGAACCACAAAATGCATAAATAAAAAATTTAATCCCTGCTCTATAATTATCCGAATACCTGCCTATTAAATAAATAAGTGGTATAAGAGAAAACTCCCAAAATACATAAAACAATAAAGCATCTAGTGAAGCAAAAAGCCCTATAATACAAAATTGCAGTAAAAATATACTTACAATAACACTTTTATCTTGAATATCTAAACATATAAAAGATAAAAAAATCATAATAGAACAAAGCAACATCAAATAAAGTGCTATAGCATCTACACCTATATGAAAATTAACTATCAAAGAATTTAAGCTAAACTCATACGCTATGTCATCATGATAATTAAACAATAAAAAAACATTTAAAACTAAAATCAAAAAGCTAATTAAAATAGCAAAAGTTTTAAAATCTTCTTTTTGTAAAAACAAAGCTATAAAAGCTGCAAAAAATGGAAATAACATTAATAAACTAAGCATTCTACACCGCCAACGCTAAACAAAATAAACATACAAAAGCTAACACTGCAATTCTTAAAACCAAAGAATAATCCTTGCCCACACTAAGCACTCTAGCAAAGCTTCTAAGGAAAAATGCAACACTATCTACCAAAGTATCTAAAATTTCTTTATCACTTTTTCTTAAAAATTCACAAAATAAAGCATATTTACTAACAATAAATTGATGATAAAATCTTGGTATATAATATTCATTAAACAAAAGCCTATAAATGCTTGTTTTAGAAAGTGATGGTTTAAACCAATTTTTCCAATAAGCTATAATAGCCAAAAGCATTCCAAGCACCGCAGCAACACTTGCAAGTGCCATAACTAAAGAATTTTGTCCGTCAATAAAAGCTAAATTTTTACTTACAAACTCCATAAAGCTATGCTCAAAAAATCCTGCAATAATAGCAAGTAAAGCCAAAGGACTCATCGCAAGCAAAGCTATCTTACTAGCTTCGTGAGGATGTTCTTCATGTCTTTTTGGAGTAAAAAATACAAGCATTAAAAGTCTAAAACTATAAAAAGCTGTCATAAAAGCTGCTATTAAAAGCGCTAAAAAAATTCCATGGTGATGACTTATAAAAGAAAATCCTAAAATTAAATCTTTAGAGAAAAATCCTGCAAAAGGATAAATTCCTGCCAAAGCCAAAGAGCCTATAAGCATTAAAATAGCGCTAAAACGCATACTTTTATAAAGCCCGCCCATCTTGCTAATATCAAGTTTATCATTCATCGCATGCATAACATTGCCCGCACCTAAGAATAATAAAGATTTAAAAAAAGCATGAGTTGCTAAATGAAACAAAGCTATTGCATAAGCCCCAAGACCTGCTGCTACAAACATATAACCAAGCTGAGAAAGCGTTGAATAAGCAATAATTCTTTTTAAATCTTTAGCTACCATAGCCATAGAAGCAGCAAAAAGCGCCACAAAAGCTCCAAGTATAGCGATAAAATATCCTACTTCAGGAACTTGTAAATAAAGTTCTCCTGCGCGAATTACCAAATAAACCCCTGCAGTAACCATAGTCGCAGCATGGATTAGTGCTGAAACCGGTGTAGGTCCTGCCATAGCATCAGCAAGCCAAGTGTGGAAAGGAAATTGTGCTGATTTACCCATAGCACCTATAAAAAGCAAAATTGCTATTAATATCAAAATAGCATTATTAGCGCAACCTAAAGATAAAAGTGCAAAAAATTCATCATATTTCAAAGAATTAAATTCTATATAAATTAAGAAAATTCCTAAAAGCAAAGCTAAATCTGCAATTCTATTCATAATAAATGCTTCATTAGCAGCAAAGGTGTATTTTTCATTATGATACCAAAAACCTATCAAAAGCCATGAGCAAAGTCCAACACCTTCCCAACCTATGAAAAGCCCTAAGAAATTATCACTCATAATCAAAAACATCATAGAAAAAACAAAAAGCCCTAAATAACTAAAATAGCGATTAAACCCTTCATCATGCTCCATATAAAATATACTATATAAATGCACAAAAGTAGCAACTATACTTACTACATTCATCATAATTAAAGTAATAGAGTCTATTTTAAAACCAAAACTAACATCTACTAAAGAGATCCAAGTGCCAAGTTCAAAATTAAAATGCACTCCATTGTTTAATAAAACAATTGAAGCAAATGCTGAAAAAGCTATAAATAAAGAAGCCAAATAACCTAAAATAATTTTCTTAGCACTAAAAGCAAAAATACCTAAAATAATAGCCGAAACCAAAGGAGAAAAAAGCGCAATTAAAGCTAAATTTTGCATTTTATTCTCCTTTTTCAGCTAAAGAGCTAAGCTCTAGTGTTCCTGTTTTTCTATACCACAAAACACAAAGCGCTATTCCAACAGCTACTTCACAAGCTGCAACTCCCATTACAAACAAAGCAAAAATTTGTCCTTCTATGTCTTTATGGGAAGCTCCAACTGTAACCAAAGCCAAATTAGCAGCGTTTAATAAAATTTCACTTGAAATAAAAAGCATAATTAAATTTTGGCGTTTTATAATGCCTATTAGACCAATGATAAACATCAAAATAGCCACAATGTAGTATTTTTCTAACATCATTGCTCATCCTTTTTTATATTTTTTTGAGTAAGTGCTATAGCGCAAATTAATGCTATTAAGAGCAAAATTGCCATAAATTCAAACGCGAGCATGTATTTTGTAAACAAGGCAAAACCTATTTGCTGAGTTGAGTCAAGACTATAAATCTCATTAGCTTCATTTAAACTAAAGTTATAACCCATAATAATACTAATTAGTAAAATCGCGCTAAAAATCACAGCAAAGATAAATATTCTTTTACCTTTTAAACTTTCTTTTACTTTTATCGAAGCATCAAAAAACATCATAGCAAAACTATAAAGACCTAAAATAGCCCCACTATAAACAATAATTTGAATTGCCCCAATAAATTCAGCATTAAGTAAAAAATAAAATCCACTTAAAAAAACCATAGCTGCAGCCAAAGAACTAATAGCATAAAGCACGCTAGTACTTAAAACACTAATTAAAAAAAATCCCAACACCAAAACACTTAATAAACAAAAAGCTATCGTTTCAAACATTTTCTTCCTTTGAGGCATCTTGCTGTCTTTGCAAATCTATCTCATAATAATTTGGAGTTTTCTTTACTAAATTATCAGCATCTTTTCTTAAACTACCACTTCCTTCAAATACCACTTGATTTTTAAGCTCATCAATAGGGGTTAAAAAGTCTTGCTTTTGACCAAAATACGATCTTTGCTCTGCTGCATTTTCATATTCTTTGCCATGCACAATAGCAAGTTCAGGACAAACATCAGCACAAAAGCCACAATAAATACAACGTCCTAAATTAATACTATAATTTTCAACCTTTTTGCGTCCATCTTCGCTCAAACTTGTTTCCATTCTTATGCAATTACTAATACAAATTTTTTCGCACAAACCACAACCAATACAACATTCATTTTCACTTTCAATAAAACGCATTAAGCGATGTACCGCACGGTAGCGATTATCCAAAGCAACTTTTTCCATAGGATATTTAATCGTTGCGCTATTGTTCTTTTTAAACATTTCTCTTAATACAACAAATAAACCTACAAAAAGTTCTGTATTCAAAGAACGCTTGACTACTTGTATGAATTTTTCATAAGTATTTTGAGGATTTTTACGCTCAAAATCTACTTTAAAATAACCTTTTTTCATTGTTTTTCCTATATCACAAGCACTAAAGCACTAATTAATAAATTTAAAACCGCTAAAGGAATTAAAATCAAATAACACATTCTCATTACTTGATCAGGACGCAGTTGCGGAAAAGCCCCTCTAGCCCAAAAATACCAAAAGAACACAAAAGACACTTTCAAAAGCATCATGATAGCCCCTGGTATAATCCAAAAATCATTAAATCCACCTAAAAACAAAAGCGATATCATAATCGCTCCGGTGATCATAGCTGTATATTCTCCGATAAAAAACATACCCCATCTAAGCCCACTATATTCAGTGCCATAACCTGAAACAAGTTCAGTTTCATTTTCGCTTAAACAAAGTGGAGTTCTATTAGTTTCTATAAAAATAGCTATTACAAATAAAATAAAAGCTAAAGGTTGTTTAAAAATAAGCCAAGAAAGTATGCCTTCACTTTGATAATTATTAATATCTACCAAAGACAAAGAACCAACAAGCATTACAACACATACCAAAGAAAGCCCTGCAACACTCTCATAAGAAATGATAGAAACAAGTCCTCTTGCCCCACCTAACAATGACCATTTATTATTACTTGCCAAGCCTCCTAAAAAAATCGCATAAAAACTAACCCCGCCCATGCCTATGACAAATAGTAAGGCCACATTAATATCAGCAATAATAGGGCGAATCACTCTACCAAATAAAGTAAATTCAGGAAAAATAGGAATAGCTGCAATTGCCACAAAAGCACAAATTGCTGCGATTAATGGAGCGATTAAAAACACCACTTTTTGAGCATAAGTTGGCACTATATCTTCTTTAGTAAAAAGCTTAATCATATCAGCAACTACTTGAAGCAATCCAAAAGGACCTACCATATCAGGTCCTAAACGACGATGAAATAAAGCCAAAGCCTTTCTTTCAAGATAAGTTGCCAAGCCTGCTAAAGTAGCAAAAATAGCTATAACAAGCACGCATTTGATAATTGTTTCTATAATAAAAAAAGTAATATCACTCATATTTTAGCTCCTGCTTTTTCAAGCCAAACTTTTGCATATCGAGTATTATCAAATAAAGATTTATAATCGATCTTACTATCATAATCCCCCAAATACGCACCATTTTCTAAAGATTCATCACATTTTACACTTATAGCAATTTGAGTTTTTTCATTTTTTAAAATAACACTATCATCTTGATTTAAGTCAAATTTTTGCATTAAATCAACTGATAAAAATAAAGCTCCAACCTCATTAAAAGCTCTATTGCTAAGCTTTGAAAACTGATGAATACGATTTGCATGATATAAGGTTAAATTTCCTTCATTTTGCTCTTTGACTTCTTGAGCGCTTAAGTTTTTTTCAAACTCAAAATGAGAAAAATCAAGCTCATAGCCTCTATGGTTTGTTCCACCATTATCATAATGATTTTCTAACTCATCAAAACCAATTGCCCTAAAGCCTTTATTTTGTGGTAAAAATTTAGTATAGTTGATTGTAAATTCTTCATCAAAACCTAAAGCATTTGCTAAATCATTTAAAAAATAACCTTTAAATTCTAAAGCTGCATTTGTAGGAACTAATCTTTTGTCATAATTTACAAAGCTACCTTCTTGTTGATTTAAACTAGAACTTGCAAGATCAAAATGCCCATCATAAGAAAAAGTAAAATCACCTTTTTCATTATAACCTAGTGTTTTTCCCGCTTGAAAATCTTGACTTAAATCACAAATCAAACTCACACCTAAAGTATTAGTGCAAGTTGGATTTAAAAAGACTTTAAAATCGGTATATTTTTGTACCAAAGCACAAAGTTTTGCTAGCTTTGCACTTTGCTCATCATAGTAAAAATCACTTCCTATAATAAGTGTAAATTTTTGCTTTTTTGCGAGCAAAGCTTCTAAAATATCCTCATCTATACCAAGATTTTTCGCATAATTTGATCTTTGCACTTCTATGCTTTTTTTAATTTTTTTAGGCACAAGTTTTTTAACTTCTTCTATAATAGTGTCACCATTTTCATTTTGCTTTTCTATCTTTTCAACAACTTCTTCATTAATAGTTTCTTCAATTTCTTTAGTACCTTGGTAATACGCATTTTCTAATGTATTTTTAAAATCTTGTGGAAACTCTTTAGCGAATTTTTGCAAGATAAATAATAAAATATTTTCATTATCTTTAATATCATGATTAATCTGCAAGAAATTTTTAGAATATTTATCCACACCTTTATCTTTTATAGGGTGAAAATATAGCCCTGCACCTTTATTCATCACTAAAGCATTATTAACTTTATATCCTAGCGTTGGTGCATCATAGCGTAAAAACGAACCTACGATGATTAAAAAATCACTTTGAGTGATATCATCTGTATTTGCATTATACATTGCATTTGTATTTTGATAAAAACAAGCTAGGAAATCTTGGAATTTTTTAGCTTCATGATTTATAAGGTTAAGGTTAAATTTTTTACTTAAATTTTGCAAGATTAAGGCTTCTTCATTGGTAATAAAACTATTAAATAAAATATTTTTTATTTCATCATTTTTTATCATATTTACTAGTTTTTCAAAAGCTTTTTCATCTTTACCTTGAACTTCATTTTGAGTGTTAAAACCATATCTTGCAGCTTTATTTAGCGTAGCAAAAGCAAAATCATTGCTCACTCTATAAATTTTTTCTTTTTGATTATTAATACTAGTTTGTTTAATATCATAATACATCAACTCACAATCACTTGAATGGGGATTACTAGCTGGAATTTTCTTTAACTCCCAAGCATTAGATGTATATTGAAAAGCCGAACCCACCAAGGCTCCCGTTGGACATACACTTGTACATTCTCCACAAAAAGAACAATCAAGCATATCACCGCTACTTGGTGCAATTAAACTCTTTTGAAATTTAGTCCAAATCGCTAGCGCGTCTTTACTCATACTCTCTTTAAAACTTGCATCGGGTGCATTTGCTCCTCTTGGAGTAGTTTTTAAAGCGCTTTCTCCTATTTTATCTTTACAAACTGTGATACATCTTTCACATACTATACATAAAGCTGGATCATAATTAATCTCGCCCCATTTTTTATGCTCTTTATGGGTATCTTTAATCCAATAATTTTGCACATTTACTCTTGCTTTATGTGTAAAGTTCTGAAGCTCACATTCGCCAGATTTATCACATACCCCACATTGTAAAGGGTGGTTGATACAATATGCTTGCATGATAGCGTTGCGCTCTTCCCATAAATTTGGCAAATCACTCTCTACTACCATACCTTCTTTAACTTTAGTATTGCAAGAATAAACCTTTTTACCATCAGCCTCTACCATACACATACGACATGCAAGTGTTGGAGAACAACCATTTAAATAACAAATTGCAGGAATGAAAATATCATTTTTTCTTGCGACATTTAAGATATACTCACCCTCATTTGCCTCACATTCTATACCATTAATGATAACTTTCATTTTATAACCTTAACTTGAGCTTTTGAAAAAGCAAAACCAGCGCTTTCATAATCAAACAAAGCCACCGTGCCTTTTAAATCATGATTGATTTTTACTATAGTTGTAAATTCTTGAGTATTTATTTTTAAATTAATTTTATCCTCATCTTTAACCTTAGCAATCAAAGCAAAAGATGAAGAACAATGCAAATTTTTATCCTCTAAAGGTGCTTGCATGATGATAGTTCCATCAAAATTATCAAGTTCTAAAAGTTCACTAAAAGAATTTTGTATTGACAAATTTTCTTCATTTTCATTAGAGCAAATTAGCAAAAGATTAAATTTATGACAAAGTTTTTCTAAAAAATACTTAATATTTTCAAAGTCTTTATGTTGGTATAAATTTTCATCAAAAATAATACACTTTGCTTCTTTTAAAAACTCCAAAATCTCTAAAGCCTCTTCTTCGCCAAAGCAAGATTCAGCACTTAAATAACCCTCATCAAGCTCGTTAAATTCAGCCTCTAAACTCATCTTACAAAGTAATGCAAGCACGAAAGGCACACTTGCAATCTCACATTTATAAAAGCTTGCTTTTAAAATTTTATCTTCTATGCAGGAAATATTGTAATTTTTACTTTTGTTAAGCTTAGCACAAAGTGAAGGATTTTTTAAAGAAAGTAAATCCACAAAACACAAAGCATTTAAGCCTTCTTGATATTTTGCTAATTTCATTGTCCTACCTTTTTAAAAACTATAGTCCAATCTACTTGATTAAATTTTAAAGAATTTAAAAGTTCACAATTTTGCTCTTTTATGAAAGCAAAACTTTTTTCTACATTAGAAAAATCTCCTATTTCGAACAAAACCACTAAAACTTCACCCATATAGGCATTTTGAATGATTTGCTCTAAATCCTTAAACAAATCTTGACTTTTTCTTAAATCCACGCGTCTCATCGGTCTATCTCACCTAAAACTATATTAATACTTCCTAAAATCGCCACCGCATCAGCCAAATATGACCCTACAAGCATTTCTTCTAAAAATGCACAATGAAAAAAACTTGGGGTTCTAGCTCTTAATCTATATGGCCTACCGCTACCATCTGAGTGAATAAAAAACCCAAGTTCGCCTTTTGGACTTTCAGTTGGCACATACGCTTCTCCTTTTGGTGGCTTTAAGCCTTGGGTTACTAGGACAAAATGTTGCATAAGTGAATAATTTTGCGTCATGATTTGCTCTTTTGAAGCGCTTACATACTCAGGATGATTGCATAAAATTTCAGGTGGAGTATCTTGATAAAGCTTAGCACATTGAATTAAAATTTTCAAACTTTCTCTAAATTCTTGCATATAAACTTTATATCTTGCATAAGAATCACCCATTTTAGCCACAGGCACGCCAAAATCTACCTCATCATAAAGCAAATAAGGCTCTTCTTTTCTAACATCATAAGCAATCCCGCTTCCTCTTAGCATAACCCCGCTACAACCCCAACTTAGCGCTTGTTCTTTGCTTACCACTCCTACATTTTCAGTTCTTGCGCGCCAAATTCTATTATCATCAAGCAAGGCTTCATAATCTTTTATATCATTTGGAAATTTATTGCAAAATGCTAAAAGTTCATCTAAAAAACCTTCAGGTAAATCAAGCATTACCCCGCCTATTCTCATAGATGAATGTGTAAGTCTTGCCCCACAATATTTTTCTATTAGATCAAGCACATATTCACGCTCTCTAAAACAGTATAAAAATACTGTCATCGCACCAATATCAAGAGCATGTGTAGCAAGCCATAACAAATGCGAAGCAATGCGGTTTAACTCAAGCAAAATCATCCTTATCACACTTGCTCTGCGTGGAATTTCCAAACCACAAAGTTTTTCTACAGCAGCTACATAGGCATAATTATTTGCACTAGCTGCGATATAATCCATTCTATCAGTAGTTGGGATAAACTCTTGATAGATCATATTTTCAGCCATTTTTTCCATACCACGATGCATATAACCTATACAAGGAGCAGCCTTGGTGATTTCTTCTCCATCAAGTTCTAAAATAAGGCGTAAATTTCCATGAGCACTTGGATGTTGGGGACCAAGATTTACTATCATAGTACCATCTTCACGCTCAAAGCTTATATTTTCATAATAAGGTTTTAATTTAGTAGAAATTTGCATTTTATCTTCTCTTATCTAAAATTTTTACTTGCGTTCTTTTGGCTTTTTTCACAAAAGGCACGCCACCTTCTTCTTGATATTCTTGTAGGTATTTATCTTCTCTTAAAGCTTCGCCTTTACCAACCTCATGATAAATTCTGCTAAAGTTTAGCGTGTCTTTTTCATCTACAAAACCTGGATCTCTATTTTCCTCGCCTACAACCTCGCGGTATTCTTTTCCAAAAATTTTATCTATCTCATACCATTTAGCAAATTCATCACCATGCAAAGGATAGCTTTTTAAAAAAGGATGTCCATACCAATCATCAGGCATTAAAAGTCTTTTTAAATTCGGATGATTGATGATGAAAATTCCAAACATATCATATATTTCTCTCTCACACCAATTAGCACCCTTAAAAACACTCATAACACTTTGAAGTTTTTCTTTTAAACCAACGAAAGTCTTTACTCTCACTCTTAAATTTTTCTCCATATTTAAAAGCTGATAATATACTTCAAAACCTTGTTTTTGAGCGACAAAATCAATCGCACTTGCATCAGTAAAACAACTATAACCTAATTTTTTAAGCTTGCTAAGAATAGCAACATTATCATCTTTGTTTATCTCAATCACCCAAAAATCAAGCTCTATAAAAGAATTTTTTAACTCAAATTCTTGGCTTAAGATTTGATGATAACTCTCAAAAACACTACTCTCTGTGCTTAGTTTTTTAGTTGCAGGTGCATGGTAAAATCTATCTTCATAATAATTTTTTAGCTGAGCATTTTTCTTATCGCTATATTTTCTCATCATATAAGCCTTTTTGGAGCTATTTTTCTACTTGCTTTTTCTTTACGAATTCTTTTTTGCAAAATCATCAAAGCAAATTGAAAAGTTTCAGGGCGTGGGGCACAGCCTGGCACATAAATATCAACAGGAATGATTCTATCTACCCCTTGAACAGTAGAATAGGTATTAAACATACCACCAGTATTTGCACAAGAACCCATAGAAATAACCCATTTAGGATCAGGCATTTGATCATAAAGTCTTCTTGTAAATTCAGCGTGTTTTTTGCTTAAAGTACCCGCTATAATCATTACCTCAGATTGTCTTGGACTTGCTCTAAAAATAGTTCCAAATCTATCAAAATCATATCTTGCACCACCTGCTGCCATCATTTCAATAGCACAACAAGCAAGCCCATAAGATAGCGCCCATAAAGAATTACTCCTACCCCATTGCACTAACTTATCAACCGTAGTTAAAACAACTGGCGCATTGCTCATTTTTTGATACTCTGCCATGCGAATGCTCCTTTTTTATAAGCGTATAAAAAACCTATTGCAAGCAATAAAATAAAAACAAACACTTCTACCAAGGCAAATAAAGATAAGCCGTATTTTGAAAGCTCTGCGGTTAAATCTTTAAAAATCACCGCCCAAGGAAATAAAAACACCACTTCAATGTCAAGCAAAATAAAAATCAAAGCAAAAACAAAAAATTGAGAATTGATTTTATTTGCTTGCTTAGAAGCCATAGGCCCGCATTCATAAATTCCAAGTCCGAGTTTTTTTCTATTGCAAGAGGCGAGCTTGGAGCCTATTTTAGAAGAAATATACACCAAAGTAAAAAATATAACACTTGCAATGACAAGCATTGCAAAGATGCCAAAGTATTGATGCTCTATAGTTGCGTGCGTCATAATAAACCTTTTATTCAAGCATAATTAAAATTTATTTTACTTTAACTTAGCTATATAAAAACTTATTATCAAAAAAATAAATTTTATGATATTTCAAAATGAAACAATTTTTATCTTTATTGCAAAAACACTTTTTTATGGCATATATCTTGTAAGATTTTTTCTTGATGAGAAATAAATATATAAGTAATATCATGCGTTTTTTGAAAAGCGTGCAAGTAGTTTAAAATTTTATAAGCAGTTACCACATCAAGTGCTGCTGTGATTTCATCTAAAATAAGCAATTTTGGCCTTAAAAGCAAAGCTCTAATCAAACCTAATCTTTGACTTTGACCACCACTTAGCTTAGAGGGTTTTAAATTTAAAATATCTTTTTCAAGTTCAAAAGCATCAAAAAGCTTAAAAAGCTCTTCAAAATCGGGCTTAAGTTTAAAATTTTCATATACATCAAGTAAAAGTTTTTTAGTACTTTTATAAGGATTTAAAGCTAGCTTTTGATCTTGGAAAATATATTGTATTTTTTGGCGCAATTTTCTTTGAGTATTAAAATCTAAATTTAATATATTTTCATTTTCAAACAAAACTTCTCCGGTATTTGCACATTCAAGCATACAAAGAATTTTAGCCAAAGTGCTTTTGCCACTACCACTTTCCCCACAAAGCAACAAATTCTCATTTTGTTTTAAAGAAAAACTCACATCTTTAAAAACAAAAATTTCTTCTTCTTTTAAATACCAGTGTTTTTTAAATTTATAAGATTTGCTTAAATTTTTAACTTCTAAAAACATTTTCATTCTCAAAATAATTTAACAATTCTTTAGCAAAAATACCTTTTGGATTGTTTAAAAATTCTTTCATAGGCATTTGATAAAGCAAAGTTTTATCTTCTATGATAACTACCTCATCACAAAGTTCTTTAGCTAAATTTATATCATGCGTGATGAAAATGAGATTTTTAAATTGCGCTTTTAACTCTTTTAAAATAGTGATGATTTTTTCTTCATTAGCTCTATCAAGAGAACTTGTAATCTCATCACACAATAAATACTTAGCACCGCTTAACAAAGCTAGAGCCATTTGAATGCGTCTTGCCATACCACCACTTAACTGATATATAAAAGAATGCCACAAAAGATCATGATTTTTAAGCCCTAAACATTCAAAATAATAAAAGGCTTTTTCTTTAATCTCTTTTGTGCTTAAATTAGTATGAGTTTTTAAAACTATATTAAAATAACCCCCTATATCAACAAGAGGATAAAAACTCCCATAAACATCTTGAAAAAGTAAATTTACCTTAGTTCTTAAGGCATTTAGTTCTTTTTCTTCTAAATTTAAAATATCTTTTTGATCTATCTGAAATTTTTGTGCATTGAGTTTATAGTGTTTATCAAAAAGCTTAATCATACTTTTTAAAAGCAAGCTTTTTCCTGCTCCACTTTTACCCATGATAGCTAAAGCTTTGCCATCTTCTAAATTAAGATTTACATCCTTTAGTAAGATTTTATCTTTAAAACTAAGGTTAAGATTTGAAATTTCTATCATGCTTTAATCTCTTCTTGTAAATCATTGCCCAAAGCAAGCAAAGGCAAAATAAGCATAAGTATAAAGGCTACTGGAAAAACTATCATCCACCAAAACCCTAAAAACACAGCCTTACTTGCTTCATTGAGCATATTTCCTAAACTTGGAGTCCAAAGCTCTACACCCAAACCAAAAAAACTCAAAGTGGCTTCACTTGTAATAGCATGAGCGATATTTAAAACAAAAAGCACAAAAAGCAAATTCCAACAAGCAGGCAAAAGTTCGCTAAATAAAGCTTTCATCTTGCTAGAACCTAAAATGATAGCATTTTGATAAAACTCAAGTTTTTGAAATTTATTCAGTTGGGCATCAAGCACCTTTGCCACAAAAGCAAAATGCCCCAAAGCGATGATAAAAATCATACTCCACAAAGATCCTGCCAAAAAGCTTTGAAAAAACATAATCACAAGCAAAGAAGGTAGTGCTAAAAGCATATCAATCACCCTAGCGAAAAAAGCATAGGCAAAAAATCTTGTTAAAAACACATAAACACAAGCAAAAAGCACACTAAAAAATGCCGCCATTACCCCTACAAATAAAGAAACACGCAAGGCATATAAAATACGCGTAAAAACATCCCTACCAAGTAAATCTGTGCCAAAAATATGACTTAAATTTGGGGCTATTTTAGCCTTACTTAAATCCACTAAATTAGGATCATAAGAACTTATTAAAGGTGCAAAAAGTGCTAAAATAAAACTTAGCAAAATCATCATCACGCAAAACTTACGCATTAGCAAACCTTGGATTAATCATCTTACAAATTATTTCTACGATCAAATTTACAAGCACCACTACTAAAATGCTAAAAATCACCACAGCTAGCACCACAGGATAGTCTTTAAACAATATGCTTTTAATCACCAAATTTCCCACACCCTCATAAGAAAACACACTTTCTACTATATAAGTTCCCATTAAAAAACTCACAAAAGAAGCACCAAAGTACGCAAGTATAGAACCAAAAGCATCTTTTAACACAAAGTGCAAATAAATTCTTGTTTTGCTAAGCCCTCTTGCAAAAGCACTTTCTATAAAGCTTTGATTTAAACTATCAATCAAACTTGTCCTTATAAAACGCACAAAAACAGCTAAATGCGAAAGCACTAAAGCACATACTGGTAAAAACAAATGCCACAAACGATTAAACACATCATCTTCAAAACCAATATCAGCAATAGCCGAACTTGGAAAAAGCTTAAAAAATACAGCAAAAACTAAAATAAGCATTAATGATAAAGAAAAAGCAGGCAATGCAAAAAAACTCATCGTTAAAAAAGTGATAAATTTATCTAAAAAGCTATCTTTATAAAGAACACAAAAAAGTGCTAAAACCAAAGATAATACAAAAAGTATAAAAAAAGCTAAACTCCCCAGTATGATGGTATAAGGAAGTTTTTCTTTTAAAATTTCACTAACTTTTTCTCCGCTGATTAAAGAGTAGGAAAAGTCGCCTTTTAAGGCATTAAAAAGCCAATTTTCATACTGCTCTAATAAGGGCTTGTCTAAATTTAAATTACGCTCGATTTCTTCTTTTATTTTAATACTAGTTCCTTGAGGCACACTAGCAAAAACCACACTTCCTTTAGCATGATAAATCATCACAAAGCATAAAAAACTTGCAAAAATCATCAAAAAAAACGCCCATAAAAGGCGTTTAAAAATGAGTTTTAACACTAATTTTTGCTCCACTCATAAGCATTCCAAGTAAAACCTACCCCATGGTGACCTAAAATGTGAGGTTTTATACCTTGGATATTTTTAGCAAAAACTAAAGGATAATCAATATAAGCTATAAATAAAAACGCAGGATCTTTATGCAATGCATCGATAAATTCTTTATAGTGTTTTTTTCTTTCGTTTACATCAAGCGAATTTCTAGCCTTTGTTAAAGCCTCATCAACTTTAGCATTTTGATAATGGCCAAAATTCCATCCACTTGAGTTTAAAGCACTATCTTGAGAGCTTGCAAAAACTCTAAAGGTGTGAAAATCAGGATCATAAGGACTACCCCAACCCACTAAAAAGCTATCAATTTTCGTATAATCAAAACTTCCACTTGGCTTAGCTACCGCTTTTGCTTTTATGCCAAGCTTTAAAAACTCACTTTGTAAGATATTTACCAAAGCCACTCTTAGTGGATCTTCACTCATAGCATACATTTCAAAGCTAAATTCTTTGCCATTTTTTTCTAAAATGCCATTTTTATTTTTCGCAAAGCCCGCTTTTGCTAAAAGCTCATTTGCTTTTTTTACATCATAAGCATAGCTTGCAAATTCTTTAGGATTTGCCCATGATTTTTCTAAAGGATGATTTGCTACCTTTCCAAAAGAATGCAAAAGTGAATTTATAATAGCTTGTTTATCAATAGCATAATTTAGCGCTAAACGCACATTTTGATCTTTTAAAAACTCATGATTAAGATTAAACATCAAAGCACGGTAATCAGCCGAAGGTTCTATAAGCATTTTAAAGTTTTTATCATTTTCAAAATTTGAAGCTAAAGCAAAATCAACCAAAGCTACATCAATAGAACCATTTTTAAGTTCAATTGCGCTAATGCTTGGATCTTTAATGTGTTTTAGTATGAGTTTTGGTGTTTTTACCTTAGCTAAATGATAATTTTCATTTGCTTCTAAGATCATGTATTGACCTTGTTTCCATTGCTTTAGCTTATAAGATCCTGTTCCTATAGGCATTTGATTAAATTTAGTGGTATTTAAATTTTCTTTTTCAAGTAAATGTTTTGGTAAAATCCCTACACTCAAAGCGTCTAAAAATGCAGGAAAAGGCTTTGAAAGTGTGATAGACAAGTGATAATCATCGATGATTTTTACTTCTTTAACTGCGTCAAAATTTACTTTTGAAGGCGAGTTTAGCTTCTCATCTTTTAAAGCATTTATACTAAATTCCACATCCTTGGCACTAAATTTAGCCCCATCATGCCACGACACATCATCTCTTAAAGTAAATTCATAAACAAGTCCATCTTTGCTAACTTTCCAAGAGCTAGCAAGATCAGGCGCTAGATTCATATTCTCATCAAAGCGTGTAAGTCCTGAAAACACAAGTGCAATCGCCACATCATGATCTTCACTAAAAAGCGGATTAATACGCTCTGGTTCATTCTCCACTGCGATGATGATAGTATCTTTTGGTGTAGCGGCAAAAAGATTTAAAGCACAAAAAAGCATTATAAAAAATCGCAACATAATTTACCTTTCTTTTTAAATAATTTCAAATTATAACATTAACTTGGCACTATGGAGTTTTTTCGTGCGGTTTTTTGGAGTGAGAATATGCAAAGTAAAAGTATAATACTATATAAAACACTAGTAGATTTTATAACATTTGATGTGATTTCATCTTGCTTTATAGCTTTAGAAATTTCGGTATATTTTTTACCTAAAAATTCTGTTGCTATGGTTAAATTTTGTTCTTTTAAATCTAAGATATTATCTTTGCTTTCTATGATTAACTTTTTAGCCACATCTAGTTCTACAAAAGAAACATCTTGATAATGCCCAGATAGGTTAAAATCCTTATGAGAAATTTTTGCAAGATTTATAATAGAACTAGAATTTAAATCTTGAATGGCTTTTTCAATTTTACTTTCATGAAGTTTTTCTGATGAAAAAACACCTATAAAAGGGTTGATAAATTGTGGTGTTTCAATTAAAACAGCAAAAAAAACAATATATGCAAAAGCTACAATAAAAAAACGCGGGTATTTTCCATAAAAAAACATCAAACTAACAAAAGAAACCAATAAAATATAACAACATATAATAATAGGCTCTGGATTTTGAAAACATAGTAATAAAAATACACCATATCCTATACTCACAATTAAAAAAATTCGAAATGTGCATAATTTAAATATATTTTTGCGAGCAATAAATAACAAAAAAGCTATAATTACAACCGTTGCAAAAGCTAATGCAACTATAAAACCAAAAACCGATTTAACAGCACTGTCGCTTTGTAGCCAAAAAAGAAGCGAAGCGTACAGTGCAATCATTACAACTGTGAAATTAAGTATTTTTAAAAAACTTGTGTGATGATTGCTAGTGTTTCTATATACAAATAACAATGTAAAATTAATCCATTCAGTAAAATTATATAATTCTTCTTTTAAAAATTTTGCAGTAGTATTTTTAGAATCTATATTATCATTTATGCTTATAGCTTTTATTATAGTTTCTTTTTCTTTTGCATAAAGTTCTAGTTTATGCCATTCCTGAGCTTCTAAAATATTATTTTGGCTTATCAAAACATCTTTTATAACTCTGAAAGAATCTTTTAAATTTTTAGCATATCTTAATTGATGTTTATTATTAATCTGATTTATTTTTTCTTTTTCTTCACTGCGTATATTTTCAATTTCGTTTTTATAAGTCTCATCTTTGTAATTATATTCTATATATTTTTCAACTGATTCAAAATCTAAATTATCTATATTGACATTTGTTAAATTTATAGCCTTTTGTTCTTTAAAATAACAAGCACTAAAATTCGGAGCTTTATCAAAAGTTACCCCATAAAAACAAGCAACTTTATCGAATTTACATTCATGAAAATCAACATAATCTTTGAAATAAGAGTTGTTAAAATATATATTATCTTTAAATTTAGACATTTCAAAACTAACTCTATTTTCAAAATCAAAATTCATTAAATTTACTATATCTTCAGTTTCACAGAAGTCAAATACGAAATTTGCTCCAAATTTTATATTTTTACCGGAATTATATTTATTAAAGTCTTTAAAAATACATTTTTGAAATTTTACATCTCCTTGTATATCTGAATTTATAGTCACTCCTTTAAATTTACATTCACTAATATTTAATTCTTTTATATGATTTATCTCACCATCAAATACAATACTATCTAATGTACAATGCAATATATTTAATTTTTCAAAATATGTATTTTCAAGATTAAGTTCTAAACCATCTTCATCATTACTTTGAAATGTCACTGTTTTGTTAAAAACAATATTCGAAAAATTAAAATACTTATTTTTTAATTGCTCATTAAATATAATGACAATTTCTTCATTTACAATAATTTTATCTTTATCTTTTATTACTGCTGTATTATTTTCATCATCTGCTAGATAATTTAAAAACATTTCAAAATCATTTGTGTAGTTTCCATTCTTCAGATACATTATAAAGTTATTTATTTGTATAGCCATCACTTTCCTTCAATTATTGATATTTCTTCTTCGGTTAGGTTGTAGAGTTTATAGACTAGGGAATTTATTTTGTTTTCTTGTTCTTGGGTGTTTGCGTTTTTGTCTTGTTCTTTTAAATTTAAAATCTCATCGACTAAGCTTATAAGCTCGTTTGCTAGTTTTTCATTTTTAGAATTTATTTTTGGTATAGGAAATTTTTCTACATATTGATTTGATAATAAAAAACCTTTATCTGAATATAAATGCCCGATATTTTTAAAATAATAAAATATCAAACTAGAATTTAAAAATCCCAAAAGATATTTAAGTTCATTTTTAGAATTTCCTACCATAAAAGCCATAGAATCCAATAAAACACACTCGTTTTCTAAAATAAAACTCGGTTCTTGGGTTACTCTTTGCCAGCCTATCTTTTCTTTTTCAAATTCCTCTAAATAAGCACAATTTCTAAGGTTATAAGGTGTTTTTCCTTTGTCAGTTCTTTTTTCTAAAGTTTTATAATACGGCTTTAAATGCTGTTTTAAGCTAGGGTATTCATCTATATTTATCGCTTCTACCTTTTCTCCGCTTTTGCTTTTATAGCCATTGTGAGCGTTGATCACCCAAAGTCCCGCCCACTCATAGCTATATCTTTTTATATCTCTACCGCGTAGCATTTTGCGTATGAGTTTGGCGGTGCGTTCTTTTTCGGCTTCATCTTTGCATTTAGCTAAAATTTCATCTCTTTTTTCAGTAGTGATAATAAAGGCTTCATTAAGCCTTGTTAAAATTCCACGATATATATTAAGCCCATGCCAGTCCTTAAGTGGAGTCCGTGCTTTTCTATCTTTGCTTTTAGCGCATTTGTGCTTTCATCGTTAAAAGTAAAGCTTTCTTTGCTTAAAGAATTTTGTGCGATTTTGTTAAAATTTAAAATGCTTTCTATATTAAAGTCGTTTTCTTTTAAAAGCTCGGTGCTTGGGGCTAGGTGCTTAAAGCTACTATCTTTAGTTTTTGCTTTTTCAAAGCTTAGTATGGAAGTATCTACCGTAGCACCTTCAAAGACTTTTATACCATTTAGATCAATGTATTCTAAAAGTGTGGTATTTTTGAGTAAAAACTCTCTTAAAGCTTCTCCATAACCTGCTCTTGTGTATTTGTTTGAAGTGATGAAAGACAAAACACCATTTTGCTTTAGCACATTAAACCCAAGCTCATAAAAGTAGGTATAAATGTCGCTTGTGCCTTTATATACCTTATAGTTTTTGGCTAAATTTGGCTTTAGTTCTTTGATGTCTTCTTGTCTGATGTAAGGTGGGTTACCTATGATAAGATCAAACCCTTGAAAACTCCCGCTCTCATCAAGCACTTCGCTAAATTCAAAACGCCATTCAAAAGGATTTGCACTTTCTAAGTCAAATATACTCTCATAAAGCTTTTTAAGCTTTTTAAATTCTTTCTTGGCAGCACTTTCATCAAAGTCAAATTCAAACATATTTTTAGAGAAAAATGCTCTAAAATTCTCATCTTTTTCATCTTGTGCTAAAAAATCGCCGTATTTTTTAGAGTATTCATTAGCACCGTTGGTAAGTTGCTTGATCTCTTTGGCAAATTTGTCTTTTAAGCAGAAATTTTTAAAAGACTCTTTGAGGTTTTTGATCTCTTTTGCGATGAGAGTTTTGTCGGTGTAAAAGCCTTCTTTGTAGTCTTTGACTATGCGTTTGTATTTATCCATGCGTTCTTTGATGTTGGGGTAGTGAGAAAGGCTTTTGTGAATTTCAAAATAACTTATAAGAGAATTCCCACATTTTATGTTGATATCGATGTTTGGTAGGGTTTTAAGATCATGATAGTTTGTATCATCAAAGCTTTCATAAAAGCTGTGTTTTAAAAGCTCTATCCAAAGCCTTAGTTTAGTGATCTCACATGAGTTTGGGTTGATATCTACTCCAAAAAGGTTGTTTTCTATGATGTCTTTTTTACGCTCAAAAAGTTCTTTTTGACAAAGGTGGGTTTTGTCTTTGTCAAAATCAGGGCGTTTATACTCTAAAAATTGGCCTTTGTGATTTTGCACTAAAATTTCATCATTTTGCACGCTTAGGTAAAAGTCCTCTTCAAACAAACCAAGCTCATAATGCACCATAAGCATGGCATTTAAAGCTGAAACTAAAAAATGCCCACTTCCCACCGCAGGATCGCAAATGCGTATGGAATTTAGCAAGGCTAGTTTTTGTTCTTGAGGGATTTTTCTTGGCGTAGCTGAGTTCTTAGCTCGCTTAGCTTGGTGGCATTTAGCTTAAAAGCATGGTTAGACTTATCAAGCACGACTTTTTCTATACTTGCTTTACACATGTATGAAGTGATAAAGCTTGGGGTGTAAAAACTACCTTCTTTGTAGCCATTTAGCTTTTCAAAGACATTTCCTAAAACGCTTGAGTTGATGAGTTCTTTTTACTTGATGAGTTCTTCGCTTTGCTCATCTGCTCCAAAATCAAAGCTGTCTAAAAACTCAAACAAATACTCAAGCAAACCTACTTTGTCTTTTTTACTTTTTCCTTTGTCATCTTTTAACTGCGTGTGTGGGTAGTACTCTAGCAAAGCGTCATTTTCTAAAGTGGCGATTTCTAGTGTGGTTTTTCGACGGCTTGTTTTTCAAAAAGTGATGAATTTAAATAAGGCAAATAGCTAAATTTACTCTGCGCTCTTGTGTGCTTTTCTTTAGCTAAGATATCAAAGAAAAGGTGTGAAAGGGTGGTGAAATTTGGAATTTTTTCATAGTTTAGAAATTTAAGGGTTTTATCATCGTTAAATCTAACCAAATTTGACTCAATAAGCTTTAAAAATAAAATACGATTTAGCCAAAGTATGATGAATTTTAGCACCTCTTCAAAGTCATGCTTTGGAAGTTTGCTCGCTATGAGATGATAAAGTGTGCCTTGGGTTTGTTTGCTTTGCTCACTTTGTGTAATGATGAATTTAGAAAGCTGTTTGCTCTCGCTTAAACCCAAGATGTATAAAAGCTCTTTATAGAATGCGTTGTTTAGTGAGTTTGCGTCATTTGGGCTAAATTCATTTAGTAAAAAGTCTTTGTGGAAGGTTTTAAAAATGCTTGCTAGGTTTTTGAAATTTGACTTTTGCTTGTCTTTTAAAAAGGCTAAATCAATGAAAAAGCCTTTTAAGCTTTCTTTAGAATTTTCTATGAGTTTGCTTGCTTCTTTGTAAAATTCATCGGTGTTGCCTTTAAAAAGTGAATTTGGGCTTTGAAATTCTTCAAAAAGCTTTTTAAAACTTGTATTTTTATAAAAAAACTCTTCAAACTCACTAGCTTTGAAAATGTAAAATTTATAAAAATCTGTGATGATGATAAATTTCAAGCTAAAGCTATGTTCTCTATTTCTAAAGTAATACAAAATAGCCTCATGCAAGGATTTGGAATTTGGCTTTGTGTGGGTGATGAATTCTTTTGAGTTGGGCTTTTTAGCTTCGATGAGAACTTCTAAGTCTTTGCTAAGCTCATCTTTAGCGATGGCTAAATCAATCTCGCTTTTGCCTTTTTGTTTGGTTTTGATGTGGGTTTTGAAATTTAGCGTGGTTAAAAATGGACTAAGTGCGTTGGCTACAAGATAGTCTTCGTTTTCGCTTTGTGAGCTTTCAAGCCTTTCTATATACTGCGTTAAAGCCTTGCAAAAAGTGTCAAATTCATTTTGTGTGATTTGCTTTTTGCGGTAGTAAGGGTTGAAAAAATCTTTTTCATTTAGCAAAGTAAAGTGCATTTTTAACCTTTATAAAGAATATTTTGTATTTTACTAAAATTTACTTTAAAGGATTGAAAAGAAGTTGATTTAATCATTATCATCCATACTATTTTCACATGTCATTATATACTATATCTAGATATAACAATTAACAAAAACTAAAAAACCCACCAACCAAAAACAATTAATCTTTACTGAGCATATTTATTTTAAAGTACAACACTAATAATTTTACTTAACTATAATACAAATAATATAATATTAACTAATCTATAATTTTATAAAACCACAGCACTATTTAATTCAAATATCAATCTTTCCAACCTAAACAAATAACAATCTAAGTAATAACTAACAATAAAATAACAACCAACCCCAACCCATCAAATAAGCCATTAAAACAATTCAATAACTAACAACACAAATCTAAGCCATAAAAAATAACTAAAACAATCAAGCTAACCAAACAACCAAGAAACACATAAAAACCCAATTTATCAGATTAATAAAAAACCAAAAACATAAGCAATAAAAACTAAAAAACCAAATTTATCAAACTCGCTATAAACATTTTAAAGCTAAAACGACTAAATCCCCAAACAATATAAAACCAAAAGCTAAATCACTAAAAACACAAACAACTAAAAACAAGAATAACAACCATAAAGAATAAAAATAAGAATAAAAAAATCATAGCAATAAATTAAAAAAATAAAGAATAAAAATAAATTAAAAAATCAAAGAAATACAATTAAATAAAAATCACAAAAAATAAAATAATAAACCTAAAAACCATAAAATAGAATAGATTAAAAAAACAATAAAAATTTAAAAATAAAAATCAATAATAAGTAAAAGAATAAACCAATTTAAGGATTAAGCCAATAAACAATCAAATAGCATATAAAACTAAATTTTATAAAATAATAAAAAATAACAATAAACATCCTACCTAATCAACACAAACTAATTAGAAATTTTCACAAGCTAACCAAGCTAATCCACCACAAGCAGTAAAAACTAAACCACTAAATAATTCATGATCGCACCATAAAAGAAATAAAAGAAATAAAAGAAATAAAAGAAATAAAAGAAATAAAAACTATCTCTAAAGAAAAAACAAATAATAAATCAATTAAGGATTTAACTAAGTAATAAGTAAGAATAATAAAAGAATTAACAAGTCCGCAATGAGCTACTTTCCCCCTGCCAGTAAGGCGTAGTATCATCACCCACGATGTGCTTAGCTTCTTGGTTCGGGATGGAGCAAGGCGTCTCCACATCTGTATAATCACGGACATTGTTATTTAAATATTCTTCGGAAGATTTAGTTTAAAATAAAACTTTACCTTTATATTTTTTGCTTTTTTTCTTCTTTTACTTATCTTTCATTTTTGATAAGCTTTTATAAAAAATACTTAAAAAACAATGTTAAGAGCAAGTTCCAATATAAACTTTACTTGTAAGATTTTATAAGCTAAATGTAGTTTTCATATAAAAACATTTAAAGCTTTATTAAAAACCTTAACAAGGAAGTGATGCTTAAATAAGATAAGCCAAACGCTCTATTAGTACTGGTCAGCTAAAGGACTTTCATCCATTACACACCCAGCCTATCAAACTAGTAGTCTTCTAGAGAGCTTAGAGAAGATTCATCTTAGAGTTGGCTTCACGCTTAGATGCTTTCAGCGTTTATCCGTTCCAAACTTAGCTACGCTGCGATGCTCTTGGCAGAACAACAGCTACACCAGTGGTTTGTTCAACCCGGTCCTCTCGTACTAGGGTCAAATCTCTTCAATCTTCTTACGCCCACGGCAGATAGGGACCGAACTGTCTCACGACGTTCTGAACCCAGCTCGCGTACCGCTTTAAATGGCGAACAGCCATACCCTTGGGACCTGCTCCAGCCCCAGGATGCGATGAGCCGACATCGAGGTGCCAAACCTCCCCGTCGATGTGAGCTCTTGGGGGAGATCAGCCTGTTATCCCCGGGGTACCTTTTATCCTTTGAGCGATGGCCCTTCCACACAGAACCACCGGATCACTAAGACCGACTTTCGTCTCTGCTTGACTTGTATGTCTTGCAGTTAAGCTGGCTTATACCTTTATACTCTACGAACGATTTCCAACCGTTCTGAGCCAACCTTTGTAAGCCTCCGTTATTATTTGGGAGGCGACCGCCCCAGTCAAACTACCCACCAGACATTGTCCCACTTGAGGATAACTCAAGCTGGTTAGCTACCCAAATAAGAAAGAGTGGTATCTCAACAACGGCTCATATACAACTGGCGTCATATACTCAAAGCCTCCCACCTATCCTGCACATTCTTATCCAAATAGCAGTGTCAAGCTGTAGTAAAGGTCCACGGGGTCTTTCCGTCTTGCCGCGGGTAGGAGGAATTTTCACCTCCACTACAATTTCACTGGATCCCTCTTTGAGACAGCTCCCATCTCGTTACGCCATTCATGCAGGTCGGTATTTAACCGACAAGGAATTTCGCTACCTTAGGACCGTTATAGTTACGGCCGCCGTTTACTCGGGCTTCGATCAAGAGCTTCGCTAATGCTAACCCCATCAATTAACCTTCGAGCACCGGGCAGGCGTCACACCCTATACATCCTCTTACGAGTTAGCAGAGTGCTGTGTTTTTGGTAAACAGTCGGGAGGGACTCTTTGTTGTAAGTTTCTTCGCTTTCGGAGTAAATCCTAATACGAAGCGAACCACACCTTATACCGAAGATACGGTGCTATTTTGCAGAGTTCCTTAAAGAGAGTTCTTCCACGCGCCTTAGAATACTCATCCCACCCACCTGTGTCGGTTTACGGTACGGGCAACATTAGCTAAACTTAGAAACTTTTCTTGGCTCGACGGCATCAGCAATTCTCCTCGCTGTCCGAAGACTTTGAAGAGCCTTTCAGTTCTCGGAGTATTGTTATACGGATTTGCCTATATAACCTCCTACGACCTTAGACTAGCACTTCCATCCGCTAGCTTGCTTAGCCCTAAGCGTCCTTCCATCGCACACTAATGTTGGTATTGGAATATTAACCAATTTGCCATCGTCTACCCCTTTCGGACTCGACTTAGGACCCGACTAACCCTACGATGACGAGCATCGCGTAGGAAACCTTGGGTTTACGGCGTTAATGATTCTCACATTAATTATCGCTACTCATGCCTGCATGCTCACTTCTATTCGCTCCAGCACTCCTTACCGGTATACCTTCGGCGCAAATAGAACGCTCTCCTACCACTTGATAAAATCAAGTCTACAGCTTCGGTACTTACTTTAGCCCCGTTATATTTTCCGCGCAAAATCACTAGACCAGTGAGCTATTACGCTTTCTTTAAAGGATGGCTGCTTCTAAGCCAACCTCCTGGTTGTTTAAGTAACTTCACATCGTTTTCCACTTAAGTAAGATTTAGGGACCTTAGCTGGTAGTCTGGGTTGTTTCCCTCTTGACGACGGATTTTATCACTCGCCGCCTGACTGCTGTGATTACATATAAGGTATTCGGAGTTTGATAGGGTTTGGTACATTGGTGTATGCCCTAGCCCATTCAGTGCTCTACCCCCTTATACTACGACACAACGCTATACCTAAATATATTTCGGAGAGAACCAGCTATCACGAAGTTTGATTGGCCTTTCACCCCTATCCACAAGTCATCCGGGGGCTTTTCAACGCCTATCGGTTCAGTCCTCCACTAGTTCTTACACTAGCTTCAACTTGCTCATGGATAGATCACTTCGTTTCGGGTCTGCAGCATCTGACTTAAGCGCCCTATTCAGACTCGCTTTCGCTACGGCTTCGCGTGTGCTTAACCTTGCCAGACACCACAACTCGCAGGCTCATTATGCAAAAGGCAGTCCATCACACTGTATTGCTACATAGTGCTCTGAATGATTGTAAGCAAATGGTTTCAGGTTCTATTTCACTCTGATCACCTCAGTTCTTTTCACCTTTCCCTCACGGTACTTGTGCACTATCGGTCTGGTAGTAGTATTTAGGGTTGGATCGTGGTCGACCCAGCTTCAGACAGGATTCCTCGTGTCCCGCCCTACTCAGGATACTGCTAGCTAAGGTTTGGTTTTCGTATACGGGACTATCACCCTCTATGGCTACACTTTCCAGAGTGTTCTACTAACCTTACCTATTGCACATTGCAGTCCTACAACCCCCAGTGCAAGCACTGGGTTTGCCCTCTTGCGCTTTCGCTCGCCGCTACTAACGCAATCTCTATTGATTTCTTTTCCTGTAGGTACTAAGATGTTTCAATTCCCTACGTTCGCTCCATTATGGTAGTATATATCTCTATATACTGGGTTGCCCCATTCGGAAATCTACGGATCAAAGCTTCTTGACAGCTCCCCGTAGCTTATCGCAGTCTAGTACGTCCTTCATCGCCTTTACCAGCCAAGGCATCCACCATTCGCTCTTAATAGCTTACCTTTTAATTCATTCTAAAACGCATCACTTCCTTGTTAAAGTTTTTATGATAAGACTTTACTATCTTAAGACGGAAAGCTTTTAAACACTTAATAAAACTAAACAAATTAGTCTAACTAAGCTGTGAGTTTAAAACTTGTCTTTAACTAAAGCTAAAGAAAAGATAGTTAGGTTTTATCCTTTAACAAGTCCTGTAAAATTGTTTTTATTAAAACTTGCTTGTGACTCTTAACAATGATAATTCAAATAACATTAAATAACTAATCTAATATATAAATATTCTATTATTTATTTAGCTTAGGTCTTAAAACCTAAAGGAAGTATATATAAAGAGTTTAAATAATTTAAAAATATAAATAATAAAGTATTTTACTCTGCTTATTGCTATATTATTAACTATATACTTGCTTTAAGTTTTAAAACTTTAATTTATGATTGATAAACAAATCTTTTTTATGGTGGGCCTAACAAGACTTGAACTTGTGACCTCACCCTTATCAGGGGTGCACTCTAACCAGCTGAGCTATAGGCCCTTAATAAATGGTGGAGAATAGCGGGATCGAACCGCTGACCTCCTGCGTGCAAAGCAGGCGCTCTCCCAGCTGAGCTAATTCCCCAAAATTAGCTTTTCATCAATCTTTGAAATCTAAACAAGGATGATTGAGCCTATATATGAACTGATAGTTGTGAGACTTATCAGTTTGTACTCTAGAAAGGAGGTGATCCAACCGCAGGTTCTCCTACGGTTACCTTGTTACGACTTCACCCCAGTCGCTGATTCCACTGTGGACGGTAACTAGTTTAGTATTCCGGCTTCGAGTGAAATCAACTCCCATGGTGTGACGGGCGGTGAGTACAAGACCCGGGAACGTATTCACCGTAGCATGGCTGATCTACGATTACTAGCGATTCCGGCTTCATGCTCTCGAGTTGCAGAGAACAATCCGAACTGGGACATATTTTATAGATTTGCTCCACCTCGCGGTATTGCGTCTCATTGTATATGCCATTGTAGCACGTGTGTCGCCCTGGGCATAAGGGCCATGATGACTTGACGTCGTCCACACCTTCCTCCTCCTTACGAAGGCAGTCTATTTAGAGTGCTCAGCCTAACTGTTAGCAACTAAATACGTGGGTTGCGCTCGTTGCGGGACTTAACCCAACATCTCACGACACGAGCTGACGACAGCCGTGCAGCACCTGTCTCTAAGTTCTAGCAAGCTAGCACCCTCATATCTCTATAAGGTTCTTAGGATATCAAGCCCAGGTAAGGTTCTTCGCGTATCTTCGAATTAAACCACATGCTCCACCGCTTGTGCGGGTCCCCGTCTATTCCTTTGAGTTTTAATCTTGCGACCGTACTCCCCAGGCGGTACACTTAATGCGTTAGCTGCATTACTGAGATGACTAGCACCCCAACAACTAGTGTACATCGTTTAGGGCGTGGACTACCAGGGTATCTAATCCTGTTTGCTCCCCACGCTTTCGCGCCTTAGCGTCAGTTAAGTTCCAGCAGATCGCCTTCGCAATGGGTATTCTTGGTGATATCTACGGATTTTACCCCTACACCACCAATTCCATCTGCCTCTCCCTCACTCTAGACTACCAGTTTCCCAAGCAGTTCAACGGTTAAGCCGTTGGATTTCACAAGAGACTTGATAATCCGCCTACGCGCCCTTTACGCCCAGTGATTCCGAGTAACGCTTGCACCCTCCGTATTACCGCGGCTGCTGGCACGGAGTTAGCCGGTGCTTATTCCTTAGGTACCGTCAGAATTCTTCCCTAAGAAAAGGAGTTTACGCTCCGAAAAGTGTCATCCTCCACGCGGCGTTGCTGCGTCAGGGTTTCCCCCATTGCGCAATATTCCCTACTGCTGCCTCCCGTAGGAGTCTGGACCGTGTCTCAGTTCCAGTGTGACTGATCATCCTCTCAGACCAGTTAAGCGTCATAGCCTTGGTGAGCCATTACCTCACCAACTAGCTGATACTATATAGTCTCATCCTACACCGAAAAAACTTTCCCTACTCAACTTGTGTTAAGCAGGAGTATAGAGTATTAGCAGTCGTTTCCAACTGTTGTCCTCTTGTGTAGGGCAGATTAACTATACCTTACTCACCCGTGCGCCACTAATCCACTTCTAGCAAGCTAAAAGCTTCATCGTTCGACTTGCATGTATTAGGCACGCCGCCAGCGTTCACTCTGAGCCAGGATCAAACTCTCCATAAAAATAATTGGATAAGTTTAATCTTTTTCTTCAAAGAAAAAGTTGATTGTTAAGATTTAAAAATAAATCTTTCTGGCTCAATCGATCACTTATTTAGATTTCAAAGATTGACTATAAGATTTGATTAACAATATTAATAATTTAAAGAACAAACACTAAAAAATTAAGACAAAAAATCTTAGCTTTTTAAAACCCTTTTATTTTAAAAGGAAATGAAATTATATCAATAAAAGCTTAAAGTTTTATTAAATAGATTAGACATGTGGGGAATTTGTTTAAAGGAAATAATGGAAGGAATACAGAATAGGAGATGTAAGAGGATAAAAAACTCCAAAAAATTTTTAGTAAGGCTTTTAAATTTTTGCATAAAACATATTTAACTATAAAGTTAAAACACTTGTTTTGCCAAAATAATATATGGTTTTAACCAAATAGTTCCATAGCATCTTTGTATGCACTAACTAACGAAGCTAAAGTAACAAAACCACCGATAATTAAAAAAATCATTTCGATTTTTTTTCTTTTATTCTCTTTTATTTTTTCCTTTTTATCTTCTTCTTGATTTTGTTCAATATATAAAATATCAACAAGATTTTCTATCTGGATTTTAAGTTCTTGATGTTGCTCTAAAATATTATAATATTGAAATATAATTTTCCATATTGCATGTTTTTGTTGATAGTTATAGTGCACTGGATTACTAAAAAAATACTTTAGATTAAAAACATAAAAATCTTTTTTAATATCAATAACATCATGATAATTTTCTTTATCTATAATGCTTGAAGTTAAATTCAAATAATGCTCCATTTTTTCACGATAAACCAAAGAAAGCGCAAACATAATCATTGTATCGTTAAATTTACTTTCACAATTATTAAATTTAGCCTGAAATAAAAAGCCTTTTTCTGAAAACACAACTTTAATATCTGGATTATCATAACAATTTGATTTATCTATTTTTAATGTAGAACTACCTCTTAATAGTTGCGATATTTTACCATCATTCATATTTTCATCAGTATATGCAACTATATGATCTATCACACCTTTTTTAAATTGACAATACTCTTGACTTACCGAGACTCCATCTTTTATACATATAATACATATATCAAAAATTTTATATATTAATATTGTATCTTTAGCATGCTTTTGATCTTCTATATTGGTATAAATTTCTAAATTTTGAGCCAAAAAGGTATGAAAAAAATCTTTTGTTCTTGTATCTTTTTTAAATTTATCCTTGCAAAAATTTTCGATAATTTTAACTTGATATGTATTTATCATGACATCTTCTTATAATATTATAAATTTAACTTATTGTTATAAATACGATTAAGATGAATCGCGAAATTAAATACTTAAAAGAATTTTAAATTAGTGGTGCGGATGAAAGGACTTGAACCTTCACGCATTGCTGCACCAGATCCTAAGTCTGGCGTGTCTGCCAATTTCACCACATCCGCAAAAGTGGTACGCTCAAGAGGATTCGAACCTCTGACCTACGGCTTAGAAGGCCGTTGCTCTATCCAGCTGAGCTATGAGCGCATAAAAATAAAAGTAACAATAGGCTTATGGTGCGCTCGATAGGAATCGAACCCATAACCTACAGATCCGAAGTCTGTCGCTCTATCCAGTTGAGCTACGAGCGCTGATGGGGTGAGTGATGGGAATCGAACCCACGACCCTCAGGACCACAATCTGATGCTCTAACCGACTGAGCTACACTCACCATTTATAAAAATGGTCGGGGTGAAAGGATTCGAACCTTCGGCCCCTTGGTCCCAAACCAAGTGCGCTAACCAGACTGCGCTACACCCCGATGTACAAAAATAAAGCGTTATTTTACATAAAAAAATATTAAAAGTCAAGATAAAAAATATTTAGCATAAAAAATGCTAAATATTTTAAGAATTGTTTGCTTGTTTTTTTTGTGAAATGATGTTTAAAATTTCAACTATCAAAGAAAAAGCCATAGCTGTATAAATATATGCTTTATCTATATGAATATCAAAACTTTCACATACTAAAACAAAGCCTATCATTACTAAAAATGCCAAAGCTAAGATTTTAATACTTGGATATTTTTCTACAAAATCTGCAATTGGTTTAGAAGCAAAAAGCATAACTAAAACTGCAACAATAACAGCAATAATCATAATCTCTATATCTTGAGCAATACCCACAGCAGTAATAACACTATCAAGAGAAAATACTATGTCTATAACAGCTATTTCAGCTACTACAACCCAAAGTTTGTTGCTAATTTTTATATTGCTTTGACTTTCCTCTTGGTGCGTTATACTTTCTTTAATTTCTTTAATAGACTTAACTATTAAAAATAATCCTCCAAGCAAAAGCACCAAATCCCTGCCTGAAATTTCATTGCCTAATATACTAAACAAAGGCGTAACAAGCTTCATCACCCAAAATAAAGACAATAATAATAAAATTCTAGTAATCATCGCAAAAGCAAGACCTAAAACCCTACCCTTGTCTCTATGCTCTGGCGGTAATTTAGAAACTAAAATCGCTAGAAAAATGATATTATCAATCCCTAGTACAATCTCCAAAGCTGTAAGAGTAAGCAATACCACCCAAGCATCTACACTAAAAATCCATTCAAACATTTACTTTCCTTAAACAAAAGCGTAATTATACTGATGAAAAATTAATCATTTTCAAAAATTTTTACAATAGTTTCAGGTAAAAGTGTATATTCAAGCTCGTGAATTTTTGCTTCAAATTCTTCAAAGTTTAATTTGGCTTTTTCAAAGGCTTTTTGAGCAATGATTTTACCACCATCAAGCTCTTCATTAACCCAATGCACACTAATGCCTGCTACTTTCATATCACTTTCATAGCTTTCTTTGATAGCATGAGCACCTTTGAATAAAGGAAGCAAAGAAGGATGAAGATTAATAGCTTTTATATTTTGAGTGAAAACAGGACTTAAAATTCGCATAAATCCTGCCAAGATAGTCAAATCTGCTTGACTTTCTTTTATAATTTTTACTAATTCTGCATCAAATTCTTCTCTTGAAGTAAATTTTTCATGCTCTATGATTTTGGTATCAAGACCATATTTTAAAGCTCTTTGTGTACCATAAGCTTCTTTTTTATTGCACACACACAAAACCACTTCAAAGGTATTTTTACCAAAAGTTTTTTTATGTAATTTTTCTAAAATATTTTCTAAATTACTTCCATTACCACTAAATAAAACTGCTAATTTTATAAGCATTTTAACCCCTTTATTAATTTTAAAGCGTCAAAGCTGATTTTATTTTTCTTATAATTTTTAGCCACCAAAGCATGGGCTAATACTGCATTTTTAGCAGCTTCTAAAGCATTAAATTTAGCTCCAAGTAAAGCTGCTATCATACCACTTAGCACATCCCCACTTCCACCTTTTGCTAAAGCTTCATTGCCACAATTTATTACAAAAAGTTTTTCCTTTTGAGCGATGATGGGATTAGCCCCTTTTAATACCAAAACACATTGGAATTTAAAACTAAATTTTCTTGCATAAAAAAAGCGTTTGTTTTGAATTTTTTCTACGCTTATATCCTCATTAAAACAAAGTTTTAAAAGCATAGAAAACTCTTTAGGATGAGGGGTTAAAACAACATCTTCTCTATTAAGATATGAAAGTAAATTTTCACTTTGAAAACAATTTGCATCTAAAACTAAAGGAATGTTTTTTAATCTTTCATCTTTTAAAATACTTAAATCATCAAGTCCCATGCCTATAGCAGCTGCATTTATTTTATCTTCAATATCATCTTTTAGCATAATCAAAGGCGAAAAGCTTTCTTTAGCTACTAAAGATATAAGCCCTGCTCCAAACTCTAAAGCACCAAGTCCAGCTAAAGTACCCGCGCTTTTATTTGCAAAAATATAAACATGGCCAAAATCACCTTTATTTGAGTTAGCCTTTTTTGTAATGAGTTTTAAATCTTTTTTTTCTAGTAAAAAGCTCGAAGTATTTTGCATATAAGGTTTTAAACCCAAATTCGCAATTTTAATTTTACCTACAAATTCTTTTGCAAAATCTTCTAATAAAATTTCTTTAATTACCCCCATGCAAAGAGTGTAATCAGCCTTAAAACATAACTCTTGTCCAAGCCCGCTAGGAATATCACAAGCTATTTTTAAAGCCTTACTTTTAGCAATTTTTTTAAAAATTCTTTGTAAATTTTCATCTAAAGCTTTATTTAAACCACTTCCAAAAACACAATCAACTATGATGTCAAAATCTTTAAATTTAGGTTCTTTTTTTAAAAAATTAAAACCTATATTTTTTAAAATTTGCTCTTGCTTGATAAACATTGTACTTTTTTTATATGGCATAACATAAGCAAAAGCTTTTTTTAAATGCCTTATAGCCACAAGTCCATCAGCTCCATTTCCACCAGTACCAAGTAAGAATAAAATTTTCGCATTTTTTATGTTTTTACTTTTTTTCTTAATCAAATTTGCAAGCTCTATACCTGCATTTTCCATCATTAAAAACTCATCCAAGCCTTTTTCAACAAGCTCTTTTTCATAAGAAACATTATCTTTAAATACTGCTTTCATCGCTCATCTCACATTTTATAAGCTTTTGGGTTTTAGCGCCTAGCTCTTTAAGCTTTATCACTCTTGAAGCGATATTTCCACTTCCATGAGTAAGCTTTGTTTGCATATTATCTACATTTGTGTTTAATCTTTTGATGTTTTCTTTGATTTTTTCAAAATCATCTAAAACACCTGCAAATTTATCATGAAATTTACCAAGCTCATCAAAAGCTTTTAGGATATTTTCATTACTTTGTATATTTTTCCATGAAATATTTATAGTATTTAACGCCATAAAAAGAGTATTTGGTGTAGTTAAATAAACCTTTTTTTTATAAGCATATTGATAAATTTCAAGATCTACATTTAAAATCAAATCTAAGATATTTTGATAAGGTATAAAAAGCAAAACAAACTCATAAGTGTGTTTATCATACTGCATATAAGGCTTTTTGGCTAACTCATCAATTCTTGATTTTAGATTATAAGCTAAACCAAGACAGGTGTTTTTATTAACATCTTCAAAAGCAAAATCACTTGGCAAAGAAAATTTTGCATCTATGATTATACTTTTTTGTTTATCTAAAAACACAACCGCATCAGGAATATAGGTTTTACCCTCATCTTGAAATCTCTCTTGCAATTTATACTGCACACCCTCTACTAAGCCACTATTTTCTAAAACTGATTTTAGTTGCAATTCTGCAAAATTACCACGAATTTTTTTATCACCCTTTAAAATTTTAGCTAGCTTATCTGCGTTTTCTGTTATATTTTGACTAAATTTAAACATATGATCGATTTGTGTTTTAATGCTAACTTCATTTTGGCTAAGTTTTTCACTGTATTCTTTAACACTTTTTTTCACAGGCAAGAAAATTTCTTCTAAGATTTTTTTTGTATCTTCATTGAGCATAAGTTTGTTTTGGCTTAAAATATTAGCATTTTGTTTTTGTAAATTTTGTTCTAATTCTTGTTTTAATTCTGCTAAACCTTGCTTATATTTTTCTTCTAGTTTTATTAAGGTTTGAGTGTATTCTTCTTTTAAATTCGCACGCTCTTTTAAATGTATATTTAAAAGTTCTTGCTGAGTTTGTTCTTTTTGAGCTAATTTTGCTTCTAATGCCTCATTTTTAGATAAATATAATATTTTTTCATCTAAAAGTTTGGAATTTTTTTCCATAAGTGTAGTTTTTTCAAGCTCTAAATTAGCAAGTTGATTTTGTAAGGCTATATTGCTTTGGTTTAAAAACTCCAATTTTGCTTTTTCTTTTTGGCTTTTAAACACATACCATATAAAAGCTAAAATTACAACAACTAAAAAGGCTATCAAGATATTTTCCATTATTAAGCCTTTGTTTTTTCAATAAGAAAATAAATATTTTTTTCATTACCTTCTTTAAATTGTTTCATTTGTGGTAAAAACTCTTTTACTAAAGCTCTAAAATTTTTAAAACCAAAATTTTGAGGGATAAAATTTGCGTGTTTTCTATTCATATTAGTGCGAATTTGAGCATATTCAGCACGACCTTTTTCTTCTATCAAGGCTTCTGTGATATTGATTAAATCTTTGATATACTCTTTGGTACTTAATACTTTTTCTTTAGATTCATCTTGATCTAAATAAAAAAATTCACTAAAAGAATTCACATAAGATTTTACAGCTTGTTTTAAACCCATACCTATAACTTGCTTTTTGCCTTCTTTAAGCCTTTGGATTAAACTAGTATAATCACTATCGCTTGAAACAATGACAAAAATATCAATATCTTTTTCATAAAAAAAACTCATAATCTCAGTGATTAAGTACATATCACTTGAGTTTTTATTAGCTATAAAATTAAATTGTTGCATAGCGATGATAGAATATTGTGCGATTTGTTCTTTCCAATTTTGTATATTTTTTTGTGTCCAATCTCCATAAATTCGTTTTATAACAATTTCTCCATAATCAGAAGCGATGTCAAAAATTGATTTTGCATATTTTGAAGGAATATTTTCTGCATCAATAAAGATCGCCACACTTTTGTTATCCATTTTTACTCCTATGTAGTTCTCATTCTAAAACTTAATGCTTTTAAAATATGAGTTTTTAAGATCAACTCACTTTGTTCTAAATCTGCAATGGTTCTTGCTACTTTTATGGTTTTATTCACCCCTCTTTGAGAAAGATTATACGAATTTATAGCCTTTTGTAAAATTTCGTTCGCAGTAGAATCTAAAACACAAAATTGCTTCAGTTGTTCATCATTTAATTTAGCATTAAATTCTTCTTGCTTTCTTTGCTTTTGAAATAAAAATCCTTTAAAAACCATTTCACTCATCTGTTCAGAGCTTAAGCTTGTTTTATCTTCATGTGAAATCTCATCCATAGCTACATAAAGATCAATCCTATCTAAAATAGGAGATGAAATTTTATTTTTATATTTTTTAATTTCCATCTCTTGACAACGACATACAAGACTTTTAGAAAATAAATTTCCACAAGGGCAAGGATTTTGCGCACAAGCAAATAAAAATTTAGTCTCATAAATCACTTTGGTATTAACTCTTGAAATAAGAATTTTAAAATCCTCTAGCGGCTCTCTTAAACTTTCTATGATTTGTTTTGAAAAATGAGGAAACTCATCAAAAAACAAAACTCCTCCATTTGCAAGTGCTATTTCTCCTATCTTGGCATTTTTGGTTCCTCCGCCAAAAATACTAGCCCTAGTACTTGTATGATGAGGACTTCTAAAAACCCTACTAGCACTGAAATCATCGTCTAAAGAATTTAATGACTTATAAGCATTTTGAGCTAAAATTTCTTTCAAACTTTGCGGTGGCATGATAAAAGGAAGTCTTTTAGCGCACATACTTTTACCACTACCTGGACTACCTTCAAATAAAATATTATGCATACCCAAAGCTGCTATTATACAAGCAAATTTAGCATTTTCCTGACCCTTAACTTCTTTAAAATCATAAGGGTAAATGGTATTTTTTATATATTTTTGGTTATTAATTTCTATGGCATTTTCGAATAAAGGGTGAGCATTATTTATATGATAATTCTCATAATTTTTTTCTTTAAAAAAGTCCATAGCTTGAGCTAAATTTTCCAAAGCATAAATTGTTAAATTAGGTATCATCGAAGCTTTTTGCGCTATGGTTTTTGGTACTACTACTTTGGCATTTTGTACTTTTGCACTTAAAAAAAGTAAGATAGAAAATAAACTAGCAGTACTTTTTATACTTCCATCTAAACCAAGTTCTCCAAAAACAAAAAAGTCATCTAAATTTTCTTTTTGAAATAAAATCAAAATCGCAATAGCCAAATCAAAATGAGAGCCATTTTTAGGGATATCTGATGGACTAAGATTGATAGTGATTTTTTGTGCTGGGAAATTAAAATTTTGACTTAGTAAAGTCGCTTTAACTCTTTCTGTGCTTTCTTTGATAGTAGAATTCGCAAGGCCTACTATACTAAAACCTGGCAAACCTCTTGTGAAAGTTGATTCTACATCGATAATATCAAGCTCTGTAGAAAAACTTGCACATTTTAGTTTTTTCATTTGTTCTTTTTGGATTTTTTCTTAAAGTCTTTGTCAAATTTTTGGCGTTTTAAAAAAGAAAGTTTTTCTATAAATAAATGCCCATCAAGATGATCAACTTCATGTTGAATAGCCACTGCTAAAAAATCATGCGCTTGTAAAGTTTGTGGCTTGCCAAATCTATCTTGATAATCAAGTTGTATATTTTTATAACGCATTACATCTTCATAAAAACCTGGTATGCTTAAACAACCCTCGTTACAAGAAATTTTTTCATCATCTAAAGGTGTTATAATAGGATTAATAATTTCTAAAAGAGTTTGTTTATCTTCTTTTTGCTCACCTTCTTCATCACCAATATCTACAAGCAAAGCTCTAATTGGCACATCAACTTGAATAGCAGCTAAGCCTACGCCCTTATTAGCTATCATTGTTTCATACATATCATCTAAAAGTATATGTAAATCTTTATCAAAATTTTCTACTTTTTTTGACTCTAAAAATAATCTTGGATTAGGATAGGTAATTATCTTTCTTATCATTTTTCTTTTTCCACTATTATAAAGGGTTCTAAATTTTTTCCTGAATCTTTTAAAGCTTCAATGCATTTTTCTATTAACTCTTCACCTTTGCTATCTTGATTAACAGCACTTATAGCCACTTCAACATCTACTTCTATTTCTTTATCTGCTAGGAAAAAATTTGAATTTTCTAAAGATTCTAAAATTTTATTGCATATTTCTTGCGCTTTTTCTAAATTTGTATGAGAAATCATCATAGCAAAAATATTGTTTCCGCAATGAGCTACTATATCGCTTGAAGAAACATTTTTACTAAAAATTCTACACACACCTTTTAAAAAAGCATTTTTTTCTTTTTGAGTATAAGTTTGTTCAAGAATTTCTTCTTTTACTCTAAAAAATATCAAGGAAGTATGGTAATTATATTTTGCATTACTTTCAATGCTTTTTTCCAAATTTTCTAAAAAGTATTTTTTATTATAAACTCCAAATTTAGAGTCAAAATCACTTTGTTCTTCTATATGTTTATAAGTTTGTCTGACCTCATCAAAATTTTCTTTAATCTCATCTGAGTATTTATCTAAAATACTAGAAAATCTTGAAAGATCTGCTTCGAGCGCATGAATTACATTAGATACCGCTAAATTACCTGTGCTAATTGCAAGCTCTGAATTACGTCTTCTTAGCATATCTTTAACTGTTTCAAGATGCCTATAAATCATAGCAATGTATTGCAATAATGCCGAAGTAGAACTAAAACTTTTTTTGATTTCTTGCTCTATATTTGCACGTTTGATACCATCATCATTTTGCTCAAATTCCATAATCTCACTAACTTTTTTCTTAAAAGCTACCGGACGTTCTTCAAGCATTTTTTGAAAATAAACTCCGTAATTAGTTGGCGTTGGAGGTACATTGTCTTTTACAAGCTCAGTCAAAATAGACTTTGCAAATTTTTCAAATTCACCTCCACTAATTTTTTGAATTTTTGGAGCTTCTTTGGCTGGAGTTGGATCACTACTTAAATTTAAATCAGCAAACAAATCATCATCTAACATTGCTATGTTTTTCCTTATTTAAAACTTTTTTCCAAAACCTTATCGATTAAGCCATATTCTTTAGCCTCTAGCGCACTCATAAAAAAGTCTCTATCAGTGTCTTTTTCTATTTTAGAGAGTTTTTGTTTGGTGTTTTTAGCCAAAATATTATTTAAAATCGCTTTTAATCTTAGAATTTCTTTTGCTTGAATTTCTATATCAGTTGCTTGTCCTCTTGCTCCACCTAGTGGTTGATGGATCATAATTCTTGAATTTGGCAAAGCAAATCTTTTCCCTGGAGTACCACAACTAAGCAAAAATGCACCCATTGAAGCAGCTTGACCAATACAAATAGTGCTTACATCAGCTTTAATATAATTCATCGTATCATAAATACTAAATCCACTGGTTACAACCCCACCTGGTGAGTTAATGTAAAGATAAATATCTTTTTGAGGATCTTCAGCCTCTAAAAATAAAAGCTGAGCTACAATAGAAGCAGCAAGATCATCATTGATCTCGCCACTTAGCATGATAATTCTATCTTTTAAAAGCCTTGAATAAATATCATAACTTCTTTCGCCTCTGCTTGTTTTTTCAACCACATAAGGTATGTATGAGCTCATTATTTTTCACTTTCTTTTTCAGTTTTCTTTTTGTCATTTTTTTTGAAAATATCAGCAAAAAGTTTTTCTTCGATTAAAGACATTTTAATAGCAGGCAATGCACCTTGCTTTTTGTAATTGTCTAAATGTTCTTGCGGGTTAAAACCATATCTATAAGCTTCAAAATAAATCGCTTGGATTAATTCTTGATCGCTTACTGTAACATTTCTAAGTTTTGCTAGCTCATCTATAATGAAAGTTAATTTTACGCTTTTTTGCGCATCTTCTTTGAAACTTTCTCTTTTTTCTTTATATTTAGCCTCATCTTTAAATTCTTTTAATTCTTCTTCGCTTAAAGTTCTCAAAGAGCTTCTAAATTGCATATCTGTTTCTTGTTCTACTATATTTCTTGGTAAAACAAAATCAAACTTAGCTACCAAAGCTTCTGCAAATTGATTTTTAAGCTCATCATTAATAAGTTTAAAGATTTTTTCATTTTTTAGTTGTTCTTTTAATTTTGCATCTAATTTTTCAACACTTGGTTCTTTTTCTTCAGGCAACAAGCTTTTTAAAAGCTCTTCATTTAACTCAGGTAATTTAAGTTCTTGAATTTCATGAATTTTTACTTTAAATACCGCATCTTTTCCTGCTAAATGTGCTGCACCATATTCTTTTGGAAAAGTTACATTAATATCTTTTTCCTCACCTGCTTTTAAACCAACCATACCTTCTTCAAATCCTGGTATGAATTGCTTTGAACCAATTTCTAAAACATAATTTTGTGCTTTTCCACCATCAAAAGCTTTACCATCAACAAAACCTTCAAAATCAAATTTAGCAAAATCGCCTTCTTTTAAAGCTCTTGCCTCTTTAATCGCTTCAGGAGTGGCAAATCTTTTTAATAATTCTTCTTTTTTTGCATCAATTTCTTTTTGGGTTACTTTTGGTGTATTATAAGTTGGAATTAGTTCTTCATATCCATCTAATTTTACTTCTGGTCTAAAAGATAATATCATTTGAGCTTCAATGGTACCATCTTTTCTATCAAATTTTTCAAAATACGGCTCACCCACTAAATCTTTAGCCTCTTTTTTAACTTCTTTTAAAGCACCATCTACAGCATTTCTTAAAAGATCTTGCTCAGCATCTCTTGTAAGCTCTTTTTCATATCTTTTAAGTATAGCAGCAACAGGAACTTTTCCTGCTCTAAAACCATCCATTTTCATAGTTTTAGACGCTTTTTTAGCTAATTTTTCAACTTCTGCTTTAATAGCTCCTTGAGCAATTTTCACAGTAGCATTTGCATTTGCAAAATCAATTAGTTTTGCTGTAACTTCCATAATATTTTCCCTTTTTAAATAAAATTTTTTGATAATATACCAAAATTTTCCTTATCACTTTATATAAAAATAAAAATATGTTAAAATTTTAATTTTTGATGGAGAAAAAATGCAAGAAAATTTTGAACAATCAGTAAAAAATATGTTAGAAATTATCGGGGAAAATCCACAAAGAGAAGGGCTTTTAAAAACTCCTACTAGAGTTTTTAAGGCTTTTGAGTTTTTAAGTAGCGGTTACAAACAAGATCCAAAACAAATACTAAATGATGCCTTATTTGAAAGTTCAAACAATGAAATGGTTTTAGTAAGAGATATAGAATTTTACAGTCTTTGTGAACATCATCTTTTGCCTTTTTTTGGGCGCGTGCATGTTGCGTATATACCAGATAAAAAAGTCGTAGGTCTTAGTAAAATTCCACGCCTTGTAGAAGTTTTTGCAAGACGCCTGCAGATTCAAGAACAACTCACAGAGCAAATCGCAGAGGCTTTGATGGAGCATGTAGGTGCAAAAGGCGTTGGGGTGGTTATTGAAGCAAGACATATGTGTGTTGAAATGCGTGGAGTACAAAAGGCAAATTCTACCACTAGCACTTCAGCATTAAGAGGTAGCTTTTTAAAAAGTGAAAAAACAAGAAAAGAATTTTTTACCTTAATTAACTCAGCTAAACAGGTTAGATTTTAATGGGTTTAGAAAAACTTCGCAGCAAAATTGCTTCACAAAATCTTGCTAGTGTTTTTGGACAAATTACTAAAATTTCAAGTACTAGTATAGAAATAAATGGTTTAAAAACTAGCATAGGTGATATTATTAAAATAGTTTCTAGTGAAGATGAGAGCAAAGAAGCTATGGCTATGGTAGTAGAAGTAGATGAGAATTTAAGCTATTTGAGTCCTTTTGGTTTTGTGGAAGGTTTTAAAATAGGCGATCGTGCTTTTATTAATGATGCGGGTATGCAAATAGGAGTTAGTGATAAACTTTTAGGAAGAGTAGTTGATCCTTTTATGCGACCAAAAGATGGTAAAGGGCCTATTGAGGCAAGTAAATTTATGCCTATTATGCGTGCACCTATTGATGCAATGAAGCGAGGTTTGATAGAGGAAGTTTTTCCAGTAGGTGTTAAAACAATAGATGCGCTTTTAACTTGCGGGGTAGGACAAAAGCTTGGGATTTTTGCAGGAAGTGGGGTAGGAAAATCAACCCTTATGGGTATGATAGTAAAAAATTCCAAAGCTCCCATTAAAGTCATAGCTTTAATCGGTGAGCGTGGTAGGGAAATTCCTGAATTTATACAAAAAAATCTTGGCGGTAAACTTGATGATACTGTGATTATCGTTGCAACAAGTGATGATAGTGCTTTGATGAGAAAATACGGAGCATTTTGTGCTATGAGCGTGGCTGAGTATTTTAAAGAACAAGGCAAAGATGTGTTATTTATCATGGATAGTGTAACACGTTTTGCTATGGCTCAAAGAGAAATAGGTCTAGCCTTAGGTGAACCACCTACAACAAAAGGCTATCCACCAAGCGTTTTAAGTCTTTTACCTCAGCTTATGGAGCGTGCAGGAAAAGAAGAAGGCAAAGGAACTATAACGGCTTTTTTTACTGTGTTAGTTGATGGAGATGATATGAGTGACCCAATAGCAGATCAAAGTAGATCTATCCTAGATGGGCATATAGTACTTAGTCGTGAACTCACTGACTTTGGAATTTATCCACCTATAAATATACAAAATTCAGCCTCAAGGGTTATGGGGGATATTATTAGCAATGAACATAAACTAGCTGCTAGAAAATTTAAACGTTTAAATTCCTTACTTAAAGAAAATGAAGTGCTATTGCGTATTGGTGCATATCAAAAAGGTACCGATAAAGAACTTGATCAAGCTATTGCTAAAAAAGACTTTATGCAACAATTTCTTAGTCAAAATCCTGAGGAAAGTTTTGAATTTGAAGATACGATTAATATGCTAAAGATGATTGATATGCAATAATTGGAATGATTTTTGCTTTTTTATGATAAAAAGTCATGAAAAAAGGATGGATCATGTCAAATGTAGCATTTTTAGATCATCAACAAAGCTTAGGTTTAAAATATACTGATATTTGTCAAAATATTTTTGAAAGAGAAATCTTTACACATATGTTTTTAGAGTGTGTAAGCTTTGTTTTACTAGAAGATAAAGCTAAGTTAAAATACTTAAAGATTATTAATTCAAAAGAAGAATTTATCGTTGAGTTTAAAATCAACAATCAAAAAAAATCTTTTATTATCAATGATAAAAAAAGTTTGAATGCAGAATTTAGTGCAAAAAGAATGACTCAGGATGAATATGAAAGAGAAATCGCTAGAATTTATCAAATAGAAAGATATTTAAAAACACAAAGTAATCTTCAAAATTTTTCTAGTGAAATTAGCACTACAATGAAAAGTCTTTTTAAAGATATGGATGAGTTTAAAAACTATATCGATATGCTTGAAGCAAAAGAAAATACTCACAATCACTACTTATCAAAAATTTATAATATAGCTTAAATATTAACCAAACTTTGCCGATAATATTACTAATCCAAACAAAAGGAGTATGTTATGGGCGAAGTTACTAACAACCAAGCAAGTTTAATGCTTAACATTGCAACTACTATGATGAAAAAAACCATAGAAGCCAATGAAAATGCAGTAATGCAAGTACTTGAAGGCGTAAATGCAAACCCTGCTCCAACTACTACTCCTAGCACTAGTTCAGGATTGCTTGACATTTACGCTTAATTTTTCTCTTCGATTCAAAAATTTTGGCATAGCTTTTGCTTTTTTAAAGCTAAGCAATATTTTTGAAGAGAAGAGTTATGTTTGTAAATTCTAATGTTAATCCGTATCAGAATTTTGCAAATTATCCTTTTGCAAAAACTGGACACGCAGAAGAAAAAAAAGAAAATACCAATGTTAAAAGTGATTTACTTGATATAAAAGGTTCTAATTTAGATTATAAAGTAACTTATGCAAGTGAATTTGGTTTTAGAATCAATGAGCAAGGTTTTTTTGAAAAAGATCTTAATAAAACAGCTGCTTTGCCTCTTGATTATGATATTAATATAAAAAGTATAAGAGAAATTTCAAAACAACTAATAAAGCTTGATGAGAATTTAAACTATAACAAAATAGACTTACCAAGACTTTTAAATACTTATCATAATACATTAAAAATCATCAATCATGAATTTCAAAAAAATGATAATGATTTTTTAAGCAAAGTGCAAATTTCAGAGTTAAATCAAGGTTATAGCTATACTTATGAAGGAAAAATTTTAAAAGTTTATGAAAATGTCAAAAGTTTACAAAACGCAAAAGAGACAAATAAAAATTTAAATACTTTAATGCTTGATAATAAAATAGGTGACTTTGCGTTTAATGCAAGCATTGAAAATACAGCCAGTAACCCTATCATCAAGCCTTATCTAAACCGTCAAGGCGAAGTTTCTAAAAGTGGATTATTGCTTAATTACATTTATCATGATTTAAAAGAACAAAATCATCAAAAAGCTAATTTCTTTTTATCTCCTATTGAGCTAGATATGTCTTCTAATGTAAATTTTCAAAAACTCATGAGAGGTCAAATAAGCATGCAAGATTATCTAAGCGAAAGTAATAAAGAAAAAATGAGTTTTGATCTATACTTACATATTAATGGAGTAGATAAAAATAACACTTCAGAAGATAAGCTTTCAGTTTTCTTCCAACAATACATCAACTACCAACATAGCATCAATATGCAAGAATTTGCTAATTCAAGTTCTATTTATAGTCTTTATAGCGAGCAAATTAGCAAAGAATTTGAAGCTTTAAAAAAAGAATTTAATCAAAATGATTCTAATATCAACCTTGAAGAAATCAACACTCAAAAAGAACTTTTAGATACTCAATTTTTTGAAAATCGCAAAAGACAAGCAGGTATTAATAAAATTTTACACTCTTATTTAAATGCTATGGCTTAAACTTGTGCTAAAATAATAACAAAAATTTTTGCACAAGTTAAAAACTTACTTGATTTAATATTAAATTTAATATTTTAGTGTATATTAACAAAAAAGATAAAAATTATCCTAATTAAAGGAGTATAATTTGAAAGTATATTTAGATAATAATGCAACAACACAACTTGCGCCAGAAGCTTATGAGCTTATGAAACCTTTTTTAAAAGAACATTATGGTAATCCAAATAGCCTTCATCAATGGGGCAGTGCAACTCATCCTGCACTTAAAGAAGCAATGGATAAACTTTATATAGGACTTGGGGCAAATGATTTAGATGATATCATTATCACTTCCTGTGCCACAGAGAGTATCAACTGGGTATTAAAAGGTGTATATTTTGATAAAATTTTAAATAGCGACAGGAATGAAGTAATTATTTCTAGCGTGGAACATCCTGCGGTAGCAGCTAGTGCTATGTTTTTAAAATCTTTAGGAGTAAAAGTTATAGAACTTGGTGTTGATCATGAGGGTGTTTCTAGTGTAAAAGATTTAAAAGAAGCTATTTCAGATAAAACTGCCCTAGTAAGCATTATGTGGGCAAATAATGAAACTGGCATGATTTTTCCTATAGAAGAAATGGCTCAGATTGCTCATGAATATGGAGCATTATTTCATACTGATGCAACTCAAGCTGTTGGAAAAATCAAGGTTAATTTTGCAAAAACCGAGGTTGATTTTGCTTCATTTTCTGCACATAAATTCCATGGTCCAAAAGGTATAGGTGGACTTTATATTAAAAAGGATATAGAATTAACTCCGCTTTTACATGGTGGTGAACATATGGGTGGTAGAAGAAGTGGAACTTTAAATGTACCATATATTATAGCAATGGCAGAAGCTTTAAGAATTGCAAATACTATGCTTGATTTTGAAAACTCACACATTAGAAGATTAAGAGATAAATTAGAAGATTTAATTTTAGCTATGCCTGATACAAGTGTAGTTGGAGATAGATCAAGAAGGGTTCCTAATACCATCTTAGCAAGTATTAAAGGTGTAGAAGGCGAAGCTATGCTTTGGGATTTAAATAAAAATGGCATAGCAGCAAGCACTGGTTCGGCCTGTGCTAGCGAAGCACTTGAGAGCAATCCTATCATGGAAGCAATTGGTGCTGAAAATGATTTAGCTCATACTGCTCTAAGACTTTCTTTATCAAGATTTAACACAGAGGATGAAATTGATTATGCAGCAGAGCAAATAAAAAAAGCAACGCAAAGACTTAGAGCAATCTCAAGTACTTATGCATATAAGCCTGAAAATATTTAAAGGATAAAAAATGGCAAAGAATAATTTAATTGGCGGATCAATTTGGGATGAGTATTCTCAAAAAGTACAAGATAGAATGAATAACCCTCAACATATGGGTGAATTCACACAAGAAGATGCACAAAAAGCAAATGCAAAACTTATTGTTGCAGATTTTGGAGCTGAAAGCTGTGGTGATGCGGTTAGGCTTTATTGGCTAGTAGATGAAAAAACTGATAAAATCATTGATGCGAAATTTAAAAGCTTTGGTTGTGGCACTGCAATAGCAAGCAGTGATACTATGGTTGATCTTTGTATAGGTAAAACCGTAGATGAGGCTGTAAAAATTACAAATTTAGATGTTGAATTTGCTATGAGAGATAATCCTGAAACTCCTGCAGTTCCACCGCAAAAAATGCACTGCTCAGTTATGGCTTATGATGTTATCAAACAAGCTGCAGCGCATTACAAAGGAGTTAATCCTGAGGATTTTGAAGATCAAATCATAGTTTGTGAATGTGCCAGAGTAAGCCTTGGAACTATCAAAGAAGTAATTAGACTAAATGATTTACACACAGTAGAAGAAATCACGCAATTTACCAAAGCAGGTGCTTTTTGTAAATCTTGTATAAAACCGGGTGGACATGAGAAAAAAGATTATTATCTTGTAGATATTTTAGCTGAAACTAGAGCTGAAATGGAAAGAGAAAGATTAAAAGATCAAAGTAAATCCGATATTGCTTTTGATGATATGACTATGGTTAAACAATTAAAAGCAGTGGAAGCTGTTTTAGATAGTGATGTGCGTCCTATGCTACACGGAGATGGCGGTGATTTAGAAGTAATTGATATACAGAAAAATGAAAATAAAAATATAGATGTGTATATACGCTATCTTGGAGCATGTAGTGGTTGTTCAAGTGGAAGCGGTGCGACTTTGTATGCTATAGAAAATATTCTACAAGAAGAACTTAGTCCAAATATACGCGTTATACCTGTTTAAGCAGTTTTTCTGCTTAAACTTTTAAATTTAAAGCCTTTTTATGTTAAAATAACGTATTAATAAAAAATTAAAAAGGCTATTTATATGCAAAGAATTCAAACCTTTGTTAAAAGCGAAACTTTTCCTGGTGTTTTGCTTATATTTTTTACCATACTTGCACTCATTTTACAAAATAGTTCTTTAACGGATCAATATACCAATTTTTTAAATATTCCTTTTGGATTTCAAGCAGGAAGTTTAGAAATTTTTAAACCTTTACTTTTGTGGATTAACGATGGTCTTATTGCTGTTTTTTTCTTTGCTATAGGGCTTGAGTTAAAATACGAGGTGACAAGAGGACAACTCAACAATATAAAAGCTATGTCCTTACCTGTATTTGCTGCACTTGGTGGTATGATAGTACCTGCTTTAATTTTTGCATTTTTTAATTATAAAGATCCATTTGCTTTGCAGGGATGGGCTATACCAACTGCTACTGATGTAGCTTTTGCGGTGGGAATTTTAATGCTATTAGGCAAAAAAGTACCCACTTCGTTAAAATTATTCCTACTTTCTTTAGCTATTTTTGATGATTTAGGCGCAATTATTGTAATTGCCTTGTTCTATACAAGCGAGCTTTCAGTTTTTGCTATGATTGCAGCTTTAGTATGCATTTTAGCGCTTTATTTGCTAAACCATTTCCATGTAACTAAAAAATCTTTTTATATTATTATAGCTATAGTATTTTGGATTAGCATGTTAAAAAGTGGGGTGCATGCAACTTTGGCAGGTGTGATTACTGCTTTATTTATACCACTTCAAACAAAAAGTGGAAAATCATTTTTAAAAGAGATTGAGCACGATTTAGCTCCTTGGGTAAGTTATTTTATCTTGCCTATTTTTGCTTTTGCAAACGCAGGAGTTGATTTAAAAGATATGGATCCAAGTTTTATGTTTTCATCTGTTAGTTTAGGCATAATTTTAGGTTTATTTTTAGGTAAGCAAATAGGCGTATTTTTATTTTCCTATATTAGCATTAAATTAGGTTTAGCAAAACTTCCACAAAATGTAAATTTTAAGCAACTTTATGGAGTTTGCATACTCACAGGTATAGGCTTTACTATGAGCTTTTTTATTGATGGCTTAGCTTATCAAAATAGTGATATTTTCGCATATTCAGATAAACTTGCCATATTGGTTGCTTCTTTGTTAAGTGCTATAATTGGATATTTATATCTAAAAATTATTTATGGTTCAAAAAAATATGAAAATTAAAAATTTTCAAAACTATATATCACTTGAAATTTTAGGAGGATTGTTGCTTTTATTAGCAACAATCCTTGCACTTATACTAAAAAACAGTCCATATGGAGATCACTATATGGAATTTCTTAGTGTGGAAATGGGTTTAAAAGTTGGGACATGGGAACTTTTTAAGCCTTCTTTATTATGGATTAATGATGGCCTTATTGCAATCTTTTTCTTTGCCATAGGACTTGAATTAAAAAAAGAATTTGTTCAAGGGGAATTTAAAACTCTTAGCAATATTACCCTACCCTTAATGGCCGCTATAGGTGGTATAGTTGTGCCTGCTTTGATATTTTGTGCTATCAATTTTAACGATGCTTATGTTTTAAAAGGTTGGGCTATACCTACTGCAACCGATACTGCATTTGCTCTAGTTATACTTGCAATGCTAAAACAACGCATACCAAGTTCTTTAAAAATATTTTTAGTATCTTTGGCAATTTTTGATGATGTAGGAGCTATTTTAATTATTGCTATTTTTTATACAGGGGAACTTTCAACTTTAGCCTTTTTTGTTGCCTTTTGCTGCATTGTGGGTTTATTTTTACTTAATCGCTTGGACAATGAAAGAAAATCATTTTATTATATACTCGGCGCATTACTTTGGCTTAGTGTGTTAAAAAGTGGAGTACATGCAACTTTAGCAGGTATCATCACAGCTTTATTTATACCTGTATATACAAAAAACAATCATACCTTATTAGAAGAAATTGAGCATGGTTTAAAATTTTGGATAGCTTTTGTAATACTACCACTTTTTGCTTTTGCAAACGCAGGGGTTGATCTTTCAAAAATTGAAACACATATGCTATTTAGTGGTGTAAGCGTAGGGATTTTCTTAGGTTTATTTGTTGGTAAACAACTAGGTGTATTTGGCTTTGCCTATATGGCAATTAAACTTAAACTTGCGAAATTACCAAAAGATGCAAATTTTAAACAACTTTATGGAGTTTGTATTTTAACTGGCATTGGCTTTACAATGAGTTTTTTTATTGATGCACTTGCTTATGAAGTAAGTGATATATTTAATTTTGTTGATAATCTTTCAATATTATTAGCTTCGTTAGCTTCTGGTATTTTCGGATATTTTTATTTACGATTTATCAAATAATTAAGTTAATTTTAAAGTAAATAAAGTATAATTTTATTTCTTTAATTTAAAAGAATGAATTTATGGCCCATTCGTCTAGCGGTTAGGACATCGCCCTTTCACGGCGGTAACACGAGTTCGAGTCTCGTATGGGTCACCACTCTTTTAACTTCTAATTACAAAAATATTATAAAATCTTAATCTTCTATAAGGAAATTTCACTTGTGTATATAGTAAATATATCAGATAAAAAAATCTATCAATAAAAGCTTCTAAATGGTTTTCCAAAAAATGGGGTATAGGTGAAAAAATTTATTTTGAAAGTATAGAAAGTAGTTTTAATAACCAAACTATTCCTTAGTGGTATTTAGTTTTAGATAAAAACACTATTATAGCTGGAGCTGGGATTATAAAATGATTTTCACAATAGGAAAGATTTAGAGCCAAATTTATGTGCTTTATATGTTGAAGAAAATTACAGAGGAAACAAAAGGTATAAATAAATTTTTACCTATTAACAGAGCTTGTAGGATTTTATGAAAAATATGGTGGAAAATTTATTGAAAATATTATAGATAATGAAGCTTATCCTTTAAGGGTTTATAAAATAGAATTTTAACTTTCTTTGTTTTCTCCATCTTTAAAAGAAAATATAGGCAAACTTAAACCATAATATATCGCCAAAAGTCTTGCTATGGTTCCTACAATTAATGAAGCAAGAATTACCCATAACTCATCTACGCCCAAAATATACAATATATAATATAAAGCCCCTGTTAATATAGCCACACCAGCATAAATTTCTTTTTGAAATACAAGCGGTATCCTAGCACATAATATATCTCTTAATATACCACCAAATACACCAGTAATCACAGCTGAACTTACAGCTACTATAAAACCATAACCCATTTCTATTGCAATTTGCGCACCTAAAACACTAAAAACAACCAAACCTATAGCATCTAAAATCAAAAAAAGCTTTTCGAGTTTTATGACATATTTAGCAATTTTTGTTGTTATCATGGCTGCAACACAAATTAAAATCACATATTCAGGAGTTTTAATCCAAGTTAGCGGATGATGATCAAGTAAAATATCTCTAATCGAACCTCCGCCAATAGCTGTTACTAAAGCTATAAATATCACCCCAAAAAGATCCATCTTATGACGTCCTGCAGCAATGGCACCTGTCATAGCATCAACAGTAATTCCAATAATATAAAGTATAGTTAAAAGCATAATGAGTTAAAAAACCCTTGTTTAAAACAAGGGTTAGTTTTTACTTACAATATTAATGATATTTTGAGCTACTTTCTTAGCAATAGGCTCAACAAATTCAGCAGGAGAAGTAAATCCTACACAAGAGCAATTGATCTCACCTAAAACATATTTATCTTTACCATTTTCATCTGTATCTAAGATAAAATCTGCAGTCCAAATCAAAGGGATATCATAATTTCCAAGTTTTGAACGAATTTCAGGTAAGGTTGCTAAAAACCAATCTACCAATTCTTGCCAATCTTTTGGTTCATCATATCTATATTTTGCACCTGAAAAAAGTGTTGCAGAAAAAGCATCAGCGCCTTCTGCAGGTTTTTTATGCACTACATAAATTGGAGTATGATAAAGCATTAAAATTCTAATTTCACCTTCTTTAATACGCGGTAAGAAAGTCATATCTACAAGCATGCCATTATCACCTATAATGTATTGTTCGCAAAAGTCCATAAACTCACCAAGCTCTCTCTCTTCTGTGTGATTATCTTTTGCTTCTGTACATTTGATTTTTGCATTTAATGGCACACTCACAGCTCCTTCTAGTAGTTCATCTATCAATCTCACACGCCAAATTCCCTCACCTGTTGAGCCACGATTTTGTTTTAAAACCCTCTCGCCTTTTGCTAAAGTTTTTGGGAAGCTTTCTTTGAAAGTTTTGATATCATAATACGCATAAGTATCTTCAGGTACTAAAGCTGTTTTATTAAGCTTAGTAAGTGCATCTTTAGCACCATATCCTATCATCGCATCAGGATGAGGCATACCTATAACACCATTTGCACAAAGTTTTCTAAGCATATCAAAATACTCATTTTCTTCTTTTAAATTTCCCGGATTAATTCTAGAAACATAAGCATCGGCATTGTTTTTTACATATTCATAAATTTCATCTTTTTTCTCTACTTCAAAAAAGATAACCTCAGCATTCCAACCTTGTTCTTTTAAAGCATTAACCATAGGCATAGTATCTTTTCTATGACCATCCTCACCTTTATCGCTACCACCTCTAACTTCAAAAAACACAATATTTTTTTTCATATTTCTCCCTTTTTAAAGATATTTTATCATCATATCAAAATAGTATTAAATTTTTATTTATTTTTTCCATAAATATGTTGTAAATTTTGCAAATTTGAACTTGCATTTAAAAGTAAAGCATCGGCTATGCATATAGCCACCATAGCATTTACAACAACACTACCTCTTATACCCACACAAGGATCATGCCTTCCTTTTAACTCATGTATGATATTTTCTCCTTGAGTGTTTTGTGTTTGCTGAGGTAAAAATATAGAAGGGGTTGGTTTAAAATATGTTTTTATATCAATAAAATTTCCATTAGAAATTCCGCCTAATATCCCACCACTATGATTACTTAAAAACACCCCATCTTTTAACTCATCATTATTTTGACTTCCATACATATAGCTACTTTGAATGCCGCTTCCTATTTCTATAGCCTTAACTGCATTTACTCCCATAATTGCATGAGCAAGTTTAGAATCAAGCTTATCATATAAAGGCTCACCTAAACCTATAATAGGATTTTTTACTCTAGTAAAAACTCTTACACCTATACTATTTTTAGCCTTTTTGGCTTTTAAAATTTCATCTTTAAAGTTTTGCTCTAAATTTTTATCTAAAGCATAAACTTCGCTATTTTTAGCATAGTCAAAATCAAACTCATCGTTACCAAGTTTGCTATCAATACTTCCTACTCCAAAAACTCCACTCATTATCTCTATGTCAAATTCTTTTAAAAGCATTTGTGCCACAGCTCCTGCTGCTACTCTTGCTACACTTTCTCTAGCACTAGCTCTTCCACCACCTCTATAATCTCTAATGCCATATTTGTGATAATAAGTAAAATCAGCATGGGCTGGACGAAACACATCTTTCTCATAGTCTTTTGAACGTGTGTTTTCATTATATACCAAAAGACTTATAGGAGTTCCTGTTGTATAGCCCTCAAAAACTCCACTTAAAACTTGAGCTTTATCTTCTTCTTTTCTAGGGGTGCTAAATTTATTTTGACCTGGTTTTCTTTTATCTAACATTTCTTGCAAAAAATCAAAGTCAAACTTTACTCCTGCTGGCATACCATCTATCACACAACCTATAGCTTGACCATGAGATTCGCCAAAGCTTGTAAATTTTAATCTTACTCCAAAACTATTCATAGTTTTCCTAATTTTTCAAGTGCGATTTTGGCACATTGTTGCTGGGCTTCTTTTTTACTACCTGCTGTAGATCTTGCTACTTCTATGCCTTGAATTTTCACTGCAATTTCAAATTGCTTTTTATGATCAGGTCCAAAAGCCTTTACGACAATATACTCAGGTGTGCCTGCCATATTTGCTTGCGTGATTTCTTGTAATCTTGTTTTATAGTCTTTAAATAAACTTTGTGTGTCAATATGCGGATAAACTTCATTAAGTAAATTTAATGCTATATTTTTGGTTTTTTCAAAACCTATTTCTAAATACAAAGCTCCCATTAGTGCCTCAAAAGCATCAGAAAGTATGGAAGGCTTATTGCGTCCATCATTATTTTCTTCTGCAATAGACATAAAAATACATGCTCCAAGATCAAGTTTTTGTGCTAAAGTTGCAAAAGATTTTTCATTCACCAAAGCTGCTCTAAGTTTAGAAAGGTTTCCTTCTGAGTCTTTTTGAAATTTAAAAAACAAAAACTCCCCTACTACTAAATCCATTACAGCATCACCCAAAAACTCTAATCTTTCATTATTATAAGGCTTTTTATAACTTTTATGCGTCAAGGCTTCAATAAGCAATTGCTCATTTTTAAAATGATAATTTAATCTTTCTTGGAGTTTTTTAAGCATTTATTAACCTTTCTTCCTGGAGCTTTAAGGCTGCATTTCTTGCCAATTCATCACAACGCTCATTTAATTCATGGCCATTGTGTGCTTTAATCCAAAAAGCAGTTACTTTATGATTTTTAGCCACATTTAAATATTCTTTCCAAAGATCGATATTTTTTTTGCCTTTAAAATCTTTTTTTATCCAACCCCCAAGCCACTCATTAATACTTTGCACCATTAAATTTGAATCTGTGTATAATTTTACCTCACATGGCTCTTTTAAAGCTTTTAAAGCTTGTATGATAGCCATTAACTCCATACGGTTATTTGTTGTATTCTCACACGCCCCACTTTGTTCTTTTTGGTGATTTTTATAAGTTAAAACATAAGCCCACCCTCCAAAACCAGGGTTATTTAAACAAGAACCATCGGTATAAATTTCAATATTTTTCAAGCTTTTACCTCATAATAAATCTCACATTTTCCAAATTCATAACAAAATGGACAATGATAAAAAAACAAAGGACTTTGATTTTTACAATTATTACACACATAAGTAAAGCTAAGATTTGCACTTAACTCATTATCGTTTAAAATTTTTAAAATTTTTAGTTTGTGATTTTTGATAGGAATAGACTTTGGGCTTAAATTTTTTGCATAAAAAAACTCATGATATTTTTCATTTTCAAGATTAAGCGGATATTTGCATTCATTAAGCAAATCAATAACATTTTCAAATTTAGGCATTTGAGTAAGTTTATCTTTATAATGCAAAAAACAAAGTCTTAAAATATACTCATTATCCTTGCTTAAAGCTAAAATTTCTTTTAATTTTTGTTCTTGTTCTTTGGAGCTTGTTTGAATTTTCAAAGCCTTTATCAAAGCTTTTTCTGCATATATATTTTCTCCTAGCTCAAACAAACATTCTAAAACATCTAAAACCTTATCGTAATCTTTAAGTTTTAAATAAACAATTTTTAAAAGTTTTAAGCTTTCTTTATTGCGTGCTTTTATTTTTAAAGCATTCAATAAAGCTTCTACGCTACGCTCTAAAAATCCTGCTTTTAAATAAACCTGTGCCAATGAAAAAAAGATAAACTCTTTTTGGCTTGCCTCGTTTGCTTTTTTCAAAGCTATGAGATAAATTCCCACGGCTTTTTCAAATTCTCCACTTTTGGTAAAAATTTGAGCTAAAAAATTTAAATTTTCAATGCTCAAATTAGCGTTTTTTAAAATTTGTTGATGTGTGGAGTTGATTTCAAATTTTTTTACAAAACGATCAAGTTTGCTTTTTTGATCTTTGCTTGCAAAAATACGCCATATATAATGCGAACTAGCAATGATAAAAACCAAAGCAGTTAAAACAATAAGACCAAACAAAGGATCGCGATATTCCACAAAGAAAAAATCCATAACCTTGCAACTTAATTTTCAAATTTATAACAATTATAGCTAAATGCTTATATAATTTTCTTTAAGGTTTAAAGATGATAGAACAAGCAAGTATAGAACAACTTTTACAAAAAACAGATATTGTTGATATCATAGCTCATTATGTTGAAGTGAAAAAACAAGGCTCAAGCTATGTTTGCGTTTGTCCTTTTCATGATGATAAAAATCCTAGTATGCATATTAATTCTATTAAAGGATTTTATCATTGTTTTGCATGCAAGGCTGGGGGTAATGTTTTTAAATTTGTAATGGATTATGAGAAATTAAACTTTGTTGAAGCGGTGGAAAAAGTTGCTTCGTGGAGTAATTTTTCGCTTACTTACACCTCACAAAAACAAGACAATAAAAAATCCATCATTCATATCTTACCTACCCTTAATGCCTTTTATAAACAAAATTTAGCCAAAAACAAAGAAGCCCTAGCTTATCTTTATAAAAGAGGTTTAAATGATGAAGATATTAGAACTTTTGAACTAGGTTTTGCGCCAAGTTCTAATGAAACACTAAGACTTTTACAAAATGAGCAAATCACCCAAGAAGAGGCTTTAGAGGTAGGTGCGATAAAACAAAATGAAAATGGTGCCTATGCAAGTTTTATTAACCGCATTACTTTTAGCATTTATGATCATAAAAATTTACTCATAGGCTTTGGTGGTAGAACTTTAGATGAAACAAATATGGCAAAATATGTTAATTCTCCCCAAAGCAAACTTTTTGACAAATCACGCGTTTTTTACGCACTTAATTTAGCAAAAGATACCATTTATAAACAAAAAGAAATGATAATTTGTGAGGGTTATATGGATGCTATAGCCTTTCATAAAGCAGGATTTAAAAATGCTGTAGCGGTTTTAGGAACTGCCCTAGGAGAGCACCATATACCCTTAATCAAACGATTTGAAGCAAGAGTGGTTTTGTGTTTTGACAATGATAATGCAGGGCTTAATGCTGCTGTGCGTTCGGCACATTTGCTAAGTTTAGCAAAAATTGATGGAAAAGTGGTCTTAATAGAAGGCGGAAAAGATCCAGCCGAACTCATAGCAACTCATCAAGAAAAATTACTTTTTAATATTTTAGAAAAAGGTATAGAACTTGGAGAATTTTATATAAGAAGTTTGATTGCAGGTTGTGATTTAAACTCAGTACTTAGCAAACAAAAAGCTTTAGAAGAGGTGCAAAAATACACTTTTAATCTTGAGCCTTTAATAGCGAATTCTTATACTACTTTAGTAGCAAATCTTTTGGGTGTAAATATTAATGATATAAAACTTTCTAAAAATACAAGAAAAAACATAAACTTTACCAATCCTATAAAACAAAGTAAAATCAATAATATAAGCGAATTAGAGCTTTTGAAATTTTTATATGAAAATAATGAAACTATAGGGCTTTTTAAACTTTTAAGCACAAAAGAATATTTTTTACACCAAGATATTGCTAAAGCTATTTTAGAGCAAAAAAACTTTGAAGATCCTAGCATAAGAGAGCTTTATGAATTTGAAAATATCAAAAACTTAAGCAATTTAGAAGAATTTTTATATGCTATTTGTAAGATCAACCTTGCATATTTTAATAAACTAAAAAGTTTAAATTTAAAACAAGCCTTTAAAAAGCAAATTTACAACCTACTCAATCAAAATTTAGAAAAAATTAAAAAAAGCTATCAAAACGATGAAGTTTTTTTTAATCACTTGATAGAAGTTTTAAAAAGCGTACATTTTTTAGATGATGAGGAAAGTTTGGAATTATTTTTAAATAGACTACAAAAAAATATAAAAGATAAAAAAGCAATTCATTATAACTTTAAAGAAGAAGTTTTTTAAATAAAAACTTGCACAAAAATTAAAAAATATTCATTACAATATGCCAAAAATTTCGAAAGGAAAAAATGAAAGCATTAGCACTTTTTAGTGGCGGGCTTGATTCTATGCTTGCTATAAAACTCATAAGCTCTCAAGGCATAGAAGTAAAAGCTTTAAATATAAACATAGGCTTTGGTGGCACATGTGATAAAAGCGAACTCATGGCAAAACGCGCTGCTATGGCAGGAGCTAGTTTTGAGATGATAGATGTAAGAAATGCGTATTTGCAAGAAGTTTTATTTAATCCTCAATATGGATACGGAAAGCATTTTAACCCTTGTATAGATTGTCATGCTTTTATGTTTAAAACCGCTCTTTCTATGTTAAAAGATGAAAATGCAAGCTTTATCATCACAGGGGAAGTAGTTGGTCAACGCCCAATGAGCCAAAGAAATGATGCTATGGCCAAGGTTAAAAAACTAGCCTTTGATGAAGAGGATCTGATCTTGCGTCCAATGTGTGCTAAAAATTTACCTTTAACCAAACCTGAGCGCGAGGGTTGGGTTGATAGAGAAAAGTTAGAAAACATAAGTGGAAGAAGTAGAAAAAGACAACTTGAACTAGCTGCCAAATTTGGATTTGAAGATTTTGAAAGTCCAGGTGGCGGGTGTTTACTCACACTTGAAAGCTTTTCAAATAAAATCAAAGATTTTATTAAATTTGATAAAAATATAGAAGTTAACGATGCACAACTTTTAAAATATGGACGCCACTTAAGACTTCCAAATGGCTCTAAAATGATAGTAGGTAGAAATGAACTAGAAAATCAATTTTTAAAAGAATTAAAAACTCAAAAATATGAAGAATTAAAGCTTTTTGATTTAATAGGTGCCTATTCTTTGGTGGATGAAAATATCAATCCACAAGATCTTGAACTTGCTCTAAGCATAGCACTAACTTATGCTAAAACTCAAAATAATACAAAATACAAAATAGGTTTTAAAGATAAAATTTTCCAAAGTATAGCTTTTGAAAATAAAAACAAAATTCAAGAATATTTTATAAATTAAACTACCCTTTAAAGGGTAGTATTTTTAAAATTTCTTTTTTCTAACATCGGCTACTATCTCAGCAGACATCAAATCAACTTCATTTGCAACAGAATTAGTCGCGTGTGCAATTTGTGAATTTTCTTTAGTTAAACCATCTATTACTGAAACAGATTGATTAATTTGTGAAATTCCTAAAGCTTGTTCTTTAATACTCTCACCCATTTCATTAATAGATTGAACCAAGATATTAGTATTTGCTTCAATCTCACCTAAAGACTTTTGAGTTCTTTCTGCTAGATTTCTAACTTCATCAGCAACAACAGCAAAACCTCTACCATGTTCACCTGCACGCGCAGCTTCAATAGCAGCATTTAATGCAAGTAGATTAATTTGATCAGCAATATCTCTAATTACATCGGTTACATCTTTAATATCACTGCTTTGTTTAATAACTTCTTCTGTTCTTGCTGCTACTGCATTCATAGATGCACTCATTTCTTCAACAGCAGCTGCGCTTTCTTGTAAAGAATCAGCTTGCTTTTGAGCTCCATCGTTAAGCTGATTAACACTTTCTTTTAGAGAATCGGCTTTTTGTTGCAATACTTCGCCTTGATTTAGTGAAGTTTGAAGCATTTTTCTAATTTCCGCACCTACTGCATTAAGTGATTTTTCTATCTCACCCTCTGCATTATCAAGTTTATCTGAAAAATCAAGACTTTGAAAACTTGCAAAAACTCTTTCTATATCGTTTAAATCTTTACCGATTTTCTTTTGCATATCATCAAGCATTTTATTCAATACTTCTTTTAATTCTATAAGTTTTGGATTAACTGGATTTGCTTCGATCCTTTGAGTAAAATGCCCTTTTTCTATATCACATGAAACTTCTAAAATATTTTGAACAGTTATATCATCTTTTTCTAGGCATGTATGGATATACTGAACATTTTCATTAACCATTGAGGCCATTTTTCCAATTTCATCATTATATCGTGGAGTTAAAACCTCGACAGTAGATACCTCATGATTTAAATATCTAAAGAATTTTGTCAAATGATTTTGCAATCTTTCAACTCTAGATGATACTATACTTTTCATACTATAACCTAAGACTAAAACAATTAATATTACAGCCACTAAACCACTAAATACTATTGTATTTCTTAAATCTGCAATAGGAGTATAGACAGCTTTTTCTGGTGCAATAGACAACATTGACCATATTATATTTGTACCTGGCCACACCTCAAAAGATCTTATTGCTCCATGATATTTTTGACCATCATCAGCAGTGTAATCAATTTCTTTGGTTTGAACTGTCTTTGAGGCTTCGATTATATTAGTAGCGTTTTTATTTACACTTAATAAATTTTTTGTAACAAAATCAGCATTAGGATGTGTAGCTACGATACCATTGTTTGCAATTAATATTCTTCTATCCCCTTCATATAATGTTCTAGAAGGATCATTAAAATCATTAGCTAAAACCTGCATATCAAAAATCATACCTAAAACACCTAAAATTTTACCTTTTTTATCCATTAAAGGTATGGCTATATTTGAGCCAAAAATTTTATTACCATTAATATTAAACCATCTTGGGTCTCCAAAATATAATTTATTTCCTTGCATAATATAATTTATGCCTCTTAATGATGATAATTCACTTGTTGCTTGCTCTGTTGCAACACCTCCTGGTTTTTGCGTCTCATTATCTCTCATCAATACCATAAATTCACTCTTGTCAGTAAAATATTTATCATCAACTCCTAAAGCTCTATATTGGCTACCATCTTTTAAATAATAATATCCATACGCTATAACATTATTTGCATCAATGGTTTCACCAAGAATATTTTCTATTCTTTTTTCTGATATAGAACCCTCTTCAAGCAAAGTATTAAAAATTTTTTGCGTTCCAATTGCAGAAACAAAAAAAGATTTAATAGCAGATTCTGCTAGATTAGTATAACGAAATACTGAAGTAAGCAATATTTTGCTAGTTTGATCTTGTAATGTTTCTTGAGATTTTTTGACAATAAGTAAAGACAATCCGCTTAAAGAAACAACAACAGCAAATACCATAATGACAATAATTTTTGTGCTAAGTTTCATCTTACGCCACATTTTGACCCCTTATATTAATAAATATTTTTCATTATTATATAAATTTTTTATTAAAAAATTATAAATTTTGTTTTATTTTTATTTATTTTTATAAACAAATAGTATAAAGTTTTTTGTTTTCGCTCAAATATCTATAAAATAGGGGGGGGGAATGAATTTTTAACTAATAATTTTTATTATTTATATTTAAAATATATTAAATTTTATAAAATCATTTTCACCATTCTCACTAATAATATTAAGAGTATATTTACCTTTTTTTAAGTCTAAAAATAAAACCTCATCTTTACCTTCAAAAATAAATTCTTGATTTAAATACCAAAAAAGCTTTTCTTTTTTAGGATTTATAAGTTTTATCAGCAATTTTTGCTTAGCTTTTAAGTCTTTTGGTAAAATAATATTAAGGTTATTTAATGGATATATAATTTTTAAATTTTGACTAGAACTTTGTAAATATTGCTTTTCTTTAGCAAAAAACGCTTGAGCGTTAGAAGGCAAATTTAAAATAGTTTTTTTCTTAGCATAAATAAAATTTTCATCTAGAGAATTTACTTCTTTATTTTCATACACAAAAACTTCTTTTAAAAATGGAGATTTTCTTAAGATATTTGCACTTTGTGGATAAAGCACCTCTTTAAAACCAAATTCATAATCATATCTATATCCTGTTTGATTTTCTATTTTGATAGAAATTAAATCATTGGGTTGTTTAAATTCCAAGTTAAGCCCATCAAGCAAGCTCAATAATTCAAAAAACAATTCTCCTGCAATACTCACACCATATAAATTTGCATTTGCTTCACCATTAAAATTTCCAACCCATACCCCTAGGGTATATTTTGGAGAAGTTCCTATAGCCCAGGCGTCTTTTCTACCATAACTTGTACCTGTTTTCCAAGAAATAATAGTATTAAAATCATACTGTTTTATCCCTACTCTATCTAGGTCCTTTAATGTTTGCAATGTTAAAAAACTCGCCCCATCACTTATAAGTTTTTTATCTTCTTTAATAAATGCATTTTCTTCATATAAAAGCTCTTTAAAATTTCCATAATTTCCAAGCCCTAAATAAATTTTTACCATATCTTCTAAGCTAAATTCTTTTGTACCTAAAATCAAAGAAAGTCCGTATTTTTTAAAATCTTCATCTTTATAATTTAAAATATCTTTGAGTTTATAAAAAAACTTCTCATAGCCATATTCTGAGAGTAAACTCACAAAGGGAATATTGAGCGATTTTTGCAAAGATTCTTTTGCGCTAACAAAACCATGATACTTTTTATTTGCATTTTGTGGAGCAAAATTAGAAAAATATGTAGGCACATCAAGCATTAAAGACTCAGGCACCATAAGTCCCTCATCTATAGCAAAAGCAAAAAGTAAAGGTTTTAAAGTTGAACCCACACTACGCTTTGCTATAACTCCATCAACTTGACCAAAAGTTACAAAATCATAAAAATCATTAGAGCCGACATAAGCTAAAACTTTATTTGTTCTGGTATCTGCCAACAATATAGCTAAATTTTTTATACCTTTTTGCTGTAGTTTATAAGAATACTCTTTAGCTTTTTCTTCAAATTTGATTTGAATTTTTTTATCTATACTAGAAATGATTTTTTCTTTATCCGCTAAAAGCCTACGCGCTAAATGTGGAGCTAAGTTTTTCCTTGCTTTAAAGCTAGGAAGTTTTTCAGCCTTTGCAAGAGTTAAAATATCTTTAGAAAAATACCCATTTTCAAAAAGCCTATCAAGCAAGGCATTACGCTTTTTTAGAAGTCTATCTTTGTTTTTTTCAAGATTAATTAAACCTGGATTATTAGGAAGTACAGCAAGCAAAGCTGCTTCACTCCAAGTAAGATCTTTTAAATCTTTTTCAAAATAAAACAAACCAGCACTTGCAACACCTACTAAATTTCCTCCATAAGGAGCATTGTTTAAGTAAAGCTTTAGAATTTCATCTTTTTCATAAGTGCTTTCTAAAGCAAAGGCTTTGATGATTTCATTAAATTTATTAAAATATGTGCGTTTGTTTTGCTCTAGAAGTTTGATTGTTTGCATAGAAATTGTGCTTGCACCACTTCTTTTACTTGAAAAAAGATTATTTTTAAAAGCCCTTATAATCGCTAAAAAATCCACTCCATGATGAGAATAAAAGTTTTTGTCTTCATATAAAGTAACTGCAGTTTTTAATTTTTGCGGTATAAACTCACTCTCTAAATGCCATTGTTCATTAGCATCTAAAAATACACTAAGGAATTCTTTATTTTTATCAAGCAAAACCTTGCCATAAGTGCCTTTAAATAAATCCTTGCTATCAAAACTAAAATAAATCAAGCCTATGTAAAAACATAGGCTTAAAAAGCATACTGCAAGGCTTATTTTGATTTTCACTGCACTACTTTGACTCTTTTACTTTCACTTAAAGCTTTATAAGCATTATCATACATTGCCTCAGCATAAGCTCCACTCAAAGTATAAACACCCGGAGTAACAGCGCTTAATTTCACAAAAAATTCTCTTGATTCATCAGAGTATAAAGGAAAGAAATACATAATCTTATCATCTCTTATATCTACAAAATCATAATAAGAATTTTTCACAAAATCAGGAGCTTCATCATTTAAAAGATCATGCACTATCTCCCATCCACTTGGTAAAATTTGAGTTAAAGCTATATTAGAAGTACCTGGATAATTTTTATTTGATATTTTTAATTTCATATAAAAAATTTGGGAGCTCTTTATAGTGCTTTCATCTATTTCATTTCCATTTTCATCATAAAAACTTCTTTCTATATACATACGCTGTGCAAAAGGCTCGGCAATACCTTTTTTAATACCCTCTACTCCAAAATGCACATAGGTATCTTCTTTAGCTTCTATCAAAGCACTGCCTTGATTAAACTCAAATTTAGAAAAACTTGTATTGAGCTTTTTGCTCTCACCATTAATTTTTAGACTTGCATTGATAGTTTTAGAGCTTTCATCACTAAAGCTATTTGCTAAAGCATATAAAGCATAACCTGTGCTTTGAGTGCTAAGCCAAGCTTGGCTTTCTAAAGTTTTTTTAATATCATCTAATAATTCATCATTATCTTTACCATAGATTATTTTATACGCATTTGCAATAATAGCCTCATCTCTTAAAAAAGATCCATAAGTATGAGTGTAATTAACTTTTTCATCAGGCTTTGTACTTAAATTTTTAGCTATATTCAAAGCCACCTCATCAAAACCTGCTAATTTATAAGCTGCGCTAAGTTGCCAAAGACTTACATTGTTTAAGCTTTGCAAATAAGCACTATCTTCATAAATAGCATTCATTATGCTTAAATTTGGCTCTTTGGCTAAGGCTAAAAGATATAAAGAATTTATTTTAATTTCTTTATTTGTTTGAGCTTTTAAAACATAGTGTTTTTGATAATCAAGCCATGCTTTAAACATTCCATCGCTCACATAATAGCCTCTTTCTTTAGCTAAAATCATAAACATACCCGCGTAATTACTTCCCCAAGCATCAGAATCTTTAAGTCCTTGCCAATAAGCAAAACCACCATTAGTAGTTTGAAAATTTGCGTATTTACTTAGCAATGCATTGATATTGTTAATATTTTTTTGCTCATTTGCCCCCTGATCAAGTTTTTGTAAAAAAAGTTGTGGTAAAACCGCTGAAGTACTTTGCTCTATACATCCATAAGGATAATTTTGCAAGTATTTTAATCTATGATTTATATTTAAAATAGGCTTAGAGCTTACACTTAAAAACGCTACTGGATTAATATAATCTTGTGTGATTTTAAACTCCATAGAAGTATTTGCAGGAATTTTAAAAGATTTACCCTCATAAGTAACGGTATTTAGCGCTTTTATATCAATTTGCGTATTTTGAGTATAGGTGTAATCTTTTGCATTTAAACTTAACTCTATTTCTTCTACTCCAAGCTTGTTTGAATTTACTTTTGCATTAACATAAATATCTTTTGTTTTTTCATTGTCAAAATTAATTAAAATTTCATCGTTTTCAAAATTTATGAGTGAATTTTTTGTTTTTAGTTTAAGTTTTGCATTTTTTACATCATCATCTACTTTAAATACTTGCACCAAAAGCTTAAACTCATCATCAAGTCTTAAGGCCCTTGGCAAAGTTTCAAGCATTACAGCAGGTGCGCTAACTTGGATATCTTTAGAAACACTGCCAAAACCTGCTAAATTATTTGCCACTACCATAACTCTAACCGAACCTAAGTATGATGGCATATTAAATTTTAATTTTGCATAACCATTTTCATCACTTTGTACTGGTTCTTGAAACAATACAACCGGTTTAAAGCGTCTTGCTCTTTCATCATTTTTGCTTTTATTTGCTCTACTTTCTAAGAAAACATCACCACCTGTAGTTAATACCTTAGAAGCATTAGAAATATTTTTAGCAATAATTTTATCATAGGTATCATATATACTCATGTTAAAGCGTGTTTTTTGGTAAAAATACCCCCAAATATCTGGGGTTTTAAAAGCATTCACATCAAGCAAGCCCTCATCTACAATAGCTACAGTATAAGTATAACTTTGCTTGTTTTTACTTTGAATTTCTACTTCAAAATCTTGTTTTGGCATGATTTTATCCGGTACTTTTAAATCAAGCTCGATTTTACTTTGCTCATCTACTACATTTAAAGGCACCACGCCAAAAAGTCTTAAGGCTCTATCGTTGGTATATTGATCATAATCTTGAAGTAAAATCACGCTCACATAAACATTTGGCATATATTCTTTAAGAATAGGAATTTCAACCTTTGTAATATCTTCATGCGTATCTATCACAAAGCGTTTTAAAACCTTTGCATTATCATTTAAAGTAACGATGGCTTTTGCACCTTTAACACTTTCAAATTCTATAAAAGCTGTTTCATTTGGTTTATATTCTTTTTTATCACTTTTAATCTTTAAAGAACTCACTATATCAGCATTACTTGGCGCACCAAAACTACTAATATAAAAAAACTCTCCCGTGCTTGTTTTACTTTGTACATCTTCAAGTTCTATAAACATTTCACCATGGTATTCTTTTGGATCAAACTCTATTTTAACCGGTCTATCTTTACTTAAAATAGTTCCTTGAGTAACAATTTGTGTGTTTTTATCCTTTTTGAGTGATTTTAAAAAATCATCATAATTATCATAATCCCACCACCAAGAATAATCATTTGCATAAATGGTGTATTTAATTTCCCTATTTGCTACTAAATTCTTATCTAAATCGCTCACAATGGCTTCAAAATTGACAATAGAACCCGAGCTTAAATAATGATTTTTCAAACGCTTAATACCTACAAAATACTCATGCAATATTACTTGTGAATTTACAAGTGCTTCAACCGACCTTGAACCTTTTTCAAAAACTCTAGCCCTTATGCTAGCTTCTAAATTATATGGAGTATTTTTTAAAAAATCTTTTAAAATAAATTCTTGCTTTACAAAGCCATTTTCATTTAAAATACCTTTTAAATTATCTTGATATTTTTGTATTAAAACACTAGGATTTGAAAAAATATATTCTGGATATTTTGAATTTTTATATTCTTTTTTGCTCACAAACAAATCAACTTGATATTGTAAATTACTTGCTGGTGTTCCAAAAAGATATTTTGAACTAATATTAAAATCTAATTTTTCATTTTCTTTTATACTTTTTGGAGCTTGCATGGATACTTTTATACGATTTGGCACTATATTTTGCACTAAAATTTCTTTATCAAAAATAGCATTTGCAAATTCAACCCTAGCTAAATACACTCCACTTAAAGCTTGTTGGTTAAGTGAAATCTTTTTATAAAAAGTTCCATTACCCAAAGGTTCAAGTTTAATTTTATCCAAAAGCTTTTTATTGCGTGGGTCAAAAAAACTTAAAAATACAGGATGATTGACAATTCCTTTATCATTTCTTGCAACCATAGTTAAATGGATATCATCACCTGGTCTATAAACCCCTCTTTCTGTGTAAATAAATACTTTATTTTGAGAAGTCAAATCAAAGCCATCAACATCAAAGCCATCATATAATAAAGGTGAACTTAAGCGCAAAATAGAAGCTTGTTTATCTTTTGAAGCAATGATAAACAAAGCTTTTGATTCATCAATATTATCAAAAACAGCCAAACCATTATCATCACTCATTTTAGAAGCTAAAACTTGATTACTTTTGCTAATCACATCAACCTTAACCCCATCTAAAGCCTTTTGTGTAGTAAAATCTCTCACATCCACAAAGAGCTTTTTATTTAAATTTTGAGCAATCAAAGCTATATCTGAAAAAATTAAGTTCTTACTTACTTTTGCTTTTTGATTAAAAAATCTATATTTTTTCCAACTCTCCATTCCCTCATCAAAAACATAATCAACATCTTCTTCTTTAAAATAAAGCTTCACTATAAATACACCGCTTAAATTTTTTAAACCATCTAATACTATTTCATTTTCTTGCCATTGATTTTTGGTGTTTTTTATATCAAAGTCTTTTTTTAACACTATTTCACTAGTGTAATCGCTCTCTGAAAAAATATCACTATCATAATCACTTAAATTTTTAGCACCTTGAAGGTTTTTATATCTTAAATATTCACTTAAGTTATTTGAAAATACTTGATAAACTTCCAAACGAACCTTTTTAATATTCATACTCTTAAAAGCTATTTTTTTACTTGCTTTGCTTGATAAAAATACCCCTTGATTTGTAAAACTTATTGCAGGTTCATAATCTTTAAAACTCACTTGAGTTTTAAAGTTTTCTTTTGTGCTAACATCATCAGCGCTTTTAATCCCCTGAGCGAGTTGAATTTCATAGGTTTTATTTGGAGAAAAATTTCCCATAAGTTTGATTTTATTTCCAAATGCTAATGCCTTAAAATCTACCTCAGGACTAATAAAAATCAACTCTTTTAAATTTTGATCTTGTGAAATATTTTGAGAAAAAAGCAATTCTATGTTTTTATTAACCACATTCGAATTTTGAAAAACAAATTCACTCTTTGCAAGTAAAATATACTCCAAATCTACATTTTTTTCTAAACCCAAAATTTCTTTATCTAAAACTACTTTTACATTTGTATTTGTGTTTTTAATGCTAAGCGGTTTAGAATATACGCTTGCCATATCACTTTGAATGATAATTTTATCTATTTGAATTTCTTGATCTTGGGTGGTAATTTTTATAGCTTTTAATAATTCATCTTTATTAAGAGTGTAAAAACTTTGAATATTTAAAATTAACACACTTTTATCATTTGAAATACTTTGAAAATATCCTTTAATGTCTAATTTTTCAAAAGGAGTTTGTACCTTTAATTGTATTTTTTCATTAGCTAAAATATCATTTAAGTCCACAGAAATATCATACTTTTGATTTGCTTTTAAATTTGCAAAAATATTTAACCTTGTAGGCGTTTCAAACTCGTATTTTACCTTTGTATTTTGATTGTTAATAACAATCTCTCTTTCTTTTATAATACCTATATCTTGATTAATAATATTAGTATTAAACTCCACAAAAATGCTTTGTGTATTTTCATCAAAACCATAAGCTCTTATAGCAGAACTCTTATCTTCATTTTTAGAACAAGCAAATAATAAACTTGCAAGTAAAAAAGCAAAAAAACAATGTAAAAACCCTCTCATATGTACCTCATTTTGTGAATTTCTTAAATTATATCTAAATTCACTCTTGCTTCACTCAAAAAATTATATAATTCTTGCATAAAAATAAAGGAGATAAAATGAAAAAGAAAATCGCTACATTATTAACAGCTTTAAGCCTTTCAAGTCTTGCTTATGCAGGTGGAATTTATGGTGTAATAGCAGATGTAAATGACAATGCTAAAACTATTTTAATCGATACTACCTATGGAGAAAAAATGAATATCAAAATTCTACCAAATACAGAAATTGATATGGATGATTGTGGTATTTTTGGTATGGATAAATACGGCACTTTTAAAGATTTAAAAGTAGGAACTTTTATAGAAGCTGAAGTTTTCCATGGCTATGCCCAAACTACGCCAAATCCACAAACACCAAACCAAGTTCAAAATATAACCGCCAAAGAAATCAAAATCGAATGCAAAAAAAGAGCTTATTAAAATTTTTAAGTAAAATAACTCCTAAAAAGGAGTTATTTTAATGCGTTTTTTTCTTATACTAGCATGTATTAGCACTTTTACATTTGCTTATAAAGTCCAAGGTATTTTAAAAAATACTACCGCACACACAATAAGCATCCAAACAAATTTTGATAATAACTTAGTCATCACTATATTACCCCAAACACATATTGATATTTATAGTTGTGGAATTTTTGGAAGCAATAAAAAACAAGCTAATGTTCAAGATTTAAAAAAAGGTTCTCTTGTAAAAATAAAAGGAAGTAAAAATGGGAGTATTATTATTGCAGATAAGATAATAATAGAATGTGATGATCAAAGAAGAGCTTATTAAGACAATAACTCTTCTTTGTCTTCTTTATTAATTTTTTCTATATAAAGACTTTGCGAAGGAAAAGCAAAACTAAGTTTGTTTCTCTCAACAATTTTCATGAGTTCAAGTAAAATACTTTGTCTAGCTGCCCTAAAACCTGCAGCATCCACTGCTTTGGTGTAAAAATACACCTCTATATCAATAGAACTTGCGCCAAAACCACTCACGGCTACATAAGTACTATTTTTGTACCCTTCTAAGTCATTTACTGAAACTAGATTTTGTCTATATTTAGCGCGTGTTCCACCATGATTTAGCGCACTATCATCAACTTGTGCTATTAAAGGACTAGTGGCCAATAAATATCTTATATCTTCCACACATTGTTCGAGTTGCTCAGGTTTTGCATCATAAGTTACACCAACAAATAATTTTACATGACGACCAACTTTTCTCTTGCTCCAATTTTTAATATTTGTTCCCATAATAGTTGAATTTGGTAAAAAAACCAAAGAATTATCAAAAGTTCTAATAGTAGTTTTTCTAAGTCCAATTTCTACTATAGTTCCCTCTATACCTGAAATTTCTACCCAGTCTCCTTGGTTAAAACTATTATCAAAAAGCAAAAGCACTGAAGCAAAGAAATTTGCAATGATATCTTTAGCTGCCAAAGCTACAGCTAAACCACCTATACCTAAAGATGCAATTAATGCCGAAATATTAAATCCTAAATGCGCCAAAACAAACAAAACAGCTATTACTATAATTATAAAATATAAAATTTTAATAATTAAATTTACTACTTCGCGCTTGCCACTTTTTTCTGCAAGCTTTGCTACAACAACCATACCATAACTATCAAAAATATTAATTACAAGCCAAGCAGTTAAAATGACATAAATTATAGATAAAACATTGCTAATTCTTATATCTACCGGAGCTGGATAGTAAAGAATAGTAAAACATATGCCTAAAGCATATACAAATAAAAACCATCCGATTGGTCCTTGAAGTTTCTCTAAAAAATGGGTTTTTATTTCTATATTAGCCGATTTTTTCCCAAGTAAGCGTATTAGAATAAAATATAAAATTCTCGCAAGATAGAATTTTAAAGAATAAAATAAAGCAACCACAATAATAGAAATAACTATTTTTCCAATATTAATACTACTAATAGAAGTTTGCTCATTGATATAATTAATAGCATTTTGCAAACCTAAACCGGTAAATAAAAAATTTGTTTCTAATAAATTTGCATTATTTCTCAGATATACTAAGATTTCATTGTAAGATTTAATAGTATTTCTTAAATTATTTTCGCTTATTTCCAAAGCTCTCAAGTGTTCAATATTATTAATTTTTTCCTTATCTAAAGTAAAATCAAATACAAAATCTTCCTTAAGTGCATCAATGCTTTTATCGATAATATTTTTTATCTCTTGACTTTGTGCTCCTTCTGCAAAAACTTTTTCTAGTTCAAATATACAAAGATAAAAATATTCTGCAGATGTTAAATTTAAAAATTTAATCTTATTATCTACATACTCATAATATTTTTTTTTGTTTTGAGCCTCTTTAATACTATTTTGTAAAACATTTTTTGTTTTTAAAAATTCTTTAGCTTCCTTATCGTCAATTTTTTGAGAAACCATCTTTAAAGGCAATGTTGTTAATATTGTTGTTTTTTGCTTTTCTATTTCTTTTATATTATCTTGAAATTCAGTACTATTTGTATCACTGTTTTTGAAACTTTCCAAAAGCAAATTAAGTTCTATATAATCTTGCACCAAAGCAAAAATACTATTCTTATCTTCCAAAATATTTTTTTCTTGTGCATATAAGATATTAACACACAAAAACACTAAAATAAACTTAAAAATTTTATTCATATTTTTTTATCCTCTCTTGTATTAAAACAAAATTTTCAAAACTAAAATCATACTCATAAATTTCACCTGTTTCTATGATATAATACCAAGCATGAAGTTCAATTTCCTTTTTATTTAAAGCATCCTCTATACCTGGATAAGTTAATAAATTTTGCAAAGAATTAACCAAATTCATCTTCTCAGTCATCCAAGATCTCATAGCTAAATCATCTTTTGCAACTTTTAAAACTTTATTTTTGATAGGTTCAAGCAAGGTAAGCCATTTTCTAACATTTGGCATATTTTTTAAATCATTTTCATTGGCATACAAAGCTGCACACCCCCCGCAATTACTATGTCCGCATACTATAATATTTTTAATATGCAAAGAATTAAAAGCGTACTCAATAGCCGAAGTAGTTGCTAAAAAATCATCTCCTATTCTATAAGGTGGAACAATATTACCTATATTTCTTATAACAAAAAGTTCTCCTGGACCTGTATTGGTAATTAAATTTGGTATCACTCTTGAATCAGCACAACCTATAAAAAGCGTATGGGGATTTTGTTTATTTTTCAAACTCTCAAAAAGTTCTGCATGTTCTTTAAAATCTTCTTGCATAAATTTTAAAGCACCCTCGATCAAATCTTTCAAAAAAGTCCTTTTTTGGTTTTGATTGCAAAATTATACTAAATTATTTTTTATATAAATTTATTTTTCATTATATTTTTATACAATTTTAATCTTTTATTTATCTTTTTTTTGTAAATTCTAATTTTAAAAATTATTGGAGGATTTTAATGAGTCTTTATGATAGAGATTATTCTAACTCTAAAACTCAAGAATTTGAAGGTTATGCTAGAAGTGATTTAAGCATTTTTATAAAACAAACCTATCAGCTTTTTGCTGCTTCATTATTAGCTGCAACAGCGGGTGCTTATATAGGAATTTTTGCTTTAGCACATCTATTTGCACAATCTCAAGCAACTTTTTGGATTTTATTTATCGTAGAAATTGGTTTATTGTTTGCATTACAATGGAAAAAAAGAGAAGCTCCGCTTAATTTAATTTTACTTTTTGCTTTTACTTTTGTTTCAGGACTTACTTTAACACCACTTTTATATTCAGTTTTAGCACTCCCTGCTGGAGCTAGTATCATCGCTCAAGCTTTTGCTTTAACAACAGTAGCTTTCGGTGCTTTAAGTGTATTTGCTATGAATACAAAAAAAGACTTTACTATGATGGGGAAAATGCTTTTTGTAGCTTTAATTGTTATCGTGGTAGCTTCTTTAATTAACATCTTTTTCCAAAGCTCGCTTTTAAGTTTAGCTATTTCTGGTATTGGTGCAATTTTATTCTCTTTTTATATTCTTTATGATACTCAAAACATCATTAGAGGAAACTATGAAACACCAATCGAAGGTGCAGTTGCACTTTATCTTGATTTTATCAATCTTTTTATTTCTCTTCTTAATATTTTAAGAAGCTTCAATAGTAGATAAAAATTTGCGAGAAAATTTCTCGCAAATTTCTTTACCTCTTTCAAGTTTTTATCAAAATTTTTAAGTTAAAATACTCATTTTATTTTCAATAAGGAAAATTCATGACTACACTTTTAATTATTTTACAATTTGCAATTGTTGTGATTATTTGTATTGCGGTTTTATTACAAAAAAGTTCCAGTATAGGACTTGGAGCTTATAGTGGAAGCAATGAAAGTTTATTTGGAGCAAAGGGTCCTGCAGGATTTTTAGCTAAATTTACTTTTGTAATGGGTGTTTTACTTATTGCTAATACAATTGCTCTTAGCTATATGTATAATAATGCTAATTCTAACTCGCTTGCTGAAAAAGCAGAACAAATTTTGCCAAAAGCGCCTGAAACAAACACGACTAATATTCCAGTTGCACCAAGTGCCCCAGTTAGCGAAAACAATACTAGCAAATAAAAGGACAAACCATGCTAAATGAAATTTATACTAAGCAAAAACAACAATCAGATAAAAGCCTAGAAGTTTTAAAAAAAGATTTTACCACCATAAGAACTGGCAAAGTAAATATCAACATACTTGATCATGTTCATGTAGATTATTATGGTAGTGCAACTCCACTTAATCAAGTGGCAACAGTTTTAGCAACCGATGCTTCAACCATTAGTATCACTCCTTGGGAGAAATCTATGCTAAAAGCCATAGAAAGTGCTATTGCCGCAGCAAACATAGGGGTAAATCCAAACAATGATGGTGAAAGTGTGAAATTATTTTTCCCTCCTATGACAAGAGAACAAAGAGAAGAAAATGCTAAAAATGCCAAAGCTATGGGAGAAAAGGCTAAAGTAGCCATTAGAAACATTAGAAAAGATGCAAATGATGCGGTTAAAAAGCTAGAAAAAGATAAAGCAATTTCAGAAGATGAAGCCAAAAAAGCTTATGATGAAGTTCAAAAGCAAACCGATAGCTACACAGCAAAGGTAGATGAATTAGTTAAAAATAAAGAAGCGGAACTTTTAAAGGTTTAATAATGAACTTAGAACAAATTTATAAAGATTGTGGGGCATATTTACAAGGACATTTCTTACTTAGCTCAGGAAAACACTCTGAGTTTTATCTTCAAAGTGCTAAAGTTTTAGAAAATCCAAAACTAGCAGGTGAGCTTTGCGAGGAGCTTGCAAAAGTTATTGCTAGTTTTAATATTGAATTTAATAGCATTTGCTCTCCTGCTTTGGGTGGAATTTTAGCAGGTTATGAGCTTGCTAGAGCTTGTAACAAACGCTTTATTTTCACTGAACGTGTAGAAGGAGTAATGAGCCTTAGACGCGGTTTTGAAGTAAAAAAAGGCGAAAAATTTATCGTTTGTGAAGATATTATTACAACAGGTGGTTCTGCACTTGAGAGTGCGAAAATCATCGAAAGTTTAGGTGGGGAAGTGGTAGGCTTTGCAGCTTTGGCAAATCGTGGCTTTTGCACAGTAAAAAATTTAAACAATCCAAGAAAAGAAAATGCAAAATTGCCTGAAAATTTACCACTTTTTGCACTAGGAAATTTTGAATTTGACATTTATGAAGCAAATGCTTGTCCACTTTGTAAAAAGGGCACCAAAGCTATCAAACCTGGTAGTCGTGGAAACTAATGAAAACTAAAGCAAAAATAGCTACTCGCTTTTTAAGATTTAAGGCTTTTTTAATTGATCTATTTTTGCTTTACGTGCCTATTTTATATTTATTTTATTTTACACTTGGCTCTAAAGAAGCTTTTTTAAATAATCAATTTATAATTTTTTTATGTCCTTTGATTTTTGGGCTTTTACAAGCCTTATTTTTAGTAAAAAAAGCTCAAAGTCCTGGACTTAAAGCTTATGATTTATATTTAATCGATCTTAAAAATGGCCAAAAACTTAATTTTTTTAGAATACTCTTGCGTTATATAATTTTTATCGTAAGTTTTGGCTTATTAATTGGGTTTTTGGTAAGTTTTTTAAGAAAAGATACTTTGGCTTTGCATGATATTTTAAGCAAAAGTGTTATTGTAACAAAGGTAGACAAATGAATAGAAAAAGAATTTATAATCCAAAATCAAATGAAACTTTAAATGATAGAAAAGTATTCAATGGTAATCCTCATGGGATTTTAAATTTCACCAAAGCAAAATACACATGGGCTTTAAAACTTTGGGATTTAATGGAAGCAAATACATGGTTTCCAAAAGAGGTAGATACAACCAAAGATGCATTAGATTATCGCTGCAATTTAACCATAGCAGAAAAAAGAATGTATGATCTAGTTTGGTCACAACTTATCTCAATGGATAGCTTTCAGACTAACAACCTTGCTGATAATATCAATCCATATATTACAGCACCTGAAATCAATGCAGTTTTGGCAAGACAAGCCTATGAAGAAGCAAATCATTCAAAATCTTATGCGGTAATGGTTGAAGCAATATGTGAAAATACAGATTTAATCTATGAAATGGAAAAGCATGATGAAACTTTAAGAGAAAAAAATGATTTCATTTCAAGCATTTATGAAGAACTAGCCGGTGAAGTAGATGATAATAAGCTTTTACTTGCAATGGTGGCAAATCAAATTTTGGAAGGAGTGTATTTTTACAGTGGCTTTACTGCTATTTATGCTTTAGCGCGCGCAGGAAAAATGCTGGGTTCAGCTCAAATGATTCGTTTTATACAAAGAGATGAAATTACTCACTTACTTTTATTTCAAAATATGATCAATTCTGTGCGCAAGGAAAGACCTGATTTATTTAATGATACCAATGTAAGTAAAATCTATGATATGTTTAAAAAAGCAGGTGAGCTTGAAATTAAATGGGGTAAATATATCACTCAAAATCAAATCATGGGTTTTACAGATGATATTATAGAAGAATATATTCACTATCTTGTTGATCAAAGACTTACTGCTATTAACCTTGATAAAATCTATAATGCAAAACATCCTATTAAATGGGTAGATGATTTTTCTAAATTTAATGATCAAAAAAGTAACTTTTTTGAAAGCAAGGTTACAAACTACTCTAAAGGAAGCTTAAGTTTTGATGATTTTTAAATCATCAAAACCATTAATGTTCTACATCATTCAAAATTATATATTTTATATTTTTTTAATATTTTTATTTTATTAAATCCAAAATCATATAATTCACACTTTTATTTTATTTACAAGGAGTAATTATGGAGTTTTTAGAACTTTTGTTAATTTTTATCGCCATAGTTCTCATGATAATCAAACCAGAAAAAGAAAAACTCGCTTTTTCTATACTTATAATTTCATGGGCTATTATGGTATTTGACTATCTAGGTCGCAAATCAGGCGCAATTTTAGGCCTAATGAATCTATAAGGTGGTAATATGTGTGATATTAACAAAACTAAATTCTTTTACTTTTTAATGTGTTTAGCAGGTTTTTTAGTTATCCTAATGCCTGTTGGAACTGCAAACTTAATTTTTGGTTATATGCTAGGTGATAGCCCTTGTACTTCTTGCTGGGGTCAAAGAGAATCTATGATTTATATCGGTGTAGCGGCTTTATTTATCGTGCGTTATGGTATAAAAGGTAAATTTTTAGCTTTCCTTTTGATTGCAACTGCTTTTGGCTTATGGCAATCATTCAACCATATAAGTGGTCATGCACATCGTGATCTTGATCAAGGTTTTGGTTTGCCTATTTTTGGTTTGCATACTTATTTTTGGGCTGAAGTGGTATTTTGGGCTGTAGTTTTACTGCTTGGTGTTATTTTTGCTTTTGCTCCAAAATTTGGTTCTTTTGAAAAAGAGATGGAAGGTGCTAGCTTTAGAAAATTAACCAAATTTAATCTAGCTGCTATGGTTATTGTTGCATTTATCGTGGCTTCAAATGTATTCCAAGCTTTCGTAAGTACCGGTCCTATTCCATATAGTGGACAAGGTGATCCTGTTCGTTTTAGCTTGAATCCAAAATATATTATTTGGGATGATTCAGGCTGGAGCAAAAGCTGGAAAAGTGTTTCTTTCTTAGGAAAGCGTGATGTTAAAGAACCTGATTTTGCTTTTGCGCCTGCAAGTGAAAAATTAGGCATTCAATTTGACAATAATATTAGCAATGCGCCATTTGCAAATATTGATGATAGTCTGAAAATCGCAAGGGAAATAAAAATTGATCTTCCTAAAGCTATAAATACACTTGATTATATTAATGGTGAATATGTTGCAAGTTCTAAATGGGAAGTATTTTTCTTAGATGATAATTTTAGCACCAAAGCAGATTTTCTATTAGATCCATATTTTTCAGCTACAATTAACCCTATCGTGGGGATTATTCCTTATTTAAATGACAAATATATCTTAATGGGTTCTAATAAATCTTTCTTAAGATTTGCGCAAAATCCAAACGCAAATGAAGTTTTACAATATGCTGATTTTGTAAGAGGTGCAAATAATTTCGAAGGACAAGGTAAAGATCTTGGTCGTGGTAGAATTGATACGGTTAGAGCTAAATTCCACCATGTTTTAAGCACAACAACAGATGGAAAATATATGTATCTTGCTACCGTTCCAAACAATAAAGATGCTAAAACTTTTGTAATCTCTAAAATTTCTTTAGCAGATAGAGTTCTTTCAGCTGAATTTACTCCTAAAGCTGACTTAAAAGATGGAAAAACTTTAGGTGATCTTTATGTAACTTCAATGGCATTTAAAGATGGTAAAATTTATGCATTAAGCAAAAAACATAATGTTATTGCTGTAATTGATTTAGATAAAGAAGAAATTGTAAAAACTATTTCTTATCCAGAAAATATCACCAATGCAAGAAGTTTATTCTTCAAAGATGGCAAAACACACATCTTATCTTATCAAGATGGCTCAAATATCCTTTATACACTTGATTAATCTTAAGGCGTTTACGCCTTAAGAACTTTAAGCTAGATAAATAATTTTTAAGATAAAATAACACTTTTATTAAGGAGTGCTTATTGATTCATATATTTGAACAAAAACAGTGTCAAACTATGGCAGAAGAAATTCGCAAAAATACTTTTATTAATGAAGAGTTGTTCGAAGCTTTTTGTTCTACTCCAAGAGAAATTTTTTCACCTTTAAAAATGCATGCTTATAGACTTGATGCACTTCCTTTAATGGGAAATCAATGGATAAGCTCGCCCTTAACTGTAGCAAAAATGACCATGGCCCTTGAATTTAAAAATGCCGACAGTGTTTTAGAAATAGGCTGTGGTAGCGGGTATCAAGCTGCAATTTTGAGCAAGCTCATTAGAAGAGTTTTCACCATAGAACGCATTGAAAAACTTGCAATTAGTGCTATAGAAAAATTTAAAAAACTAAACTATGCTAATATTCATGTAAAATTTGATGATGGGCAAAATGGTTGGAAAAATTATGCACCTTATGATAGAATTTTATTCTCAGCTTTTGCAGAGCACATTCCAAATGTATTATTCGATCAACTTGAAAATAATGGAATTTTAGTAGCTCCTTTACTCATAGGAAATCAACAATTTATTACTAAATTTACCAAAAAAGACGGAGAAATTAGTAAAGAAGTTTTAGATGAATGCTTTTTTGTGCCTATCAAAGATGGCAAAGAAAGCTAAAATTTCATTTTTAAAACAATAAAACCATATTCATCTTTATATTCACCCTCTTGTATAAAACTATTTTTCTGATAAAATTTATACACCTTATAATTATCTTTTATTTAATTCAACATATTTCAAATGATAATCACTTATGGTTTTAGATATTAAAGCACTCCATATAGCTTGATTAAAATATTTTGATCTTAAAAACAACATTTCAATTTTATCATCCACAAATACTAAAAATCCAATCATTTAGTCTTTATCATAGCAAATCAAATAATTTAAACTAAAAAATACTTAAGAATTTAAAAGATCATTTTTAATCTTTTCTCTATCAAAATTAGATAAAAAATCATGAGAATTTTTCACACTATCCTCTGATATATCAATCAATTTATCCTTGATATCATCTGTAATTTCTTCATAATATTTAATTTTAATGTAATTATTTTTAAACATAAGCTTCTTATATGGTACATTTTTTTATAATTATACTAAAAAAGGAATATTATGAAATTGAAAACATTACTTTTTAGCTTATTTGCCACTAGCATGCTTTTTGCCTATGAACAAATGCCACAAAATGCCTCGCATGGAAATTTTTTAGACAAAGATAAATGGAAAAATTTGGATAAAAATTGGGTTTATTGCGAAAGTGGTTTAAACCAAAATTTTATCAATATAAACACCAAAAAAATTATTAATAAAAATCACTCTTTTGAATTTAACTACACCAATGATTCTTTTGGTCTAATAAATGATGGTTATACCATAAAAATGCATTTTGCAAGCAATGGAAGTCATATTGTGCTAGATAATACAGCATATAATTTATCTCATTTTCACTTTCACGCTCCATCAAAAATTTCTATTGATAAAAAATCTTATCCTTTAGAAATTCATTTTAGTCATGTAAGTCAAAAAGGTGATATAGTAGTGGTTGCGTTATTTTTACAAGAAGGCAAAGAAAATCCTTTTATTAAAAAAATTATTCGTGCTTTTCCTAAAAAAGAAGGTGATAAACTTTATGTGCAAGGTTTAAACGCCAATGAATTATTACCAAATAATACTCAATCCTTTTATATCTTTAAAAATAAACTCAACAAGCCTTGTGATCAAAAAATCACTTGGATAGTTTTAAAAGACATAAGCTATGCTTCTAAAGAGCAAATCCAAACCATACAAAATTTAATGGGAAAAAATGAGAATTTAAAAATACAAGAAATTAATAATTTAGAACAAAATGATTAAGCAAACTAAGCTTAATCATTTATAAAAGCTTGAATTTTTTCTAAATTAACTCTAAAAAGTTTAAAATTTAACTCGCAAGATATTTTTAAATCAGCAAAAAAAGGATTTTTCAAACTTGCTATAAGCAAATAATCATCTTTTTTCAAAACTCTTTGTGTAGAAAATTCTTTATCCTTTACCTTTTCAAAAATACTTTCACTTGAATTAATATCTTCTTTTAACTTCTTACTATAAAGCAAAATTCCGCAAAAGAAATTCCCAAAGTCATCTTTAAATTTCACATCATAAAGGGTAAAATCGTCAAAAATAAAAGAATTTTGAGAATGATAAGTTTTTAAAGAAAAATCAAAAGCAATTTTTTCAAAATCTTTTTGATTAAAGCCTTGTTTATCAAATTTAGCATTGTTTTGTTTTAAAAATTCCTCACACATTTTAAATACAAGCTCATTGCATCCCCACATAAGCTTTCTTCCTAAAATTCTAAAAAACAAAACTCCTGCTAAAACAGCAAAAAACAAAGCCATAATTATATCTTTGCTAAATTGAAAAGCAAGAAAAAATATAACCAAAGCTTCAGCAAATGCTAAAATTTGTAAAGCTTTGAGTCTTTTATTTAAAGCTTGCCTTATGGCTTCAAAATCCATTAAGACTTAGCCTTTTCCATTCTTTTTCTTTGAGTAGGATCGAGATATCTTTTTCTAACTCTAATATTTTGCGGAGTAACCTCTACAAGCTCATCTTCTTCTATCCACTCTAATGCTCTTTCAAGGCTTAATTTTCTAGGTGGCACAAGCTTAATCGCATCATCACTTCCGCTTGCCCTAACATTAGTTAAATTTTTACCTTTAATAGGATTAACATCTAAATCATTTGGGCGTGAATGTTCACCTATAATCATACCTGTATATACTTTTGTTTGAGGATCGATAAACAATACCCCTCTATCTTGTAGGTTAAATAAAGAATACCCTAGTGCAACACCATTCTCCATAGAAATCAACGCACCATTATTTCTTTTTTCAACTGCTCCACTAAATGGACGAAACTCTAAAAAGCTATGGTTCATCACACCCTCGCCTTTAGTATCTGTTAAAAATTGTGATCTAAATCCTATAAGCCCACGTGCAGGAATTTCAAACTCAAGTCTAGTTTGACCATCTCCAGTTGGTGTCATAGTTTTCATTTCGGCTTTTCTTTTGCCTAGTTTTTCAATCACTACTCCGGTAAAATCATCAGGCACATCAATCACTAAATGCTCAAACGGCTCTGTTTTAACACCATCTTCTATCTTAACAATAACTTCAGGTCTTCCCATGCAAAACTCAAAGCCTTCTCTACGCATATTTTCCGCTAAGATAGTTATTTGCAGCTCGCCTCTTCCGCTTACTTTAAATTTACCCTCACCTGTACTTTCATATTTCATAGCAATATTAGTTTTCATTTCCGCTTCTAAGCGTTCTGCAATTTTATTTGAAGTTACATGTTTGCCTTCAGTACCCGCTAAAGGACCATCATTTACTGAAAACACTATACTTAAAGTTGGCTCCTCTATATGTAAAGGATCAAGTGGCATAGGATTATTTGGATCTACAACACTATCTCCTACATCTAAAGCTTCAAAACCTGCAATTGCTACAATATCGCCAGTTCCTGCTTCTTCAATGTCCATTTTTTCTAGACCCATAAAACCAATAAGTTTTGAAATTCTTCCATTAATTTTAGAACCATCTGCCTTAGCAAGCATTACATTTTGATTTTTCTTTACTCTACCATTAAAAATTCTTGCAATTCCTATTTTACCAACGAAATTATCATAACCTAGAGTAAAAACTTGAAGCTGTAAAGGATTTTCATCACTACCGCTTGGAGCAGGTACGCGCTCAAGTATAGTCTTAAACAATGGCTCCATATTAGTGCTTTCATCTTCAAGTGCGAGTTTTGCATAACCATTTTTAGCAGCCGCATAAACTACAGCAAAATCAAGTTGTTCATCATTTGCCTCTAAAGCCACGAAAAGATCAAAAATTTCATTGATCACTCTTTCAGGATCAGCAGCTGGTTTGTCGATTTTATTAATAACAACAATAGGTTTAAGCCCTAAAGATAAAGCCTTTTTTACCACAAATTTAGTTTGAGGCATAACCCCTTCTTGCGCATCAACTAAAAGCAAAACCCCATCAACCATTTTTAATACACGCTCAACTTCACCACCAAAATCAGCATGGCCTGGAGTGTCTATGATGTTTATTTTAGTGCCTTTATAGTTAATAGCAGTATTTTTAGAAAGTATAGTAATACCTCTTTCTTTTTCTATATCATTACTATCCATCACACGCTCTGCTATTTGCTCACGCTCACTAAAAGTTCCTGATTGCTTTAAAAGCTCATCTACCATCGTTGTTTTACCATGATCAACGTGAGCTATAACGGCTATATTTCTAATATTATCCAAGTTTTTCTCCAAAGTCTTAAAATTAAAATCTAATATTATATAAAAAAAATGCTTAAAAATTAAGATTAGAAAATTGGAACACTTGTTGCTTTTGTCTTGGATAAGAATTATTTTTAAGGAGAAAAATATGTCAAACCTAAATACTCAAATCTTTAACGCTAACTTAGAAAAACAAGGAACTTCAGTTTTAAATAGTAAGCATTTTATGGAACTTTTAAATTATTTAGAAGTTGTAAATTCAAACGAAGAAAAAGAATTAAACTATGCAAAGCTTTCAAGTAAAGTAAGTGAAATTTTAGATGATGCTCATAATGAAAATGCTGTTTTAAACGCTAAAAATATAGAAGAATTGTTAGTAATATTTAAAAACTTTAATCTTTCTCATGAAAATTTAAAACTTGATTGTGCAGCACAATTGCAAAATTTATTTCCAAATTTAGCAAAAAATAATTTTTTAGTAGGTTAATTAATGTCAAATATCCAAACAAGCGATGCTTTAAATTTATTAAACATCGCTCCACAAAATGAAAATCCTAGCAAAGAAAGTACTAATTCACAAAGCGATGGAGAGGAATTTTTAAATTCCTTATTACAAGCAATAAATGAAAAAGATAAAAGCATATCAAAAGATTTTAAAGTACCACAAAAAGAAAACTCAAGCAAAGATAAAGACTTAAAAGACACCAATAATAAACTTTCGCTAGATGAAAAAGATGCTATAAAGCTTTTTGAAGGTGCAAATTTTATGCAAATTCTTTCTTTATTAGAAGTTTTACAAAGTGATAGTAAGGATATAAAATTAAACAAACTCGTGCAAGATAATACTGTTATTTTAGCTCTTGAAAAAAACTTACATAGATTAAAAAATATAAAAAATATTAATGAACTTTTTAATGTTGCAAAAGAGCTGGGGTTAAATATCAAAAATATAAAATTTGAGCAAATTAAAGATTTAAAAGAAACCTTTCCAAATCTTGAAAAAAAAGGTTTTTTTAAAACTTCAAATTTAAATAATAAAGACTTAATTGAACAACAAAAACAAAACAATACTAATGTTTTTCAAGATTTAATCAATCAAAAAATTACTAAACTTTTAAAAGAAGAACCAAATACAAGCAAAAATGTAAAAAGCAAAGAAAATGAAGGTATTTCTTTGCTTTCTTCTGCTTTAAAAAATATAGAACTTCCAAAAAAAGATACAAAAGTACAAGTACAAGCAAAAGAGAATATTCAAAACATAGATTTTAAAGAGAAATTTGTAGAAAAAATTCAAATTCAAAATGAAAAAGAAACAAAAAACACGAAAAACATACAAAACATAACCACTAAACATAATAATAAAGCCAATGATATAGAGCTTATTAATATAACTCAAAATACAAACTTAAAAAAAGAAATTAAAGACAATGAAAAAATAGATTTTAAAGAAATATTAAAAAATGAAAAATTAACCACTAGCGAAGATGGCTTTAGTAAAAAAATAAGTTCTGTTTTAGAAAATTCAAGAGATTTAAAAACAGAATTCACGAATACAAAAAACATACAAAATTTACCAAATCAAAATCAAGATTTAAAAGTTAATTTAGAAAATTTATTAGCCTCTCAAGAAAAACAATTAAAAATAGAAAAAAACACTCAAAATATAGATAATTTTAGTGATATTTTTAAAAGTACTAAAGAAATTATAAAAGATGAAAAAGATCATAGCGAGGAAAATTTAAATTCTTATGTGAAAGAAATGAATAGAGTTTCTAATAATTTTGTAAAAAACCAAAATATTCCCATGAAAGAAACTTTCAATGATTTTGCTCAAGAATTTAAAGAAAAATTAGAAAGTTATAAAGCACCTATAACACGCTTTAGTATAACTCTTAATCCACATAATCTTGGGGAAGTAGAAGTAACATTGGTTCAAAGAGGATCTAACCTAAACATCAGCTTTAATTCTAACCAAAACACTTTAAATCTTTTCATACAACATCAAGCTGAGTTTAAAAATGCTCTTGTAAATATGGGCTTTACAAATTTAGAAATGAATTTTAACAACCAAGAAAGAAAAGAGCAAAATCATCCGCAAAAACAAAAAAATAATAACAATAAAGAAGATAAGGTGAATTTTGAAAAAGAAATTCAAGAAAAACCAAGCTTAGAAATGGTTTTAGCAAAATATTTTTAAATGGAATATTTTTTGCTTTAAGCTTTAAAAATATATAAAAAAGGATTTTTATGTCAAATATAAATACACAAACTCTTCAAGGTCCTTTAGCAGCACTTAACACCAAAGATATGCCAAATACTAAAGGAAACACTAGAGCCGGAGAAAATGGTGGAGATGATGGATTGGTTTATAATCCTGGAGCAGAACTTGACAAGGATGCATTTTTAAAGCTTCTTTTAATAGAACTTCAACATCAAGATCCAACCGATCCTATGGATACTGAAAAAATGCTTACCCAAACAGCACAACTTTCAGCACTTGAGATGCAAGATAACACCAATAAAACTATGACTCAACTTGTAAATGCGATGAGTAAATTACAAAACTCTATTGCGGCAAGTACTGGTATGAGTGCATTAGCAGCAGTAGGAAAACTTGCAACAGTTAAAGATAATTATCTTGTAGTAGCAGATGATGATATACAGTTTCAAATCAATATGTATTTACCGCAAGAACCGCAAAAAGGTAAAAAGACTGATATTGATACTGAAGATTTTGAGCTTAAGAAAAATGGCGAGGATAAAATAGATATTACAGGTAAAGTGGATAAAGAAATAGCTGGACCTGGTGAAACTATATATGTAAAATTAGTCGATGATAAAGGTCAAGAAGAAACTGTTAAAGCAGTAGTTGGAGAAGATCAAACATTTAAAATCATAGGACATACCCCAAGCGTTGATATCAAAACAGCTAAGATTGATTCAGCTTACAAATCAGATAGTGAACCTGTAACATTTACAATTTATAATGAAGCCGGCGATCCTGTAAGAACAATGAAAGTTAAAGATATGACCGCTGGCATGAAGCAAATTGTTTGGGATAGAACAGATGATAGCGGAAACCCTGTACCATCTGGAAAATACTATGTAAAAGCAAGCTATATAGGAGAAGATGGAAAAACAGTTAATTCAACCTATGGCGCTTATCCTATCACCGGAGTTAAATTTGAAGAAGGTGAGGCCTTAGTTGGTATGGGCGGTAGCTGGGTTAAATGGGAAGATATTAAAGAGATTACAGGATAAAATTATGTTTACGGCATTTTACAATGGAGTAAATGGGGTAAAATCCCAAAGTTATGGTATAGACAATACAGCTCATAATATAAGCAATGTAAATACGGTTGGATTTAAATACTCTGATGTAGCTTTTAAAGATGTATTTTATAGCACCATAACAACACAATCATACAATAAAGGTCAAACTGGTTATGGTAGTGTAGCAGGAGCTACAAATGATATTTTCGAACAAGGACCAATAGTTTCTACCGATAATGAGTTTGATGTAGCAATTGCTGGAAAAGGGTTCTTTGGTGTAAGCAATGCTAATGGAGTTTATTATACTAGAAATGGTGCTTTTAAGCCTGATGCAAATGGTTTTTTAGTAGATTCAAATGGAAATTATGTGCTTGGAACTATGAATCCATCATTAAAAGAAATTCAGCTAAGCGATAGGGTTTCTAATATGTTTGGTCAAATTCTTGGTCAAAAAGTTACAACAGCTTGGAGTGGAACACCTGGAGAGAATTTTCAAATAGGTGGAGTTAATACTCAAGGACCTATTTCTGTACCTAAAAATCTTTATTTGCCGCCTCAACCAACTCAAAATATCACCTGGAGCGGAAATTTAGATACAAGCACCAAAACAGAAGCAGTAAATGTAGATGTAGATGCTTCTAAATTTGAATTTAGCAAAAATGAAGATGGTAGTGTAAAAATTTCAGGTAGTGTAAAAGATGAGCAAATTTATGGCTTAAAACCTGGCGATACTATATATTTTAAAATTACTGATGAAAAAGGTGCCAGTCAAACATTGCAAGCCACTCTAGATGAGAATTTAGCTTTTAGTATTGATAATCAAAAACTAGATAAAGTAGATTTGGAAACAGCTAAATTAGAATCATCTCATTTAAGTGTGGAAAAAGAGGTGGCTGATAGCTCAGAACTTTCTGCAAAATTAATCAATCCTGATGGTTCTATTAGTTGGGTAAGAGTTAAATTAGATAGAGTTTTACCACAAAATGGAACAGACTTAGAATACAAAGCCGTTGCTCAAGTATATGATAATGATGGCAATAAAATAGGTGGAACCACTGAAGGTTTAATCACCTTTAACGAAGCTGGAGCTTTAGTTTCTAATACCCTAAATTCAGTAGATAATAACGGCACAAGGGTTAATATAAATCTTGGTTCTTACTATGATCCAAATATACCAAATTCAGGTTATGATGGACTTCATGCTTTAAAAAATAAACAACCTTCAGTGCATACACAAACAGATGGTAAAGGCGAAGGGTTTTTGAATAATTATTCTATCAACACAGATGGTACCATTATAGCCACTTTTACCAACGGTGATCAAATAGCTATGGCAAAACTAGCATTGTTTAACTTTATGAATGAACAAGGTCTAGAAAAGCTAGGAGAAAATCTTTATGGACAAACTGGTAATAGTGGCAACCCAACCTTTTTACTTGATGCTAATGGAAAATTTAGTACAGCTACTTTTGAAGGTGGAAAACTAGAGCAATCAAATGTGGATTTATCGGTGGCTTTTACTAACTTGATCACTTTACAAAAAGCTTATGATTCAAGTAGCAAAAGCATTACAACAGCTGATCAAATGATACAAAAAGCAATCAACATGAAACGCTAGTTATTAGCGTTTTCTAGTTGATTAAAGTTTTTTTGATTGTTTTCTAATATATACTTTATCTCTTGCTCAAAAAATTCATACACTCTAAGTTGTACTAAAGCTTCTTCCTCATTTTTATCCATTAAACGCTCAAGCCTATGAAAATTAATCTTTTTTGCATATCTTGGATTTTTCTTTAAAAGCAAGGCGATATTTTTAAGTAAAGCATCCAAGCTAAGCTCGTTTTTCAAAACTCTATCTACATATTCTTTAGAAGTTTGTACTAAAATAGCCTGCCTACTTTTATCATCTGGATAAACTTCACTTGCAATATCAGCTAAAACTTGCCAAATTTCAGCTTTTATGGTTTTATTTGCCACGATAATGGCAGCAAAAGATTTTGCTCTAAATTCCAAAGACAAATGGCTAGGAACAAAAAATTCTCTAAATTTAGATAAAAAGTTTGCTAATATACTCAACATGCTTCACCTCAATGTTTTTTAAGATATTTTAAGATATTATTTCAATTGCCTTCTCTTAGACCTGTGCAATGCTATTTTTAAGCACCGCTTCAGGGTGGGAACACAGCAGAGCACTTAGACTTAGTGTGTGCCGCAGTCATCTGGGAGAAGGTTTTAAAGTTTAAAATACCCTTTAATATCCTCACAAATTCTAAAGAAATTTACCCCATTAATAGTCGGATTTGTTTTAAAATACTCATACATTCCTAAAAAACCATTTTCAAGCTCTTTAGACTTTACTCCATAGCTAATTGACAAAGCTGCTTCTATAAAAGCTGCTAGTTTATCACAATACTTCAAAGCCTTTCCATCAATAGCCTTAAAACGATCCTCATTAACCGCATCTAAACTACCGCTATAAACACTTGGTTTATTATTAAAAATACGATTTTCAAATTCATTTTTTACAAAGGAACTTTCTTCATTTTGTCCTTCTCTAATACCAAGTATATAACTAAATTCTTCCCTGAAAGATAGTGGTATAAAAGGTAAAATTTTCTCATTAATAAGCTTCATTTCATACTCATTGATAATCTCATTTAAACCATCTATGCCATATTTTACCGGAGAGATGATATCTCTAGTTAAACTTTCAGGTAAATCATGAAACAAAGCGCAATAAAAATTGCTTTCTATTCTACCATCGCATGCTTTTACTTCTAAAGAATAAAAATAAGACAAAATAGCCACCACAAGCATATGTCCTAAAACCGCAGTTTCTGGAATCCTTGGAGTTTGTGCCCATCTTTTTTGAAAACGCAAACGTCCGCTTAGATCGATTATTTTAGAAATTTTTTGATTAAGAGCGATTTTTCTTGCTCCGATTAGTTCATAATAGTCTTCTAATTCTTCTTCAACCTTAGCCTTAATCTCATCAATATCACTTAAAAACGAGCTAGTTTGATAAACTATATTAAACTCCCACTTTGTCGCGAAATACGAAGCAGCTTTTAAAATAAGCCTTTCTTTTGCATAATCTTTACCTTGTAAAAAAAGCTCATAGCGTTTTAAAAACTCACCATTTTCAATATCTTGAATCATCGGTGCGATTTTACTTAACACCCAAGCACTTACTTGCTCGTTTTTTGCACGTGTTATCTCATGATACACATCAGGGCGTATATCAGTCACTACTACCCTGCTTAAAAACTCAAAAATACCCGCTTCTATGATAAAACGCATATTGACATCTTTTTCTATTTTAGCAATGAAATAAGCAATGATGAATTTATGCGCTTGTTTATCAAGCTCAACTAAATTTGTCATTCTAGGATAATCATTCCATCTTGATATAGAAGCTGCTTTAAAAATATGTTCTATTAATTCTACGCTAATCATTTATTTCCTTTTTTTGCTGTGATTTTACTTTATTTTGTAATCTTTAGCAAATTTTAGATATATTTGAAAATGAATTAGAATGATTAAAAACTTTCTTTATTGCTTAATTTGAGATAAATTGCCTCATTTTTACTAAGCTCTTTGTGATGATAAATACTAAAAATATGTCCTTCCAAACTCACATTTAGCTCATAAAAATCCCCATAAAACACGCACTCTAAAACGCTAGCTTTTAAAGGAGTTTGTGAAGTTGAAATTTGTATATCATTAGGGCGTAAAATGCCATTTTTACTTTGCAAATATGCTTTGAATTTCTCATCTAAAATTGTCTTTGGATCTATAAAAAATGCCTCACCTAAAAAGCAAGCACTATCTATATTTTTAGGCTTATAAAAAAGTTCTTTAGCGCTTCCATAGTCTAAAATTTTCCCATCCTTAATCAAAGCGATATTATCTGATAAATAAAAAGCATCGTCTTTATCATGCGTGACAAAAATAGCACTAAGCTTGTGCTCTTTTAAGATATTTTTGATTTCTTTGCGCATTTTAACACTTAAAGTATGATTTAAATTTGAAAAAGGCTCATCAAAAAGTATGATTTTTGGTCTTGCAACTATGGTTCTTGCTAACGCTACTCTTTGGGCTTGCCCACCGCTTAGTTCATTTGGATAGCGCTTTAAAAGTGTGTTTAAATTTAAAATTTCTAAAACTTCATCAAGCCTTTGTTTTTGCTCGTTTTTACTTAAAGAGCTTATACCAAAACATATATTTTCTTCTACATTTAAATGCGGAAACAAAGCATAATCTTGAAACAAAACCCCCACATCACGCTCTTGTGGGGCTAAATACACATTCTTAGAAGCAACTAGTTTATCCCCTATACAAATACTACCATCATTGATTTCAAAAAAACCTGCTATACAACCAAGCAAAGAACTCTTACCACAACCACTTTCTCCTAAAATGCTGACAATCTCACCTTCTCTTAAACTCAAAGAAATTCCTTTTAAAACTTCTGTTTTTCCAAAAGATTTGTAAAGATTGTCAATTTTTAAGATTTCCATTATTGTCCTTTTTGGTTGTTTTTATTTTGCAAATAATGCATTAAAAATGTAGGGATAATCCCAAATAACACTATAATCAAAGATGGCAAAGAAACATTATAAATTAACTCATTTTCACTATAAGCAAACACAAGTGATGAAAGCGTTTGAAAGCCTGAAGGTGAAAGTATAGTCGAAATAGGCAATTCTTTTAAAATATCCACACAAATAATCACCACAGCCAAAGCTAAGTAATGCTTCATCAAAGGAAAATGAATTTGAGCAAAAATTTTAAATGGTTTTGATTTTAAGGTTAAATTTGCATAGTCTATATTTTTAGAAATTCGCTCATAGCCTGATTGAGTTGCAAAAATCCCTGAAGCTAAAAATCTTACAAAATACCCAAAAAACAACACTAAAAATCCACCACCTATGGCATATTCAAAAGATAAAAGATCAAAAATATAATTTAACACACCCAAAACCACTAAAATTCCCACAGCTACCACAGCTCCAGGTAAAGAATACCCCAAAGTCGTAAGCCAAAGGATGATTTTAGAAGCTTTTGTATCATTTAAACGCACCACAAAACACAAATAAAATGCCACCCCTACAATGGCAAAAGAACTCGCCAAAGCCACGCTAAGACTATAAAATGCAGGTGTTAAGACATTGCTTAAATTTTGCATAAAATCAAACCCAGCCCAATAAACAAGCCATACAATAGGCACGACAAAGGCTAAAAACGCCACCAAAAAACACCATAAAAAGGCCAAAAACGCCTTAATGCCTTTTAACTCATCTTTTGGAGTAGGTAAAAATACATTTTGATTAAAACCTTTTTTACCTCTTTGAATTTTTTCTAAAAGCATTAAAAGCGCGATAAACACAAGCAAAGCCACACTCAAAGCCACAGCACTGACTTCATCACCGCCACTTCCCCATGTTCTAAAAATTCCCGCACTAAAAGTATCTACGCCAAAATACGCCACCAAGCCATAATCACTCAAAACTTCCATAGCTACCAATAGCAAAGCACCCACTATACCCACACGGCAAAATGGCAAAATCACCTTAAAAAATGTTTTTAAATTAGAAGCTTTAAGTGTTTTAGCACTTAAAATGATATTTCCAAGTCCATAAGCAAAGGTATTTTTAGCAAAAAAATACACATAAGGATAAAGCGCAAAAGATAAAATCACGATCACACCATAAGCATTCATGATATCTATACGCCTATCAACACCTAAAAGCGTGGGAATTAAACCTTGAAATTCAAACAAATCAATCCAAACAAAACCCATCACATAAGAAGGTATTGCCAAAGGTAAAATCAAAAACCATTCAAAAAATTTCGAGCCAAAAAATTTATAAAAAGCTATCAAATAAGCACTAACTAAACCTATAATCAAACACAATACTAAAGTCCCAAATAATATAAAAGCACTACCAAAAATATATCGTGGCAAGACATTTTTACTCAAATGTTTTAAGGTATTAATATCTATAAAAGGAAGATGTAAGATGATAGCAAGTATAGGCAGTATGATTAAACTACAGAAAAAAAAGGTGGCAAAAGACCACCTTAGGCTTAAAAATTTCAAATTTTATTTTTCCTTAATTATTTCCATTGAACTTCATCAAAAATCATTAAAGCTTCTTTAGCATTACCCCAGTAAGCTTCAAAATTTGGCTTTTCGATTTTAAACTCACCCCATGATTGTAAAATTTTAGCAGGTTTTACTTCTTTATTTACCGGATATTCATAATTTTGGTTTGTTAAAATTTCTTGTGCTTCTTTTGAAAGCATAAACTCGATAAATTTCACCGCAGCTTCTTTATTTTTAGAAGTTTTTAAAACACCTATACCGCTTACATTGATATGTGTTCCTCTACCATCTTGGTTTGGAAAAATCACTTTCACTGAATTTGCAGCTTCAATATCTTTAGGATTTTTTGAATTTGCTAAATGTCCTAGATAATAACTATTTGATATAGCTACATCGCCTTCTTTTGCATAAATTGCACGAATTTGATCACGGTCCCCACCTTTTGGAGTGCGTGCAAGATTATTTGCTATGCCTTGCGCCCATTCTTTTGCTTTTTCTTTACCCAAAGTATCAATCATAGCACTTAACAAAGAGATATTATAAACATTATTTGAACTTCTCACTAAAACTTTACCTTTAAATTTAGGGTCAGTTAAATCCTCATAAGTTTTAATCTCTCCATCTTTAACTCTATCTTTAGAAGCAATGATGATTCTTGCTCTTGTTGTAAAAGCATACCATTCGTTGTTTTTACCTCTTAATTCTTTTGGAGAAAGTTTTTCTAATTCAGGCGAACTAACTGAAACAAAAAGATTATTTGTACGAACTTGTTCTAAATTTCCCGCATCAGCAGTCATAAATAAATCAGCTTTTGAATTTTTACCCTCAACCTCTAATCTTTTAGCAAGCTCATTAGCTTTAGCTTGCACCACATTTACACTAATGCCTGTTTTTTCTTGAAATAATTTGAAAATTCCTTTATCAGAATCATAATGACGATGAGAATAAATCGTAAGCTCTTGAGCACTTAAACTCATAGCAGCTAGTAAAGATAGTAAAACTACTTTTGCTTTCATTTTATAAATTTCCTTAATTTAAATTTTGAAATTGATAAGGATTATTATATTAATAATTCACTTTATATTTACTTAAATTGATATACATAATCATTTTAAAATAAAATCATACAAAATTAACATAAATCAAGATATTTTTTCTCCTTTTTATATATAATTTTTTTAAGTTTTCATTTTAAAAGGAGAAAAAATGACACAAGAGCAAATTCAAATCATCAAAGATTGCGTGCCGGTTTTACAAAAAAATGGTGAAGTTTTAACTAAAGAATTTTATAAAATCATGTTCGAAGAATATCCTGAAGTAAAACCTATGTTTAATATGGAAAAACAAGCCTCAGGCGAACAACCAAAAGCTTTGGCAATGGCTATTTTAATGGCAGCAAAAAATGTAGAAAATTTAGAAAATATGAGAAGCTTTGTTGATAAAGTAGCTATCACTCATACAAAATTAAATGTCAAAGAAGAACATTACCCTATAGTCGGCGCTTGTCTTTTAAAGGCTATTAAAGTAGTACTAAATGCAGATGAAACTACGCTAAAAGCTTGGGAAGAAGCTTACAAAGCTATTGCACAATTTTATATAGATATTGAAAAAGAAATTTATGCAAAAGCTAAGTAACAATAGGCTTTGAATTTTCAAAGCCTATTGTAAAAATGCTATCCCTGCTTTAGCTATTTTTGCATCCTCATCTAAGTGTGCTCCACCTACACCTATGCCACCAACAATAACTCCATCTATAAAAATCGGTACCCCACCAGGCATAATGGAAAATTTATCATCCAAATAACGAATATCTTCAGGTATTTTACCCTCTTTTACACCTTTAAAAATGACCGCTGTTTCTCTTTTTTGTGAAGTAGCCGTGTAAGCTTTTTTATAACTAGCATTAAGCGTATGCACACCCGCTTTATCATCTCTTAAAACTGCTAAAATTTGACCAGATTTATCCACTATAGTAATACTTACATGAAAGCCATTTTTTCTTGCTTCATTTTTTGCAAGATCCAAAATCCCTTCAACCATTTGCGTAGTTAGCACAGGCTCTTTTACAAGCTCAAAAGATTTTGCCATTAGACTTACTCCTAAAAATACACATAAAATGAGTAATTTTTTCATTTTTTTCCTTTAAAATTTTTCTACTGCATTTTTTGCTAGTTCTTTTATATCGCCTTTTAACTCTTGTATTTGACCATTTTGTGCGAGTAAAATTCTATCGGCCATATCAAAATACACATCATCATGAGTTATAGCAAATATAGTAATACCTTTTTGCTTTAAAAGCGGCAAAAGCTTGGTATAAAAAAACCTTCTAAACATAGGATCTTGATCAGCTGCCCACTCATCTAAGATCAAAATATCCCTTTTTTCAAGCAAAGCATTAAGCATAGCAAGACGCTTTTTTTGTCCAGCCGAAAGCTTTATAGTGCTAAAAACATTTCCCACAAGTTCTACTTTTTCATTTAGCTCTAAAATTTCAAGCCAGTATGCTAAATCCTTTTTGCTAAATTTCTCATCTTCTAAAACATGCTCAAACAAATGAAAATCACTAAAAATCGCACTAATTAAACTTCTATACTCATAAATATTTTCTGAAGTTATTTTTTCATCATCTAAAAAAATATCCCCTTCAAAGTCTGTAAAAAGCCCAGCCAAAATCATAGAAAAAGTAGATTTACCACTACCATTTTTACCTATTAAAAATACACATTCACCTTTTTTAAGTTCAAAATTTACAGGTTTTAGTGCAAATTTTTCATTGTATGCAAAAGATACATCTTTAAAAGAAAGTTTTTGCCAAGTTTTGTTATTTTGACTGAGTTTAAACTCATGAGAATAATTTTCTAAATTTAAATTTGAAATTTTATCTAAAGCGATTTTTGCCATCATAAGCGTAGGAAAACTTCCTATCATGGCTCCAAGTGGTGCTCTTAAAAAAAGCACACTTAAAGCTATAGTCGTAGCACTTTGCAAACTAGCAAGTTCATAGCTTAAAGCTATATAAAACTCCACTCCTACTAAAGCTAGCATAGCGCTATTGCTCCAATTATTAGATAAAATATGCAAGATATTTCCCATAGTAGAGCTTTTTTTCTTTTTTAGGGCATTTTTTTCAAACTCATTTTCATAATAATGCTTTGCTCTCAAAGGATTTAGGGTTAATTCTTTATGTCCTTGTAAAATATTTTGATAGTTTTTTTGCAAAGCATCATCATTTTCTCTAGCATTTTTAAAATAAAAATACACCTTACTCATCAAAAAATTATCCACCAAAAAAACACACACTATCCATGCTAAACACAAAAAGAAAATTTCCAAAGAAAGATAAGATATATAAGCACTTACACATACAATCAAAACACTTGATTGTATAAATTCAGGAAGCCTTAAAAGCCCAAAAGAAATACTACGCACATCATTATTTAAAGAAGCTAAAATCTTTGCTTTAGTAGTGTTTAAAATATTCAAAACACTTGTATCTAAAATTTGCTTTACAACTCTTCTTTGCATTTTAAAAATAAAACTTTGCCCAAACGAGCTTAGAGCAATTTCTACAAAAGAAGAACTCGCAAAAAACACAAGCAACAAAAGTACAAAATACACAATGATATTTGAATTTTCAAGACTAGTTTTCAATAAAAACTCATTAATAAAAACTAAAGTCAACACACCTAATATACTTGTAAAAACACTAAAAAGTAAAAAAAGAATAATTTTAAGTTTATTTTCTCGAAATAAAATCCATAAAAAATTCACAATAATACCTTTTAAAAAATAAATTATAAAATTATAACAATTTTTTAAAATTGCTTTCTCGTTTACAATTTCTATATTTTAAGATACTTATAAATTTCAAACAATTTTTATCTTAAATATCTTTAAGCTTAAATTTATAAATATAGTATTAACATTTCCAAATTATTATTAGTACATTAGTAATGTAATTAAAAAAAACATTTCATTACTAAAAAACAATAATCAATCAAACACATTAATCATTTTTTGAAAGGACTTTTTCAATGTATATAAACACAGCTAAAAAACGCCTCACGGGGGGGGGGATACGATAATTTTCGTTTTAACTCACACTCTTTAAAACGCTATAAAAACTCCAATCTTTTAAAACTTTCTTTACTTACCATTTTTTCACTAAGTTCTTTAGAAGCTGCTACCCAGGCAAATTATGATAAAACTTCTAATGCTTATATAATTAAAAAACACCATTATGAGAACAATGATGTTTATGATTATAATCTTGATACTTATAAATTCTTAAGTGGTAAAAACTTCTATGGTCAAATGGCTACTAATAAAAACCTTTCAAATATCACTTTAATCTATGATAATCCTAAAGATAAAGCTCATGTAAAAATGAATGATTTATACTTTAAACAAGACATACTTACTCCAAGTATTAAAGAAGATATTTTTGTAGTAAATGGTTTTCATAGTTCTAATTCAGACAATACCACCATTAATCAAACTAGCTATATACCTTTTTTAGTTTCTGCTTATACCTTTAATGCAAAAGCTAATAATAATACCTTAGTATTAAAAGCAGGAGAATTATCTTCAGTATATTATCTAAAACCTACTGATAAAGAAGTGATTAATCCTAAAGCTACTGGTTTGGATAATAAATATAATTTTTTAATCACTCCAGCCATAGCTAGAAAAGGTGAAGTAAGTAATAATACTTTAAATTTCTTAAAAGATGCCTATGTCAATATGGGTGTTGAAAACACCTACACCTTACCTTTAAATGGTGCTCCTTATATCTTAGGTGCTTTTGGTGTGGATGCTAATGCTAATAATAATACAGTTGTATTAAATAAAGGCGTAAAGATAGACTTTCATACTACCCCTTATAGACAAAGTGCTTTAGGGAATAATATCTTTGATGAGAGAATGACTCATGTAACAGGAGCCATTACTTATAATGCTAATGCTAAAAATAATAAAGTTATCATAGATGGAGCTTCTTTATTAGTACATGGTCCAAGTGGAGCTTATTCAACATCAGCTGCTACTCACTTAGGAGGAGCTTTTGTGGATGTTAATAATAATCAAAGCTATGAAGTAAGTAATAATAGTGTATTAATCAATGATTTAAAACTAGATTTAAGAGTAGATACTAAAAATACCCCATTAGCTTATAATGCTATCTTAGTAGGGGAAATCTATGGGGGTAAAATCATACAAGGTAATGCTTATAAAAACACTATAGATATAAAAGACTTACAAACCTTATTAGCATTAAATACTAATGTAGAAGTAAAAGCTCTTTTAGACTTTTATGCAGGTATTACTAATAATGGTATAGCTAATGATAATAGTATTAGCATTAATCTAAAAAAACCATTTGAGATTAATTCTAATTTTACAGGTAAAAATGAGTTTAATCTTTATGGTGGGGTAGCTACTAAAGGAGCTAATAGAAATAGTATTCATATCAATGGGGATTTAACCCAAGGCATTACTGTTGAAAACCATCAAGATAAAATTCAAATCATAGCAGCACAAACTCTAAGTTCTAAAGCAAATAACAATAGCATTAATATTAAAAACTCAAACATTGCTATGCCTTTATACTTATATGGAGTAAGCAAGGTTAGTTTAAATGATAAAGATTATTATGCAAGTAGTGCTAATGCTAATAGTATAGTTTTAGATAATGTAAAATCAGGTAGAAATCTCACTGCTATTATAGAAGCAGATAATTTAGAAAAAAACACTATAAAATATAATATGGTGCAATCTTTATCTAATGCTTCTAATATAGATAAAGGTTCTAAAATCATTTTAAGAGCTAATGAAAGTGCTTTAGATAATACTTTAAATATTAAAGATTATTCAAGTGCAGCTAGTTCTAATGTTTATGTTATTAATGCTAATACTGAAAGTGCTAATAATACTTTTATCTTTGATAATCTAGCCCTAGGAACAGCTTCTGATAAAAGAGAAGGGGAAATAGTAATTAGTGCAGGTATAGCTAAAAATACTCATGATAATTATACTCATATAGCTAATTTAAATATAGATGAGTATAAAGATAATTCTACTATCATCATAGCAGCTTCTGGTGTATATAGTGAAAATGATAAAAGCTATAATAATACCTTATATCTAAGTGGTAATACTAATATTTTTAATAATACCAATATAGATGTATTAGCAGGTAGCTTTTTACAAACTAAAGAAAACACTAGCTTTGTATCAAAAGCTCTAGAGCATAAAAATAATACTAATAATCATTTAGTATTAAATACAAGTATAAAAGCAAATACTATTAATAACTTTGATCATTATAGCTTTATCTTAAAAGATGATACTAAAACTTATTTAAGTGCTAAAGAAGCTATTAATCTTTCTAAAGATAGTTCTATTAATGTATATACAAACAATAATATAAAAAATAAAAGTTTTATTTTAATGCAAAGTGAAAAAGGCTTTGTAGATGCAAACAATAAACAACTAAATCAAAAAGACTTACAAAGCTTATTAGAAACTATCACTAAAAACAATCAAAGCTTACATAAAAACATCAAAGCAAAAGTTCAAAAGGCTAAATACACTCTAAGTGTAAGTAAAGACGGAAAAAGCATAGTAGTGAATTTAAATTAAACAACAAAGATAAAACTAAAAAGGATTAATTATGAAAAAGTTAGCAAATCATATCATACTCTCAGGTGTAACGGTATCAATGTTATTTTCTCCACTAATGGCTTTACCTAGTGGAGGTAAATTTACTCATGGCACTAGTGGGAGTATAAGTATTAATGGTAAAGAGATGAACATTGCAGGTAATAAACAAAACTCTATCATACAATGGGGTGGTGGTTTTAATATAGCAAATGGTGAAAAGGTAAACTTTGGAAATAGTAAATTTGAAGGCCAACAAAACTACCTAAACATTGCTCATGGTACAGATAAATCTACCATAGAAGGTGTATTAAATGCAGGTGGTAATAATGTCTTTTTAATTAATCCTAATGGGGTAATCATTACTAAAACGGGAACTATCAATGCTAATCGCTTTGTGGCTTCGACTACTTCTTTACAAGCACAACATTTTGAGGAATTTAAAGCACAAGGTGCTTCTTTTTCCCCTATATTTAAATCACATAAAGCAGGTAATGTAGTAAATATGGGTAATATTAGTGCTAAAAACGTTACTTTGCAAGGGAATAAAGTAATGTTAAGTGCTGATACTAGTTGGGATAAAAAAAATAATAAAATAAAACTCAATCAAATCACAGCAGATAGTATAGATTTAAAAGGTAACGAAGTTTATGTAGATATTTCTACTATAAATTCTAAAAACCTAACTACGGATGCAAAAAAAGGGATTGCTTATTTAAGTGCTACTGGTTATTATTATAATCCTACAAGAAAATATAATGATATTATATTTGCCACTAAAGGTGTAATGGATAAAACATATAATCAATATATTAGCATAGGTTCTGACTTAGACTGGTGGCACTTTGCTAAAGGGTGGAATGAAAAAGATGATTTTAGAAACAATGTAGTAGGAGATACTTTTAAACTTACTAATGATATAGATTTTAAAGCAAGTAGTGGTCAAAACTATGCTAACTACTGGATAGACTTAAATGGTGATGGTAAAAAACAAGCTAATGAATTTACTAATATGATAGTAGGGTTTAAAGACAATAGCGCTTTTGCTAAAACATTCGATGGACAAGGGTTTACACTTAAGAATATCAATATAGATACGACTAAATTATCAGATAATAATTCTAAAAATTATATAGGATTATTTGGTAAAGCAGATGGTGCTGATTTTGCAAATATAAATGTAGATTATAAAAATGGTGGAATAAATGCAAGTAATGATTATGTAGGTGGGTTTATTGGGTATATAGATGGATCTGTAGATGGGATTTCTATTAAAAACATCAAATATATAAACAATAATGTAGATATAACTTTAGATTCTGGATACATGACTTATTATGGTACAGGTGGGTTTGCTGGAGATGCTAATGGGATGTTTAGAAATATATATTTAGATAATATACAAAACATTACAGTAAGGGCAAATTTAACAGATAATTCTAAAATTCCAGAAGAAGGAAATTATTATGATTCTAGAGCTATGTTAAATTACGGTGTAGGTGGGTTTGCTGGAACCACACATGGTCTATTCGAAAATATACATATAAAAAATTCTGGAAATTTTGAATTAAACTACAAAACCAACTTTGGCAATAAACGCCCAGCTTATGGTATAGGTGTAGGCGGATTTACTGGAAATGCTACAAATGGAATATACAATGGTATATTATTGCAAAATATCAAAACTCTCAAGGCAAATCAACTTAAAACACCTAAAATATATAGACTCGAAACTTCAGTTGGTGGATTTGCTGGAAGAACTAGCAATGGTTCTTATGAAAATATTAGCATAAATAAACTCGAAAAAATAGAAAATATATTTAATCATACTAATAGAACCGATGGGTTTGCAGGTGGGTTTGCAGGATGGATTGACGGAGGCAATTATAATGCTATATCTGTAAACGATATAAGAGAAATCAATAGTATTTCAGAAAGAAGTGTTTACAGTGGAGGATTTGTTGGGGCTATTAATGTAGGTTCATTTAACAATATCAAAATAAGTAAAATTGGAGAAATATACGCCAAAGGAGAAGATTCTTATAGTGGAGGGTTTGCTGGGATTGTAGGAGCAACATGGAATTCTAATATCGTTGATCCTTATTTTAAAAATATAGCTATAGGTAATATAAACTCAATAAAACATGATGGTATCGGGGAAGACAGAGGTATGTCTGGAGGGTTTGCTGGGTATATTAAGGGTGGTAAATTCAATGATATTTCAATAGTTAATATAGATGAAATTTTGGGAAGTTTTTTTTATTCACCATATTCATCAATCTCTGGTGGGTTTGCTGGATGGATTGGTGGTGGTAATTTTGATAATATTTCAATTAATACTATAGGGAATATTGGAGCACAAATTAATAATAATTCTAATGATTTTTATAGATATGCAGGTGGGTTTGCTGGATGGATAAGTAGCGGGGAATTTAATAAAATTTCTATAAAAGACATAATAGAAATTAATGGTGCGTATGCTGGTGGATTTGCAGGAAAAATTGAACAATCACATCTAAGTGGTAAGCCTAAAGCTATATATAAAAATATTAAAATAGAAGATATTAATAGTATCATATCAGGGCAAGAAGCAGGTGGTGGGTTTGCAGGAGAGATAGCTACAAAGGATGGAGGAAAATTTGAAAATATATCTATAAATGATGTAAAAAATATTAGTTCTAAACTATTTGCAGGTGGATTTGCTGGAAGAATATATAGCGGCAATTCTGATTTTTCATTTATAACACTAAATAACATAGAAAACATTACAGCAAATAATAAATATACACAGGGGATGGTTTATTCTGGTGGGTTTGCTGGGTATATTAATGGTGGAAAATTTAACAAGATATCTTTAAATCATATTCAAAATATTGAAAGCTCATATACTCCAGAAAATGAAGATGAATGGTTTGCAAAACAAGTATATGCAGGTGGGTTTGCTGGGTATATTAGGGGTGGAATTTTTGAGAATATATCTATATACGATGTAAAAAATATTCACGCTATTAATAATGCTCAATATCATGGAAGTGACATTGAAAATGGTGGTAATAGTGGTTCTCATGCGGGTGGATTTGCCGGTTATATTAATTATGGTAAATATGATAAACCTAAATTTAATAATATTTATATGTATTTTACTCCTAACTCTATTATTAAATCAGAAAGTAAGCTTAATGAAAACTATGCTGGTAAATTTGCAGGTCGAATTAGTGTGAGTGATAATACAAACCCAGATATTTCTAAGATTCACATTTATCATCACAAAAAAGACTTAACTAATGCAACAGCTGATCAAAAATATTGGGGCAATGAAATCCAACTCCATCCTTATGATGATAATAATCAAGGTTATATAGATTTTAAAACAGCGACTTTGGCAGCTTTAAATGGCCTAAAGGAAATAGATTGCGGTGCTGGTAGGAAATGTTTAGTTTTTACAAGTGATTTTAAAGTTGATAATCCAAATATCACTTCCCCTGACATACCAGATTTTAATGCCAAACAACCAAAACCTTTAATCCCTAACATAGAAACCATCAAAAACGAACAAGCAACCCTAGATAAAGAAGATATCTTAGATGATAGTACTTTAAATACTATCTTAAATGATTTAAAAGATAAATTCTATATAGTGAATATAAATATCTTAGATGAGTTATTAAAAGCTTATAGCAAGATTGATAAAGACAATCCTACTTCTAAAGCAGAGTTTTTAGCTAATTATCTTTTAAGTAAAGATAAATATCCAGATGATAAAGAAAGACTTGATATAGCTCATTCTATGATTCAAAGCTTAGACTTTTTACTAGCTTATCAAGATAATGGCTTAAGTGAAGCTAGTGATGATAAATTTGCAAACAAAGATACTAAAGATACTAACAGTAAAGTCACAAATAAAGTTGTTAAAGTTTATAATCAAACTAATGCTAATAAAGACCAAGTAAATCACTTTATCCAAACTACTTTGAACAACAAGGTAAATTCAATCAACGAGGCTAATAAGAAATTTAGTGAGAAAAACTACTATGAAAAAATCAATAAATTAGCCTCAGCTTATAATAAATATGTAGAATTAATCAATAAAGGTTTAGCAAATAAAAATGATCAAGCTTTTAAAAATATTAGCAATAGATTATTTGCTTTAATAGCTCAAGCACAAGGTGAAACCAAAACTATAGAAGAATTAATTAATAGCTTTGAAGATTTAAAAACACGAGCAAGTGAAAAATCTAACGGACATTTTATTGTTGAAGGAGATTTGCAAGCTTTAAATATACCTTATCCTATATTAGCTTCTATCAAAGATAATAACAATGGTAGTGGTGAAATAGATAAGCCAGAAAAACCTATTGATCCAATTGAGCCACCAATAGATAATAAACCAGATTTTTCTTTAAGCTTTGAACAAAGTTCTACTTTTAACTCTATAGGTAATGATAGTTTAGATGATGAGGAAGAACAAGAAGAAATAGAAGAAGCTTCTATGAATCAAAAAGGTAAAACCTGTATAGTAAGCGATAATTATAGAACTATGAATCCTTGTGTGGTTGGAGGATTATAAAACTTTGCTAGGATATAACTATCCTAGCAATAATAATAGTATGAATAAATACTTGCATTAAACAATATTGTGATTAATCAATACAAATATAAAAGCCAAATTAAGAAAAAAATAAATAAAAATAAAAAAATTAAGGAAAAACCATTATGAAAAAACTCTCTCTTTGCGTTGTAGCACTTAGCTCTTTAGTCTATGCTAATAATGGAAGCATTATCATAGCTAAAAATGATATAGAAAAGGTTATAGAATTATCCCCTGATAGAAACCTCCCTCAAAACAAAGCTATCAAAGAAAATCTAAAAACCAAAGATGATTATATAAAAAGCCAAGAAGCTAAAAAAGACTTTGAAGAAAAAAAGAAAGCTTTAAAAGAAAAACTAAATCAAGAAGATGAAGCTAATAATCAAAGCACTAATACAAACAATGATAAAGCAAATACTAGTGTAAATGATGAAACTAATAATTCCAACTCAACTAGCAATAATACAAACAATATAAATAATCAAACTAATAATAGTTCTAACACTAACTCTACTAACTCAAGCAATCAAACTAACACTACCACTAAAAAAGTAATAACCAAATATAAATTTGTTATCACTAATGAAAACACTAGCTTTAAAAAACTAGGTATTAAAGAAGAGGATTTACAATTACTTATTAGTGAGTTTAGCACTAGAAAATTTAGCTTGCAAGATTTACAAGATATATCTAATATCATTGCTTATTATTTCCAAGTTAATGGCTATCCTGCAGCAACAGCTTATGTACCCCAACAAGAATTTGAAGATAGTGTGCAAATAAACATAGCCTTAGGAACACTAGGTAAGTATATAATAAAGAATAAAACTACTATAAAAGATCATTTTATAGAAAATAAGCTTAATGAAAGAATCAAAGGTAAAATCATCTCTACTAAACTCATAGAAGATAGTGTGTATAAAGTCAATGAAATGTATGGAGTACAAACCCTAGCAGGTTTACAAGCAGGAGAGAATGTAGGAGAAACTGATGTAGTTATAGAAGTAGTGCCTGATACTAAGGCTAATGTATTATTATATACTGATAATTATGGTATTAAAAGTGCAGGGGAATATAGAGCTGGTATTAGTATGGGATTTAATTCTATATTTAATATGGGAGATTATTATAATTTTTACTTACAATCTAGTGATGAAAGACAAATCAACTATGGAGCAAGTTATACTTTCTTTTTAGGAAATTTAAAAATTACTCCAAGCATATCTCAAGGATCTTATTCTTTAGGTGGAGATTATAAAGAAGTTGGCTTTAGTGGTACTTCTAGAAATATTGGTGTTGATTTTTCTTATCCTGTATGGATTAATACAAATTCCTCTTTATATTTTACTTCTAGTATTTATCATAAGATATTAAAAGATGAACCTTTTTCAAATATATTTGATGATTATAGTATAGATAAACATTCTAATGTAGGTAGTGTAGGTTTAGAAGGTTTATTTAGAGGCTTTGAGAATAATACTTTAAGTTATAGTGCTAAGGTAAGTGTAGGTAAGGTTAATGATGATGGCACTACTATATTTGGAAATACATCTAAAAGTGATGGTAATGGCTTTGGCTGGTTTAGAAAACTCAATGCTAGTGTGAATAATTATTATAGTATTAATGAATACATTACGCATACTTTAAATATAAACTATCAAAAGGTATTAGGGAATTTTGAATTAGATTCTTCTGAGAGTTCATCTTTAGGTGGAGCTTATGGAGTAAGAGCTTATGATAATGGTGAAGGTGATGGAGATAATACCATAGTAGCTAACTTTGGTATAAGAATAAATATACCAAATACGAATTTTTATTTTACTCCTTTTTATGATGTAGGTTATGCTTGGTATGAAAAAGCTTCAGGAAGTAGATTAGCAGATGAGCATTTTTTAGATGCAGTAGGTTTGCAAATACTTTATAATAAGAATAATGCATATTATATAAAGCTTGATGCAGCAAGAGCAGTTCATCAATACAAATATGATGATGATCATAGAATGAAATTATATTTAAGTGGTGGGGTGTATTTTTAACCACCACTTAAAAAATATACCCTAGTAACTAAGTCTTTAAAAGCTTTAGAATGAACTAAACTTTGACAAGCCTTAGACTTTGAAGTGCTTGTAAATTCACTTTGACCAAAAGCATTTAAAGCTTCATCTAGTTGAGTTTTTATACTTTGATTTTTAGGGTCTTTTAAAGCTTGATTTTTTAAATCTGCTATATTTTGGGCTTTGCTTTTTTGAGCATTATCTGCCATAAACGCCAAAAGCAAAACGCTTTCTTTATCTACAAAAAGCACTTTAAAACACTGCTCATCATTTCCCACGCTAAAATCTAGCTCTTTGGTGGAATTTTGTAAATTTGATAAATCTTCATTTTTTATATTTACTACATTACTCATCAAAGCTATACTTGAAAGACTTTCATTTTTTAACACATAAGAACTTACATCATTGATAAAAGTTTTTAAATTTCCCAAAGCTTGAGCTGTGCTTGCCTCATCTTTACTTGTACTAAATTTTGGCAAAGCAACCGCAGCCAAAACTCCAAGTATAATTACCACAAACACAAGCTCTATAATAGTAAATGCCTTTTTCATAACACACCTTGTAAATTTTTGACTTTAGGACTTATAAGATCATCTTCAATACTTACAAATTCTTTACGCTCATAAGCTTCACAAGCTGCTCTTGCTATCATCAAAGCATTGTCTGAACAATATTCAAGTGGAGCTAGCAAAAGCTCGCATTGATAGCTTTGACATAAATGCTCTATTTGACTTCTTAAACTTAAATTTGCACTAGCTCCACCTACTATACCAAAGCGTTTAAATCTATGTTCTTTAAAAATTTTTTCTAATTTGTTTAAAATATGAGCTATAGCTGCTTTTTGAAATGCAAAGGCAATTTTGCTTTTACGCTCTAAGCTTAACTCTTCTTTTAAAATTTCCAAACGTACTTGATTTTTAAGTCCTGAAAAGCTATAAGCTAAGTCTTTAGAATGAAGCAAAGGTATACTAAATTCTAAATCACTTTCTTTTGCATTTTTGGCTAAATTTTCTATGATAGCCCCACCAGGATAACCAAGATCCATCATCTTTGCTACTTTATCAAAACTTTCTCCAAAGCTATCATCAGTTGTTCTTGCTAATTCTGTGATTTTACCTTGCCCATCGATAAAAAGCACCATAGTATGCCCACCACTTACAAGTAACACACCCATATCAAAACTAGCTTTTTTATCTAAAAACATAGAGTAGATATGCCCTTTTAGGTGATTAGTAGCTATGAGTGGTAAATTTAAACTAATGGCAAGCATTTTAGCCATAGCAACACCGCCTATCAAACTCACACTAAGACCAGGTTCATTCGTAACTGCTATAGCACAAAGTTTGTCAAAGTATTTTTGGCATTTTTCTAAGATTTTAGGTAAAGCTTCGCTATGCAATCTCGCAGCAAGCTCAGGCACTACCCCTCCATAAATACTATGAGCATTTTCTTGTGAAATTTTTGTATGAAAAATATACTCAAAAGTATTTTTGTCAATGATAGCAATAGAACTATCATCACACGAGCTTTCTATGGCAAGAATTAAATTTTTCATTGAAATTCTACCAAAATCATACCAATAAATTTGTCTTTTTGCTCTGCTTTTTCTATGGCTTTTATAGGTATGTTTGCTTTTTTAATTTCTTTAAAATTTGTCTTTTTTTCTAAGGCTTGATCTGCTAAATTAGCATTTTTTAATTCATAAAATTCCACTCTATAAATTTTTCTTTTTTTATCTAAAGAATAACGGCTTTGCATTTGATTTTTACTAATTTCTATGTCACTTTCATCACTGCCTTTATCAAAACCTATAATATTTACCCTTACACCTGCAATAGAAGGAACTTTAAAGTTATTTTTTACCATGATCTTTTGAGCAAAATTAGTCTTTATACTTTTACCATCTACTATCAACTCAATACCATCTAGAGCATTTGAAAATTCAAAATATTCAGGGTATAGTCTAGTTTGCAAACGATTTCCATAATTTATCGAAAATGAATTTGAATTTAAAACAACAGCTGTAATCTCATTACTTGCCTCATAATTTAAAGTTTGGTTAATAGGAAAAGGTAAAAAATTTATAGCATTAGCTGGCTTATCAAGATAAAGCAAGATTTTATCATTAAAAAGTCTTACCTCTAAAGGCTTTTCAATAGCCCTATAAACCCCATTTGGAGTTAACTCAAAAGTTCTTTGAAATTCTATATTTGCTTTTTTTAAATAGTACTCCACTGCTAAAAGATGATAATACACCCTTAAATGAGTTGGTAGATTTTTACTTGCTTCATTTGCAAAAGCTGCTTTGTGATTTGATACAACAAAATAAGTTAAAGCCTTTAACATATCTTTATCATTGCTTTCTTGGGTTTTGGTATTTTTTAAATGATATTGATGTTCTTCTTTTACCAAAGCTTTGTTGATATTTTCCACCGCTTCTTTAGCTATATTTTCTAAGTCTGCGTATTTTGTAGAATTTACTTCACTTTGATCAATAATGCTAGTATTACCCCAGCGATTTGGATTTTTATCTTTGCTTTCGTATTGTGGCCTATAAAAACCGCTTCCATCATGTAAATTTATAACCATATTGACTTCAGGATCTAAAATCAACTTTTTTATACGCTCTATGGTATGAAAATCTGGATCATTTTCATCTATATAAGCAAACTTTCTATTTAAATCACCAAAATTTCCTCTGTTTCTAGCTATAATACTTTCAAAAGCTAAATTTGGTGCAACAATGATTTTGCCTTTAGTGATATTATAATCACTTAAAAGCAAACTAGCAGCATGAAAGCCACCTGGTTCATCTCCTTGCATACCTCCAAGAATTAAAACCGTATTATTATCATCTAAGCTTTTTCCATTTTCCTTAACACTAAATTCTAAAGCAAAAACAACATTTACAAAAGCTAAAATACTTAAAAATAATCTCACTTCATTTCCTTATCTAAATAAAGCCTTACTTGCTTATCGTACTCAAATACATCTTCAATTTGGTTGATCTTTGGCACTCCAAAGTGATCCAGTGATTTAAAAATTCCCCTAGCTATATCTAAAAATTGTGCTTTTTGAGCTAAAAATTGATGCACCATATATTCATTTGCACTATTAATAATCACACCTAAATCAGGCTCTTTTAAAAGTTCATCTTTAAGTGAAAATATAGGGTATTTTTTTAAACTAATTTTTTCAAATTTTAAACTTGACATAGTTAATAAATCTAAATTTTCTATAAAACTTTTACTATGTTTATTTAAAATCGCTTGAGCGATAGATAAACGCATATTTGCATGAGAAAAATACGCACTTATACCACCATCTTTAAACTCGCACAAAGCATGCACCAAAGATTTTCTTTCTATTAAAGCATCTATTTGTTTAACACCATAAAGATGAAAAGCTTCGATGACTTCAAAAAGCTTATTACACATACTAGCACTATCTATAGTGATCTTAGCCCCCATGCTCCAGTTAGGATGCTTGAGGGCTTCTTTTACGCTAACATTTTTTAAATCTTTGATTTTATATTTATAAAAAGCTCCACCACTTGCTGTAATGAAAAGCTTTTTAATGTTTTTTCTTTTATCTATCAAGCACTTTAACGCTGCATGCTCGCTATCTATGGCTTTAATTTTAGAAGTGTCAAAAAATTTCCCTGCCACCACTAAGCTTTCTTTGTTTGCTAAGGCTAAGGTTTTACCAAGTTTTTGCGCCATAAGACTTGAGTTTAACCCCGCAAAACCTACTATAGCATTTACCACCAAAGAGCTTTTACACTCAGCTATCATCGCTTTTAAGCCCTCTTGGCCACAAAAAATCTTATCATGATCAACCAAGGTTTTATCTTTTTCATCTTGGATACATACAAATTTAGGTTTAAAAAGAGCTATTTGCTCATTTAAAAGCTTGATATTTTTACCACAAGATAAAGCTTCTATGCTTATGTTTTTTTCTTTAGCGATAAAAAGAGTATTAACCCCTATACTTCCCGTACTTCCAAGAACGATCATACCAAAGTTGCCATTGCAAATGCTGCAATAATAACAGCATCAATTCTATCTAAAACTCCACCATGTCCTGGGATTAAATTACCACTATCTTTAATGCCTGCTTGTCTTTTAAAATAACTCTCAAGCAAATCCCCTATCACAGCAAAAACAGCTACGATTAAAGATATATAAATACTTTTTACCAAGCTAAATTCAAAAGAGCCTATGATAGTTCCTAAAATCCCTGCACAAACTATGCCACCTACAACACCTTCTAAAGTTTTATTTGGGCTTGTTGGAGAAAAAGCTCTCTCACCAATTAGTTTTCCTATAAAATACGCCCCACTATCACAAGCAACCACAATCACTATAAGCCAAAACAATACAAACATACCCTCATAGCTTAACACCTGATAAAGCATTAAAATAGGCAAAGTAGGATATATATAAGGCATAAGTTCATTTAAATTTTCACTTTTTTTATAAACTAAATATCCCAAAATCAAAATCAAAGCCATAAGGCCTATAAAGAAAGGTTTATCTAAAAATGCTCCTATTGTAAAAATACACAAAGCTACAAAAACACTTGCATATTTACTTTTAAACATAGCTTTTGCTTCATTAAATGCCAAAAACAATAAAACACCAAAAATTGCAAAATTAATCAAAAAATTATCCACTAAAGCAACAACAGCTACCACAGCTATCATCACAATAGCACTAAGAATTCTTGTCTTTGAAAACATTTTTATCCTTTCTATATACTTAAATCAAGCAAGTGAGAGCTTTTTTTAACTACTTCTTGCTCTTCATCTTCATGTTCGTCTTTTTCTTCTTGTTCTTGATGATGTCTAGAATGCTTCTTTTCTTCCTCTTGTCTTTCTTTTACTTCATCACTTACTTCATGAGTTTGATTAACTTTTTCAAGTTTCTCAACTGCCTTTTCTTTTGCTTGAAACTCACTCATATTTACTAAAGTTGCAAAAGAATCTTTTGCTAACTCATTACTTGCTTGTGCTGAATGTATTGGTGCATTTTGGTTGGCAAAATGAATACCACCTATGGGACTTATAGGCATACTTACTCCTTTAAAATGCTTATAGTCTTATAATTTGTATAATTTACAAAAGCCTTCTCTCTCACTTTAACAAAATTCTTACTCGTATAATCGACCAAATAAGCTCCAGAGCTTAGCTTGGAAAATTCCACACAAAGTTTTGCTGCAAATTCTAGCACTAATTGACTTATTTTTAATTTATTTGAAGTAATGATTACATGTGCACTAGGATAATCTTTCACATGTAGCCAGATATCATCTTTTTTAGCTATTTTTAACAAGTATTCATTAGCTTTTTCATTGCGCCCTACGCTGATTTTAAACTCATCAAAATAAAAACAACTAACCCCTGCATTTAGCTCTTCTTTTTTAGTTTTTTTATTTTTTTTAGGCATTAAAACTTCTAATTCTCGCAAAGAAGTGCTTTTAGTAATTAAGTCTTTTAAATTGATTAAAAAATCAAGTTTTTCGCTTAAAATTTCTCTTTCTATATTAATATTTTTAGCCTTTTGTTTTAGCTTTTTAGCCATTTTGTAAAATTCATTCGCACTATTTTTAGGAGTATCTTCGAGTTTAAAAGCAAGCTCATTTGCATTAAAATCTTGCAAAATAAATTCTCTTTGATAATCTTTTAAAGAATTTAAATTAGCAAATAAAACATCTGCTTTTTGGCTTAACTCTTGAGCTTTTTTTAACAAATCGCTTTCTTGTTCTAAATTTTCTATACTTTCTTTAAGAGTAAAGATTTTTTTATCTACATTTAAAAGTTTATTTTCTTTAATATCTTTTAAGCGATCTTGCTGTAACTTTTTAGCACTTTCTTTAAAATATGCATTAAAATCATCAATCTTTACAAATTCTTCTTTGATCTCATAAGCTTTTAAAGCTTGGAGTTTTTCGCCTATTTTTACAATACGGTAGCTTTTATCTATATGGCGCAAAGCTTCTATGATAATATCATTAGTGTCTGTGATGATTACATTAGTGTTTTTTCCTGTAAATTCAAAATAAATCTTAGCCCCATAAGCTTTGTAAGATTTTTCTGATAAAACTTCAAAAGACAAAATTCTATTATTTTCTAATACTTCCAAATTTAAAATCCTTGCATTAGAAAAATATTTTTTTAACATAAAATCAAAAGGTGCATTATAGACTTTTGCTTGGAGTTTATCTTGGTAAATTCCGCTTTTTCCACGCGTTAAGTCTAGTATAAAAGCTTGATGATCTAAGCTAAGCTCTAAGATATTATCATCAAGGCGTTTGAGATAATTTAGTCTTTGAAATTGTTTAAAATAATCTTTTATTTGTATTAAATCTGTATATTTCATAAATGTATTATAAAATATTTTGATGAATTTATGAGGTTTTTATGAGTGAAAAAATTCCCTATCCTTGTGTGATTTTATGTGGCGGAAAGTCTTCACGTATGGGAGAAGATAAAAGCTTGTTACAAGTAGATGATAAAAACTTAACTCTTTATCAATATGAAAAAATGTCAAAAATTTTTAATCAAGTTTTTATTAGCACCAAAAAAGATAAATTTCATCAAAAAAACTTAGCTCTTATTTTAGATGAGGATTTAAACAACTACTCCCCACTTATTGCTTTAAATTCTATACTTAAACATTTTCAAAATACTTATGTATTTATCCTTAGTGTAGATACTCCAAACATAAGCAAAAGAAGTATTTATACGCTTTTTCATCATCTAAAAGCACAAAATATACTCTTAGTAAGCACAAAAAAACACAAACATTATTTATGTGGATTTTATCATAGTAGAATTTTTGAAAAAACTTTGCAATTTTTACAAGAAAATAACCACAAACTAGCCCTTTTTTGTGATACAATGAAAGCAGAATTTGTAGAATTTGAAAACGAAAATGAGTTTTTAAATTTAAATTACTTTAATGATTATAAAAAGTGGCTTCATGAAAAGTATTACTCTACACCTTACCTACATAATATTTAATAAATTCGGGTTTTGAAATGTGAATTTTATTAATCTCTCATGAAATTTTGCATAATTTCAACCAAGCATAATAATATTTAATTTATTAGCAACAAAAAATAATAAACATCTTCTCCGCTATAATGGTTTATACTCAGTATCTTAATAAAATAAGAATTTTATTAAACCCTATATTTAAAAACTCTAGAATACAAATTTATTAATATATCAAAGCAAAAAAAAGGCTATTGCACTACCTAAAACAAGCAAAGAGCCATTAAAACACAAAAAGGTTGGTATACAGGTATCTTTGATGTGATCGCCTTGCTTATCCGCATTAAGCCCTACACTCACTCCTAAAGTCGTTTCACTAGCAGGCGATCCTGCATCACCTAAAGCTCCAGCAACACCAATGATAAAAATAATCGCAGCAGGTGAAAAACCAAGCTCTATGCATATAGGACAAAATAAAGCAGCAATAATAGGAATAGTCCCAAAAGAACTACCTATGCCTATGGTGATTAAAAGACCTATAGCCAGCATGATAAAAATAGCCAAAAAGTGACTTTGCTCCATAAAAGGCACACTTACTTTTACTAACTCAGCTATACCTCCACTTTGCTTTAAAACCTCTCCATACCCTGAAGCAACAAGCATTACAAAGGCTATATAACCCATGATTTTAAGTCCATCATCAAAGACTAGATTAACCTTGTTATACTCCACTCCGCCCAAAATTACCATCAATATAAAACCCAAAAGTCCAGATAAAGGTAAATTGTGCGTTAAAATTTGCAAAATCAAAGTCAGCAAAAGACCAGCTAAAACACCCCATTCTTTTTTGTTCATTTTTAAATTTTCAAAATCCATTTTACTAATTTGCTCTTCTTGATATTCTCTTGGCTTAGAATAAAATACAAACACAGCCAAAAACAAACCAACTAGCATACAAATAGCCGCAAAAGCCATAGTTTGAGAAACTTCTCCTAAGCTAATTTGCACCCCATTTGAATTTAAATTATCCACAAGCAAAGTTTGAAAAATAAGCCCAAATCCCAAAGGTATCACCATATAAGGAGTTGTAAGTCCAAAAGTTAATGCACAAGCTATAGCTCTGCGGTCTATTTTTAACTTATTAAAAAGTTTTAATAAAGGTGGAATCAGTAAAGGCACAAAAGCCACGTGGATAGGGATTAAATTTTGTGAAAAACATGCAATAAGTGCCAAAGAAAGTATAAGTAAGTATTTTTTATGTGAAATATAATGCGAAACTATTTTAATCAAATATGCTGTTAGATTAGTTTTTGATATAGCAGCAGCCACTGCTCCAAGTAAAATATAACTTAGTGCTGTTTGTAAATTTCCTTGCATGCCATCGATTAAAACTTTCATAGAATCCATCATAGCTTGCGGAAGTTGAGTAAAAAACTCCATCAAAGTTAAATGCTCTACATTCATAAATTTAGACCAAACACCCACAAAAAGCCCAGAAAGCAAAACACTAAGCAAAACATTAAACCTAAAAAAACACAAAAGCGTCATTAATACAACGCCTATAAATACCGGATTAGTTAAAAGCATTACATTCCTTAAATCAAAATAATTTCACATTTTAAATAATTTTCTTTAAAATACCATTTAAGTTTAAAAAATTTAAGCAAAAATTGCAAAATAAAAGCATAAAATGATAGTTTTTACTTTAAAAAAGGATACAAATGAGAAGTGACGCGATCAAAAAAGGACATTTAAAAGCACCAAATCGCTCTTTGCTTAGAGCATGTGGCTTAAATGATGAGGATTTTAACAAGCCTTTTATAGGTGTGGCAAATAGCTATATAGATATCATCCCTGGGCATTTTTTCTTAAATGAATATGCAAAAATCATTAAAGATGAAATCCGTAAAAATGGTTGCATTCCTTTTGAATTTAACACCATAGGTGTGGATGATGGTATAGCTATGGGGCATGATGGTATGCTTTATTCTTTGCCAAGTCGTGAAATCATTGCAAACTCTATTGAAACAGTGATGAATGCGCACCAACTTGATGCACTAATTTGTATCCCAAATTGCGATAAAATCACTCCAGGTATGCTCATGGGAGCTTTAAGAGTTAATGTGCCGACTATTTTTGTTAGTGGTGGGCCTATGAGAGCTGGAGTAAATAAACATGGAGAAAAAATCAGTCTAAGTTCTGTTTTTGAAGCAGTAGGTGCTTATGAGGCTAAAAAAATCAATGAAGATGATTTAAAAGATATAGAATGTAAAGCTTGTCCTAGCGGGGGATCATGCTCGGGCATGTTTACTGCAAATTCTATGAATACTTTATGCGAGGCTATGGGTATAGCACTAGAAGGAAATGGAACTATTTTAGCACTTAGTAAAGAAAGAGAAGAGCTTTTAAGAAAAGCTGCGCGTAGAATTTGTGAAATTGCACTAGATGAGCGTTTTAAAATTCGTAATATCATTACTAAAAAGTCCATTAACAATGCTTTAGTTGTTGATATGGCTATGGGCGGAAGCTCAAATACTATTTTACATATGCTTGCTATTGCCTATGAAGCGGGTGTAAATTTAGATATAAAAGAACTCAATCACATCAGTGCTAATGTGGCTCATATAGCCAAAATCGCTCCATCTTTAAATACTGTTTATATGGAAGATATACACAAAGCAGGTGGGGTAAGCGCAGTAATGGCTGAAATAGCTAAAAAACCAGGCCATATTTTAGAACTTGATACTCTTGATATTAGTGGAAAAACTTTAAAAGAACGCATTGAAACTGCTAGCATTAAAGATGAAAATATTATAAGAAAAATAGACAATGCCTATTCAAATGTAGGTGGGCTTGCTATACTTTTTGGGAATTTAGCCAAGCAAGGCTGTGTGATAAAAACTGCAGGTATTATGGGTGAGCGTAAATTCAAAGGAAAAGCGGTTTGTTTTAACTCTCAAGAAGAAGCTATTAAAGGCATTATAAAAGGCAAAGTTAAAGAAGGCGATGTATGTGTGATACGCTATGAAGGACCAAAAGGTGGACCTGGTATGCAAGAAATGCTTAGCCCGACTTCATTGCTCACAGGTATGGGGCTTGGGGCTAAAGTTGCACTTATAACAGATGGTCGTTTTAGCGGAGCTACAAGAGGGCTTAGCATAGGTCACATTTCTCCTGAAGCTGCAGAAGGTGGGCTTATAGCGCTTTTAGAAGATGGCGATGAGATAGAAATTGATGTGGATACTTACAGCATTAATGTAAATTTAACCCAAGATGAAATTAGCAAACGCAAAGCAAACTTTAAAATGCCTTATAAACAAGTAAATTCAAGATGGCTTAAAATGTATCAAAAACTTGTGAGCAATGCTAGTAAAGGCGGAGTTTTAGATTTAGAATAATTTTCTTAATTTCTTTAAGAAATTAAGAAATATCTTTTAAATGTGAAAACAAAAATATGAAAAATTATGTTAAAGTGGCCGGGAGAAAGGGATTCGAACCCCTGGAGGTGTGACCCTCAACGGTTTTCAAGACCGCCGCTTTCGACCACTCAGCCATCTCCCGAAAGAATAAAAATATCAAGTATTAACATCGCATTGGAGGCGACATCCGGATTCGAACCGGAGATCAAGGCTTTGCAGGCCCATGCCTTACCGCTTGGCTATGTCGCCTTGAGTTACCATAAAGTGGTGCCCGAGGCCGGACTTGAACCGGCACGGAAGAAAAATTCCGAGGGATTTTAAGTCCCTTGTGTCTACCAATTCCACCACCCGGGCGGGTGATAATGGAGCGGGAAACGAGATTCGAACTCGCGACCCCAACCTTGGCAAGGTTGTGCTCTACCCCTGAGCTATTCCCGCTAAAATAAATTGAAATTATACAATTTAAAACTTAAATATACATAAAAACGTATTTTTGATTTTATATTGATAAAATATTATTTAGAATATAAAAAATTAAAATTTTATTTTTTTCTAATCTTTTCAGCAGTAGAATACTAGGCTGAAATTACATGAGGAGAGCAAAATGTTTAAATTTAACAGTTTATCCAATAAGCTAACTATGATCGTTTGCTTTTTAATAGCCATTATATTAATAGTTGTTAATATAATTAACTATTATGAATCTAAAAAAACCACAGCTTACTATTTGGAAGAAATTCAGAAAAAAACTATGTTTGATGTCAATGAGGCATATAAAATCTACTCTAGTAGCAAGAGATCTGCTATTTTATCTATTGTTAATTTTATAGAAAAGAATCCAAACCCTAGCACTGAAGAATTGTTCGACATATTAGAAACAATTAGATCTTCTGCAGATTTTGATGTAACCTATGTAGGTTTTGAAAAAGACGGTAAATTATATCAATCTAACAAAATTATTCGTAGCCCGGAAGCATCAGGATTTGATGCCAGAACTAGACCTTGGTATCAAGAGTCTCAACAAGCAAAAACACTAACTGTATCAGACCCATATAAAAGCATAGAAGATGATTCAATCACTATTTCTTATACAGCTCCAATTTATAATAATGGCAAATTAATAGCTGTAGTAGGTGGAGACTATAATCTTGAAAAATTTGCCAAAGATGTTTTAGTTATAGGTCATTCAAATAGCTCTTATGCTGCTGTGTATGATAAAGAAGGTGTAATAATTTTTCATGAAGAAAAAGATAGAATGCTTACTAAAAACGATTTAAGTATTAATATAGCTAATGCCGTAAAAGCAAACCCTGATTTAATTAATCCAAACAAACAAGAAACTTTATTTTACGCTAAAGATCAGCAAGGTAAAACTCAAGTCGTGACTTGTAATCAAAGCTTAAATGATAAATATATTGTTTGTTCTATTACAGATGAGTCTATATACACAGATGCGGTCAATAAGGTTTTATTCCAACAAATTATTATTGCTCTAATAGCAATAGCCATAGCTTTGATTTTAATAAGATTTACTATTATGAAAAATTTAAAACCTATAGCAGTTATTACTACTGGTCTTAACTCTTTCTTTGATTTTATCAATCATAAAACAAAAGACTCAGCTATGATTAATGTTAAAACTAATGATGAACTTGGTGCTATGGCTAAAGCCATCAATGAAAACATCACTAAAACTAAAAACGCATTAGAACAAGATGCTAAAGCAGTAGAACAATCAGTTGATACAGCTAAAGAAATAGAAAATGGTAATTTAACAGCAAGAATAACAGCAATTCCTGCTAATCCTCAATTGATAGAATTAAAAAATGTATTAAACGATATGCTTAGTGTTTTAGAACAAAAAGTAGGTTCTAATATGAATGAAATTAATCGTGTATTTGATAGCTATAAAGCATTAGACTTTACTACTGAAGTTAAAAACGCTAAAGGTGGAGTTGAAGTAACAACTAATGTATTAGGTCAAGAAATAGTAGCTATGCTAAGACAATCATCTGAATTTGCTTCCTTATTAGCAGATGAGAGTGGAAAATTACAAAGCGCTGTTAAAGACTTAACAGATTCATCATCTAGCCAAGCTTCTTCTTTAGAAGAAACAGCAGCAGCATTAGAAGAGATTACTTCTTCTATGCAAAATGTATCTCATAAAACTAGTGAAGTAATTGCTCAAAGTGAAGAGATTAAAAATGTTACTTCTATTATAGGAGATATTGCTGATCAAATTAATCTACTTGCATTAAATGCTGCTATTGAAGCTGCGCGTGCAGGTGAACATGGTAGAGGTTTTGCTGTTGTTGCTGATGAAGTTAGAAATCTAGCAGAAAGAACTCAAAAGTCTTTAGGTGAGATTGAAGCAAATACTAATATCTTGGTTCAATCTATTAATGAAATGGGTGAGAGTATTAAAGAACAAACTACAGGTATTACTCAAATTAATGATGCTGTAGCTCAAATTGATCATGTAACCCAAGAGAACTTAAAAATAGCAAAAGATAGTGCTACTATATCTGATAATGTAAATAAAATAGCTAATGATATCTTAGAAGATGCTAGGAAGAAGAAGTTTTAAGAGAAGTTAAACCCATTAAGGGTTTAACTTTGTCTGATGTGAGATTTAGGTGAGTTAATCGTTAAATTTTTGACCTAAAATATTGCCTTTAAAATCTGTATAAATTTCCATCATATTGTTTGTTCTGAATTTATAACCATTGATTTTTTTATCTACTTCTACAATAGCTGCATTTGGTTGTGCTGCTTGTACTTTTACAATAACTTCTTTTGGGATAAATCCCATTGGAATTGCTTTATATTTTCCATCAACTTCCTTCCAGTCGCCATTAACAATAAAGTCGATTTCTGTTCCATCAACCAGATTTACTTCGTAAGAATCCACATCCTGTTTTACATAACCTACATTTACACCTTTAAAATGAGTATTTAAAAACTCTTGAGCCTTTTGAGGCAAAGCACTTGGACTAACAACAATATCTGCAAACATAGAACTTGCACAAACCAAACCAGCTAACATTAATTTCATTTTCATTTTTTCTCCTTTAAATAAAAGCTGAAAGAATGATATAAAGAGCTTGTGAAATTTATGTGAATTTAATTTTTAAAACCAACTATTTTGTTTTTATCAAACGAAGATTCCATTTCTTTTTCTATGGTTTGTAAAAAATCACTTATTTTAAAAACACCATCTTTAGAAATAGCTGCTTTTAAAGCGGTATTTTTTACCACCATGACAATTTGTGCTCCACTTAGTTCATATGAAGCTAAATTTTTTAAATCAAAACTATCATCAAATTTAGCATTCTTAGGTAAAGCCTTTTGCCATATCATTAAACGTTGTTCATAATTTGGCTTTTTAAATTCGATTTTATACTCAAACCTTCTTGAAAAAGCCACATCTAAACTTTCTAAAAAATTCGTTGTAGCTATGATAACTCCACTAAAGCGCTCAATTTGCTCTAAAAAAATATTTTGCATTTGATTATGCATTTTATCAGCACCAGCACTACTTTCCACCCTAGTACTTAAAAACTGATCCGCCTCATTTAAAAGCAAAATAGGACTTTGCTTACTTGTTTGACAAAGCTCTTTATAAGCATCAAAAATCTTTCTTACATTTTGCTCACTCTCGCCCACATATTTACTTAAAATTTTCGAGCAATCAAAACTCAAAATAGATTTTTTCATAGCTTTTGCCATACTTAATGCACTCATAGTCTTACCTGTACCGGCAGGACCATAGAAAATTATCTTAGCTTCTATGTTTTTATTAGTTTTTATACCCCATTTATTTAATCTTTCTAAAACCTTTTTATCTTGTTGTTTTAATATACTTTCTAATAGATCTTTAGTACTTTGAGGCATAATAACATCATCTATATTGATATTTGGCTCGATTAGCTCAAAAATATCTTGCTCTTTGACTAAATTTTGAAGTTTAATTTTTTTATTCTTCTTTGGCTCTTTAAAATTAATAATTCTTTGTAAAATATCATCACTTAAATAAAAAATCTTAGTTATATCACCCAAAGAATTAACAAATTCATCATATTCTAAAAGATTTAAACTAAGTAGCTTAGAATCTTCTTCTAGCAAGACTTTATTTTCTTGCTTTTGAGCCTCATCCTCGCTGATTAAATGAAGCAAAAAATTAAAATCTCTACTATAAGAATTTTCAGTATTTAACAAATACTCTTCTTTTAACAAACTAACAAATATCAAGCATTCTTTATCATTTAAAGCATATTCTTTAAAAATCTCTGCTAAAACATTAGAAATTTTACTTTTCTTTAAACGCTCTTTAATGTATGCTTCAAATATAGCTATATCTTTTTTAATATTCTTACTTTGAGAGCTTTTAGCAAAAAAACGCAATCTTTGATAAAGCTCGATTTTAAAAAATTCATCTTTTAAATATGCAATATGATCTTCATAAATTTGATCTTGCATATAATCTTGTATAGTTTTATTTTCTAAAACTTGCAAGAAAACTTCACTTAAACTTAACTCACATTGTAGCAAATTTAAAAGCAAGCTTGAGTTTTTACTTGCTTTAAAATCAGAAAAAATTTGAACAATAAAACCTTTTTCTATAAGATTTTTAAGATCTTTTAAATGATCTAAATACTCATATTCATCATTTTTAAAAACTTCACTAAGAAGGTTATAAGCATTAATGCTTGCATTTGCTTGCAAATAATTTTTACATAAATGTTTTAAAATTAAAATTTCATCTTCACTACATTGTAAGTTTTTATAAATATTGCTTTTAAAAGTATCATTAAGAAAAAGTTTTAGATCTTTCATATTTTCCTTTATATTGACTTCATGCTAAATTTGATTTTGGATTTTTTATCATTAAAACTCATATTTTTATCACAAACCTCATAAAAAATATCATAATTTTTACTTATAATCTTTTGTGTAAAACCACAAGAGGTAATTTGTTTGTTTTTTCCATAAAAAATAGGTTTTTTAAGAATTAAATCTTGTAAAAAATCATCATAATATTCATTATTAAAAAATCTTTTATTAAAAAGTATTTTTGTATAACAAACACCATTAACACAAATTTTATCGCTAATTTTTAATTCAAGTAAGGCTTTAGAAGTGCTATAAAGCTCTAAACTTGTAAATTTTTTTCCCTCATATAAAAAACCATAATCAGCAAATTTAAACTCTGGAGTTTTTAAAATAATATAAGCACTTTGTGCTTGTGTTTTGCTTTTTAAAGCACAAGAGCTTAAAAAAACACACACAAAACACAAAAAAACTATTTGAAGTAAAGTTTTCATTTGAGATTTTTAAAACTAAGATTAAGTTCTAAATTTAACTCTTTTACTATTTTCATCACGCTTTGCAGATCATCAATTTGCTTACCAACTACGCGAATTTCATTACCCCTAATACTTGAAGTCACCTTTAGCTTACTATCTTTTATAGCTTTGTTAATCTTCTTAGCACTATCAGCATCAATAGCGTCATTAACTTTCAAGTTCAATCTAAAATTTGCCCCACCTTCTCTGCTTAGCTCTTTAATGCCATTAGGGTTTATTCCTCTTTTAATAAGCTTTGAAATAACAATATCTTTTAACACTTCAAGCTTTGCTTCACTAGAGCAAATAAGTTTATAAACACTTTCTTTTTCATTTAGCTCTATTTCGCTTTTAATGCCTTTTAAATCATATCTGCTATCAAGTTCTTTTTTAGCTTGCTCTAAAGCATTTTTTAGCTCTTGCTTATCAATTTCCCCGCTAATATCAAAACTATGTTCACTTGCCATTTTCTATAAACTCCTTAAGATTATTAAATACAATTTGGACTAAATTTTGTATAGACTCTTCACTTGCCCATGCAACATGTGGAGTAATGATTAAATTTTCTTTATTTTTAATACCAAATAAAGGATGATTTTTAATCATAGGTTCTATTTCAAGCACATCAAGCCCTACTTTGATATTTTTTTCATTCATAACTTGAGCCAAATCTGCTTCATTGATGATTCCGCCACGCCCTACATTAATCAAAATAGCCTCATCTTTTAAAAGCATTAGCTCTTTTTTACTTAATAAATTTTTTGTCTTATCATTTAAAGGTGCGTGGATACTAATTACATCACAAGTTTTTAAAAGCTCTTCAAGGTTTACTTTTTCATATTCATCATTATTATTAGCTCCTGAGGTAGAATAATAACAAATTTTAGAACCAAACATTTGAGAAACCTTAGCCACTTCTTTACCTATAGCTCCAAGTCCTATAATGCCATGTTTTTTACCAGTTAAAGTATGCAAAGTCTTACTAAAATCACAAAACATTTTACTCTCACACCATTTACCCTCTTTGCTCCATTTATCATAATATGGAATTTGATTTAAAAAAGCAAAAAGCAAGGCAAAAGTATGGCTCAAAACGCTTTTTGTGGAATAACTAGCTGCATTTTTTACCACTATACCTTTAGAATTTGCATAAGCTACATCTATATTGTTTACCCCTGTACCAAGTTGTAAAATAAGCTTTAAATTGGTGTTATCTATCACTTTTTTGTCAATGATGATTTTATTTATCATCACAACTTGTGCATTAGCTATTCTTGCAATAACCTCATCTTTAGAAGTTAAATCATAACTTACAAACTCGCCAAAACTTTCAAAAGCCGTTAAATCCGCTCCACCTAAGGTAGCAGCATCTAAGCACACTATTTTCATTAATCTTTTACTATATGTCCTACAAATTTAGAATAATTATCAAGCACCAAACCACCTTTTCTAAAACCTAATCCACAACCCTCATAAGCAAAGAAAACTCCTGCTTGGTAATAATCATTTTCATTTTGATTAAACTCAGCAAATTCTTGATATATAAAGCGATTGTTTTGGTAATCTCCCTTTGTTTCAAAACTCACATTTCCATTAGCTTCTATAATGGAAATATTTGCTCCTTCTCTACCAAAAACAGGCTTTTTAACACATTTTTTACCCACTAAAGGCTCATCACTTGTTTCAAGCAATAAAGGATGATTTGGATAAAGTTCCCATAAAATTTTCATTATACCTTTGCTTTGAAACAGTAAAGTATAAGCAGGATTTAAAATGATTGCTTTTTGATTTTGCATGATTTGCGTTAAAAGCATAGCAAGCTCACCCTCTTCTATGGCTATACTTTCCCACGGAATGAGTTTGAAAAAATATTCAAAATTTACATCATTTTTAAAAACACCTTCAGGTGAAAATTCTACTTCATCTATAAAAGAAAACTCACTCTCAAAACCTGCTTCGCTAGCAATGTGTGCTAAAAGTTTGGTTGTGATCATATCCTCATCGCTACCTGCGATTGAAGAAAATAATATCTTCCAACCTTCATAATATTTTTCAAACTCACTTACATCTTCTTCTAAAGTGATAAGTCTTTTAAAGTTATCTTTTAAGGCTTCATATATATTATTAAATTGTGAGCTTTCATCTAGGTTATTTTGCTTTAAAATAGCCCATTGTAAAATAGCACTTTCAAATAAAGATGTTGGAGTATCAGCATTAAATTCTATTAGTTTTATAGGTTTACCATCAAGTCCACCTGCTAAGTCAAATCTGCCATATAAATGCCAATGTACATCATTTTCCCAACTCATCTTAATCGCATCAACTAAATTAAAAGGAATTCCAAGCTCATCAAAACGATCATTATCAATCACTTCTTGCGCAGCAGCTACAAACATATCATAAAGCTCATTCACTGCTTCATAATATGCATTTGCTTCATTTTCTCTCACACAAACTAAATTAGAATCTAAATAATCACTTCCATCATTGTCTGTATGCCATGAAAAGCCAATTTGATCTAAGTAAGATTTTTCTAAAGGATTTACTTTTAAAAAATTCATTTTACACCCTTAAGAGCCAAAAGAGCTAGAAGAACTTGAAGTAGCTTTAGAACCACCGCCAAAAAATCCTGATTTTTTCGCACTTGAGCCTGAAGTGGCGCTTGTGCTTGCTTTATTAAAACTATTTACACTTCTTTGGTAAGCACTTTGATTTGAAAATGCTCCCCTTTGTTGATTTGCGAAATTTTGATTATTAAAAAGTTTAGAGCCTATCCAACTACCAAGTATAGCACCAGCTGCACTTGCAAGCAATGTTTCACCTAAAGAAAGTCCTCCGCTGCTCATTTGAGCGTTATTTGGATTTGTTAAATTTGAAGTACCATTGTCTATTTTAGCAGCTTCTTCTTGGATTAGCTTATCCATTTCTTCTTTACTTAAAACTCTTTCAGTTCCATCAAGTTGTTTTAAAACAACCCTAGTTTCATCACTTGGAAATTGATCTTTGATTTTGTATTGATTTGGAGCAGTTTCTTCGATGATAACAAAAGCACCTTGAGTATTTGCTGCTTGGCTTAATGCATTATTAGAATCACTTGCATTACTACTACATGCACTTAAAGCACCTGCGCTTATAGCAGCAATACCACTTATCATACTAAGCTTAAGTATAGTTTTAATGTGTTTCATAATCTTTCCTATAATTTAATAAGTTTAACTTAAATAAGATTTTAACAAAAAAAGTATTAATAAAAATTAATTGCTTTAATTTATCATAGTCATTAAATTACTACTTAAAATAGACATAGCAAAAACAAAAAATATAAAAGCACTTAAATAATCAATGAGTTTTAAATTCTTTTGATAAATTCTTACCATGAAAGGTTTTGAAAATAGTAAAGAAACTAAAGAAAAATAAATTATGGTTTCTAAAATCAAAACAAAAATTAAAACTATCAACATCCATCGCATTTGGGCAAAATCAAAACTTGCAAAAACACTAGCAAAATAAAAAATAACTTTTGGATTAGATAAATTTGTAATCATCCCACTTAAAAATGCAGATATATGAGTTTTTTGAACTTTTATTTTACCTATTTTTGCATTTTTATAAATCCCATAAGCTAAATACAAAAGATAACAAGCTCCAAAACTTGATAAAGCAATCTGTAAAAATGGAAATTGATGAAAAATAACACTCAAACCAAGTATAGAAAGTATAATCCACAAACTCATAGCCAAACTCACACCCAAGCTAGCTTTTAAAGCACTCTTAATACCTTCTCTTAAAGCATAAGAACTTACTAAGAAAAAATCAGGTCCTGGCAAAATAAGTCCAAAAAAATGAATGATTAAAACCCAAAGAAACATAAGTAATCAATGAAGAAAAGCCGATTTCTCGGCTTTTTTGGTATTAGAGTCTTGACTCGTAGCGTCTAAGCATATAAAGTCTTTTAAGCATTTTTTTGCGTGCTGAAATTTTTTGTTTTTTACGAATTTCAGTCATAGGCTCAAAAAATCTTCTTGCGCGAACTTCAGTAACAACTAGATTTCTATCTACTTGTTTTTTGAATTTTCTATACGCTTCATCAAAAGACTCGTTAGGATGTACCTTAATTCCTGGCACGACCCTCACCACCTTTCTTAAATAAAATTAAAAAACATATTATATCACAATTTTACTTGAAATTAAATTTTTATTTTGTAATAATTGCATAAATAAAAATTAAACATAAATTCTTAATTAAGACAAAGTTTGGTTTAATTTTTCTAGTACTACAATTAAAAAAATATTTCTCAAGGAAAATAAAATGAGTGCTTGTGTTACCAATTATACTAAAAAAAGGTATATAGCTTATATCATTTCTATGATTATTTTCATAGCGTTACCTTTTGTCAAAATCAATGGGAATCATTTCTTTTTATTAAGTTTTGACCATAAAAAACTTAATTTATTTTTTATTGCTTTTGATACCCAGGAACTTTATTTAATGCCTTTTGTTATCATGGGTATGTTTTTAACTATACTTTTTGTTACCACTCTAGCAGGAAGAATTTGGTGTGCATGGAGCTGTCCTCAAACCATTGCTAGAGTTATTTATAGAGATTTGTTACAAACAAAAATATTTAAAATACACAAAAGCACCGCAAACAAACAAAAACAAACTGATGGATTTTTTATCCAAAAAGTTTTAAGTATTGTGATTTTTTATCTTTTTTCTCTATTAATGATGAGTGCATTTTTATGGTATTTTGTACCACCTGAAGATTTTTTTGTATATATTCAAAATCCTGCTGATCATTTATTGCTTTTGGGGATTTTATTTTGTGCTTCTTTAGCCTTTACTTTTGATATAGTGTATTTGGGTGAAAAATTTTGTGTTTATGTATGTCCTTATGCAAGAATTCAATCTGTAATGTTTGATAATAACACCGTTCAAGTAATTTATGATGATAAAAGAGGTGGTGTGATTTATGATGGACATACCAAACTTTATCAAAAACCTCCACAAGGTGAATGCATAGGCTGTGAAGCCTGTGTAAAAATTTGCCCTACTCATATAGATATACGCCAAGGAATGCAACTTGAGTGTATTAATTGTCTTGAGTGTGCTGATGCTTGTTCAAAAATTCAAGCTAAATTTGATCGCCCTAGTTTGATTAATTGGACTAGTGCAAAAGCTATTGAAACAAGAGAAAAAGTAAGATACTTTAGATTTAGAACCATCGGGTATTTAGTAGTTTTATGTGGTGTTTTTGCGGCTTTAGTTTTAATGGGAAGTAAAAAAGAAAATATGCTTTTAAATATCAATCGCTCCAGCGAGCTTTATCAAGTAAGAAAAACACATGATGGAGATTTATTAATCACTAATGCTTATGTATTTTTATTCCAAAATACAGATAATAAAACTCATGAGTATTATTTTGATGTGAAATTACAAGGAATTGATGATGGTTTAGAAATCATTAGGCCAAAAAAATCTTTTAAATTAAAAGCCGGTGAAAAAGATAAACAAATAGTTGTTTTAAAAGCTACCAAAAAACTAGCAAATAATGATAGAAAAGATACAGTAATACCTTTAACCATTAAAGCTTATGCGCTTGATGATAAAAATATTGTTATTACAAGAGAAAGTAATTTTGTCTATCCAAAAAATTCTGTTTTAAAACACAAAAAATATTAAAAATGAAAAAAAAACTTTCTTCTAAATCTCAAGCAAGACTTGAGAAAATTAAACAAATTGCTTCAGAATCATTTTTAAAAAATGGTTATGAAGCAACCAATCTCAAAGACATTATCAAACAAACTGGGGGATCTTTTTCTAGTGTTTATGAACACTTTAAAAGTAAAGAAGGTTTATTTGAAGATATACTAAATGATTTTGCTGAAAATCATTTTTTAGCTAATTTAAAAAAGAATATGAAAATCACGAATGAATTAAGCTTAGAGGAATATTTATACCAGTATTCCTTAGCTTATTTAAAAATTTTCAATAACAAAAAAACCATTTCTATAGTAAGACTTTTATATTCTCAAATTTATAATGATAAATTTGATTTTTCCTCATGGTTTAAAGGCAATAATCGTAAAGAAGTTGAAAATGTTTTACGAAAAAGATTTGAAATGGAAAATAAACATTTAGCTAGCAATGCTGAATTTTTAAGTGTTACATTTTGTGCTATGTTAAGAGGAACTTTTTTTATGCAAAGTATTTTTGGAAACAAAGTACTAATGAATAAAAAAGAGCAAGAAGAGCATGCATCAAAAATCGTAAAACTTTTTATTAGTGGGATTATTAACTTTAATTAACTATATATTGATAGAATAATTATGCATATAATTTTGTAATATAAATTACTTTTTTGTTTAGCTAAATAAATAATTTTAAGGAAACCAATGAAAACAAAACTTTTAACTCTAGCTTGTGCTTCACTTATCTTTGTAGCATGTTCAGATGATAAAAATGCACAAGTTAAACAACTCCCTCCCCAACCTGTAAGTATTATGACTATGCAAAGTTCTAATTTACCTTTAGAATTTACTTATCCCGCAAGATTAAGCACTGAATTAGATGTGATAATCAAGCCAAAAGTAAGCGGTGAAATCAAAGCAAAATATTTCAAAAGTGGTCAAGCTGTTAAAAAAGGAGCTAAACTTTTTCTTATAGAACCTGATAAATATCAAGCAAGCGTAAATATGGCTTATGGAGAAGCTTTAGTTGCAAGAGCAAATTTTGATGATGCTGAAAAAAATTTCAAAAGAGATCAAATTCTAATAGAAAAAAATGCTATTTCGCAGAAAGAATTTGATGCAAGTTTAGCTAAATTTAACTCCACAAAAGCTAATTTAGAAAGTGCTAGAGCAAAACTTGCCAATGCAAAATTAGACTTAAAATATACTGTAGTAAGTGCTCCGTTTGATGGGGTTTTAGGCGATGCGTTAATGGATGTGGGTGATTATGTAAATGCTTCTTCTACTGAGCTTGTACGCATTACTAACATTAATCCTATTTTTGCAGATTTTTATATTTCCGATGTAGATAAAATTAATATGAATAAAAATATTCAAAGTGGAAATTGGCAGTTAGAAAACATTCAAGTGCAAGCTAATGTTGGCGGGGAGCTTTTTAATGGAAAATTATATTTTATAGATAGCGTTATAGACACTTATAGTGGTGGGGTAAAAGCAAAAGCTATTTTTGATAATAACAATTCAAGTTTAATGCCTGGTTCTTTTGCAAATGTTCATGTTAGTGGTTTTGTTCAAAAAGATGGATTTGAAATTCCTCAAGTTGCTCTTTTACAAGATGATAGCGCTACTTATGTTTATACTCTAGTAGATGGAAAAGTAGTTAAAACTGTTGTTAATGTTATTTATCAAACTTCTGATAAAGCAATCATTGATAAGGGCTTAAAAAATGGTGATAAAGTGATTTTAAATAACTTCAAAAAAATCCGTCCTGGCGTAAGCGTTAGCGTAATGGAGAATAAATAATGTTTTCTAAATTTTTCATAGAAAGACCTGTATTTGCTTCCGTTGTAGCTATTATCATTTCTTTAGCAGGGATTATAGGTCTTTATTCTTTGCCCGTAGAGCAATACCCTTCTCTAACTCCACCTGTTGTAAAAGTAAGTGCAAATTACTCAGGTGCTGATGCTCAAACAGTAGCTCAAACAGTAGCTATCCCTCTTGAAGATGCAATCAATGGGGTTGAAAATATGATTTATATGGATTCAACCTCAAGTTCTTCAGGCGATATGAGTTTAAGCGTGTATTTTAACATAGGTACAGATCCTGACCAAGCAACGGTTGATGTTAATAATAGAATTTCAGCTGCCATGGCAAAACTACCTGAAGATGTTAAAAAAACCGGTGTTAGTGTAAGAAAAACTGGCTCAAGCATCTTAGAAGTTGCTACTTTATACTCACCTGATGGCTCTATGGATTCGCTTGAAGTGTATAATTATGCTGCATTAAATATCTTAGATGATCTTGCTAGAGTTCCTGGTGTAGGTAATGCTGTAGCTATTGGTTCAAGAAATTATTCTATGAGAATTTGGCTAAATCCTGACTTATTAAATAAATATCAAGTTACTGCTACTGATGTGATTGCTGCAGTTAGTGAGCAAAATGCTCAATATGCCACCGGCAAGATAGGCCAAGAACCTGTAGTAGAAAGATCTCCTTATGTGTATTCAGTCACTATGCAAGGGCGGTTAAAAAACACCAAAGAATTTGAAGAAATTATCATAAGAGCAAATAGCGATGGTTCTTTTTTAAGACTTAAAGATGTAGCTGAAGTTTCTTTGGGCTCAAGAGAATATACTTTTAAAGGTAGATTAAATGGAAATGATGCCACTCCTATTTTGATTTTCTTACAAACTGGAGCAAATGCAGTAAGTACAGCTGAATTAGTACAGAAAAAATTTGAAGAACTAGCAAAAAACTTTCCTGAAGGTTTAACTTATAAAGTACCTTATGATACAACTATATTTATTAAAGCTTCTATTAAGGAAGTGGTAAAAACTTTTTTTGAAGCACTTATTTTGGTTGTAATTGTAATGTATTTATTCTTAAAAAATTTCCGTTCAACCATCATACCTATGATTGCTGTGCCTGTTTCTATTTTAGGAACTTTTGCAGGATTATATGTCTTAGGTTTTAGTATTAACTTACTTACACTTTTTGCTTTGGTACTCGCCATTGGTATTGTTGTTGATGATGCGATTATTGTGGTTGAAAATATCGATAGAATTATGCATGAAGATCCTAATATAAGCATAAAAGAAGCAGCTATTAAAGCAATGGATGAAGTTGCCGCACCTGTTGTATCTATCGTTCTTGTACTTTGCGCAGTATTTATACCTGTTTCATTTATATCCGGTTTTGTGGGCGAAATTCAAAAACAATTTGCTATAACCCTAGCAATTTCCGTTACAATTTCAGGTTTTGTAGCTTTAACACTAACTCCATCTTTATGTGCAATTTTTTTAAGAAGAAATGAAGGAGAGCCATTTTATTTAGTTAAAAAATTTAATCATATTTTTGATTGGTCTACTGAAGTTTTTGGTGCTGGGGTGGCCTATATACTCAAAAGAACTGTGCGTTTTGTTATAATATTTTTTATTCTAATAGGCGGTTTATATGGACTTTTCAAACTTGTACCTAATTCACTTGTTCCGCCTGAAGATCAAGGAAACTTTTTAACTATTGTTAATCTACCTGCAGCATCTTCTCTTAATAGAACCACCCAATCAATGGATGCTATGGCGGAAGAATTACGTAAAAATGAAAATATAACAAATGTTGTAGGTCTTATAGGTTATGATCTTTTTACAGGATCTTTAAAAGAAAATGCTGGAGCAATGTTTGTAAATCTAAAAGATTGGAGCAATAGAGATACTAGTAGTTTTGATTTAACAGGAATGTATAATAAACAATATTTCTTAAATCCAAATTTCCAAACTTTCTTTGTTAATCCACCACCAATCCAAGGTTTAAGTTTAACCGGTGGTTTTGAAATGTATGCACAAAATCGTGGTGGTAAAAGCTATGATGAAATTCAAGCAGATGTAAATAAATTAGTTGAAGCAGCAAACAAGCGTCCTGAACTTAACAATGTAAGAACGACACTTGATACTAATTTTCCACAATTAAAATTAGAAATTGATCGTGACAAAGTAAAACTTTATGGTTTAAATTTAGCAGATGTATTTAGCACGCTAAATGCTACTATAGGAACTTATTATGTGAATGATTTTTCTATGCTTGGAAAAAATTATCGTGTAAATATTAGCGCTATAGGAGATTTTAGAAATACACAAAATGCATTAAAGAATATTTTCGTAAGAGCAAAAGATGGTTCTATGATAGCCCTAGATAGCGTTTTAACCCTTCACAGAAGTGTTGGACCTGATGATGTAAAACGCTTTAATATGTTCCCATCAGCTCTAGTACAAGGTGATCCTGCTCCAGGCTATACCTCAGGACAAGCCATTGATGCTATTGCACAAGTTGCTAAAGAAACTTTAGGAGAGGATTATTCTATTGCTTGGGCAGGTTCAGCTTATCAAGAAGTTACAAGTAGTGGCGCAGGACAAATAGCATTTATGCTAGGACTTTTATTTGTATTTTTGATTCTAGCGGCTCAGTATGAAAGATGGCTCATGCCTTTAGCAGTAATCACTGCTGTACCTTTTGCGGTATTTGGTTCTTTACTTCTTGTATGGCTTAGAGGCTTAGAAAATGATATATATTTTCAAACAGGACTTTTACTTTTAATAGGTCTTTCAGCTAAAAACGCTATTTTGATTGTTGAGTTTGCTATGGAAGAACATCTTAAAAAAGGAAAAAGTATTTTTGAAGCTTCTATTAGTGCAGCAAAACTAAGATTTAGACCTATTGTAATGACTTCATTAGCATTTATTTGTGGTATTTTACCTTTATATTTTGCTTATGGAGCAGGAAGTGCAAGTCGTCATGCAATAGGTACAGGTGTCATAGGGGGCATGATAGCAGCTTCCACTATAGCTATTTTCTTTGTACCTTTATTTTTCTATTTACTAGAAAGTTTTAATCAATGGCTTGATAAAAAAAGAGGTAAGAAACATGTATAAGTTAATAATTTTTGCAAGTTGTTTTTTAATAACAGCTTGTAGTTTAAAACCAAATTTAGAAATCAAAGATGTAAATTACACCAAAAGTTTAGATCAAAACATTAGCATTAATAAACAATGGTGGAAAGCTTTTGATGATAATTATTTAAATACCTTAGTCGATCAAGCTTTAAAAAACAATAATGACTTGCAAATTGTATATATGAATTTACAAAAAGCTTATGAAACTTTAGGTATAGCAAGAAGCGATTTGCTTCCTAAGCTTGATGCAAGTGCTAGTGGAGCAAGAGGAAAAACTAGCATTAATGCTCCAAGCAATAAAAGCAATGAGTTTGCTTATGGTAACGATTTTAATATGGGTTTAAATTTAAGCTATGAAATAGATTTATGGGGTAAATACAGAGATACTTATGGTGCCTCAAAAGCAAAATTGCAAGCTAGTGAGTTTGACTACGAAAGCGCAAGAATAAGTTTAATTTCTAATGTAGTAAAAACTTATTTTAATCTAGCAAGCTTAAGCGAGCAAGTAAAAATTTTAGAAGAAACAACCCAAAGTTATCAAAAAACTTATGAGTTAAAGTTAGAGCATTTTAAACTTGGAGTAATTAGTGAGTATGAGCTTAACAAATTTAAAGCTGAGCTTGAAAATTCAAGAGTTTTACTCACAAATGCTAAAATTCAAAAAGAAGCTAATACCAAAGCTTTAAAAATCTTAACTTCAAATGATATTGATGATATACTTTATAATAGCATAGAGTATAAAAAAATAGGACAATACGAACTTAGCATACCTGAGGGCATTGGCAGTGAAATTTTACTTCAAAGACCTGATGTGCAAGCTAGTTTAAAAATTTTAGAAGAAAAAAATTATCTTGTTGGAGTAGCTAGAACTGCATTTTTACCAAACCTTTCTTTAACAGGACTTTTGGGTTTTCAAAGTAATGATTTAGATCTTTTAGTCAAACATGGAAGCAATACTTGGAATATAGCTGGAAATTTTGCAATGCCGATTTTTCATTGGGGTGAGATTATGAATAATGTTAATATTGCAAAACTTACCAAAGATGAAGCGTTTTTGCAATATGAAAATACCTTAAAAACGGCTTTTGGGGAAATAAGACTTGCTTTATTTAACCGCCAAAGCTATTATGAAAATGAGCAAAATTATAAAAATTTATTTCTAGCTCAAAGTAAAATTTATGAAATTTCTACCTTAAGATATGAAAATGGTGTGATTAATTTAGCTGATTTTTTACAAGATCAAAGAAATTACTTAAATGCTAAACTTTCTTATACTAACTCATCTTATGAGCTTGCAAATTCTATCGTGGATGTTATGAAAGCTTTTGGTGGAGGATTTAATGCCAAAGAAGAATCAAAAGAAAACATCAAAGCTATGGAAGAAAACTTAAAGGAAAACTTTTATAACAACTAAGTTTAAAACTTAGTTGTTAATGCATTTGAATTTGAATTCTTTGGTTAAAATTATTATTTCCTCTATCTTTTGGACTGTTATGCTCAAAACGATAACGCATACTGCCTGAAACATTAACATCTTGAAAAATTTCATCTAAAGGTGCAGAATTTGATACGCTTATAAGTCCTAATAAAAATACAAAAAATGCTATAAAAATCTTTTTCATTGTAAAGCCTTTGTAAAAATATGATACAATTATAGTCTTTTTAAATAACTACAAAATGAAAATTTAGGAAAAATATGAATTTTTTACAAAAACTAGCTCTTTCTTACTCACACAAGGCTATGCAAAAATCTTTAGAAAATGGCTTTAATGTTAAACTTTTAAAAGAAGGACAAGAAAAAAAAGTTAATTCAAAAAAATCTTATATGCTATATGCTCATATACCATTTTGTCATACTTTTTGCCCATACTGCAGTTTTCATAAATACTACTACAATGAAGATTTAGCAAAAAGGTATTTTGAAAGTTTAAGGGAAGAAATCAAACAAATTAAAGACAAGGGGTTTGATTTTACTTCTATGTATGTAGGTGGTGGTACTACTTTAATCAACGAAGAAGAACTTGCTAAAACCTTAGAACTTTGCAAAAAATTATTTAGCATCAAAGAAATTTCTTGTGAAACCGATCCAAATCACATTAATCCTAAAAAGTTAGAAATGTTTAAAGGACTTATAGATCGTTTAAGTTGTGGTATACAAAGCTTTGATGATGATATCTTAAAAAAAGTAGCAAGATATCATAAATTTGGTTCAAGCAAAGAACTTCAAGAAAAGCTTTCTAAAGCCATAGGTGTACTTCCTATTATGAGTATTGATTTGATTTTTAATTTTCCTTCTCAAACCAAAGAGCAATTACTCAATGATTTAGAAATAGCCAAAAGTTTAAAACCTCAACAAATCACAACTTATCCTTTAATGAAATCAAATCTAACTAAAGATAATATCGCAAAAACCTTAGGAGTAAGTTTTAAAGATAATGAATTTGAATTTTATAAAATCATTATAGATTTTTTCAAAGATTATGAAAGAAATAATGCATGGTCGTTTTCTTTAGAAAAAAGTAGTTTTAATGATGAGTATGTAAGCAGCCATCATGAGTATTTGGGTGTAGGAAGTGGGGCTTTTAGCTTTTTAGATGGAGAGCTTTTAATTAATGCTTTTAATTTAAATGATTATTCTAAGCTCATCAAGGAAAAACAAAATGCAAATATTGCTAAAGCTAATTTTAGTAAAAAAGAAATCATCAAATATGTCTTTTTAACCGAAATGTTTGCTGGTAAAATCGAGATCGATAAATTTAACAAAACCTTAGAATGTAATCTAGAAAAAGATCTTTTTATAGAGCTTTTAGGGCTTAAATTAAGCGGAGCTATAAAAAAAGAAGGCAATACTTTATATACAAGTGAATTTGGACGTTATTTGTTTATGGTATTGATGAAAGATTTTTATACAGGTATGGATTTAGTGCGTGCTGTATTTAGAGATGATAAACGCTTACAAGATAAAGAACACATTAATATCATGCAAGAAAATGTTGATCCGCTTGATTTTAAAAGTATGGAATTTAAAGGATAGAAAGCCTTTTTTAAAGGCTTTCTATTAAAATGGTCTTACCACCATCATAATAGCGATGATTATAAATAATATCGTTGGAATTTCATTATAAGCTCTAAAGAATTTCCCACTTTTTTGACAAGTGTCGTTTTGAAGTTGTCTATAATAATAATAATTTTGCAAATGATAAATAATCAAAAGCAAAGCACAAGTTAATTTAGCATGCATATATCCACCTACCATTAATACATCTTTATTGGCCATCATCATCAAGCTTCCAGTAATTGCAGTAGCTATCATAGCAGGAGTTTGGATATAAAAATACAATTTTCTTTCTTGAATTTTTACCACTTCCACAAAGCCTTTATTGTCTTTATGTTCTGTATGATAGACAAAAAGTCTTGGTAAATAAAACATTCCAGCCATCCATGAAACAAAAGCCAAATAATGTACCATTTTAATCCATAAATACCATTCATTCAAAAAATCTAACATATTTCTCCTTTTTTATTAAAAATTTCTTTTATTAAAATCAAAGCTACGCTAATGTTTATCATCACATCAGCTAAATTAAACACAGCAAATTCAAACCACTTATGCCAAAATACAAAATCCACTACACCTATATGCACAAAGCGATCAAGTAAATTAGAACACCCAGCAGATAGCATAATAGCAAAAGCAATCAAATGCGTTTTAAAAAAGTCTTTTTGATAAAGCAAATACCCAAACAAAGCCAAAATAAAAACAAGCTGTATATATTTTAAATACTCTCCTAAAAATGCAAACATCGAAAAGGCTACACCGGTATTATAGGTTAAAACTAAATCAAAAAATTCACCCTTATACTCAAGTCCTTGTAAAAACAAATACTTGCTTGCTTGATCTAGTATAAAGACTAAAGTAAAAACAAGCCAAAATTTTAAAGACAGGATTTTAAGCATTCAATGCTTTCATGAAAAAACTTTCAACAACTTTCATTTCTTTTTCTAAAAGCTTAATGTCTTTTGCTTCAAGTAATAAGCGTATTAAATTTTCTGTACCTGAATACCTAAACAAACTAGCAATTCCTTTTTTTTCTAAATCTTTTTTCAATTCATCTAAGCCTGCAAGCTTACTTAAGTCTTTTTTCTCTGAAATTTTAAGATTATGTAAAAGTTGTGGATAAGGCTTGACTTGATTTAAAATTTCACTTGCACTTTTTGCCTCACTAAGCATTAAAGCACTAAATTGTAAAGCAGCTACCAAACCATCTCCAGTTTTTGCATAGTCACTAAAGATAATATGCCCACTTTGCTCTCCACCAAAATTTCCACCACATTCTTTGAGTTTTTCAAGTACGTATTTATCACCTACATTACAAGTTTCATGTGTGATTTTATGTTTGGTTAAAAACTCTTTTAAAGCACCATTACTCATTATAGTGCTAACTACGCTTGATTTTAGCTTGCCTTGTTTTTTTAAAAATAAAGCTAAAACACCTAAAAGACTATCTCCATGAGCTACTTCGCCTTTTTCATCCACAACAACCAAACGATCCGCATCTCCATCAAAAGCAAAGCCCACATCTGCTCTAAATTTCTTTACTTCCAAAGCTAAATTTAAAGGATGTAAAGCCCCGCAATTTTCATTGATATTTAAACCATTTGGTTTATCATTGATCACAATCACATCTGCACCAAGTTCTTTAAAAACCGTAGGTGCTACCTTATAAGAAGCTCCATGAGCCACATCTAAAACAACGCGCAAAGATTTTAAAGTCAGCTCTTTAGGAAAAGAATTTTTTATAGAAACAATATATCTTCCTATCACATCATCAATTCTTTTTGCCTGACCGATTTGTGATTTTGTTGTTCTTGCTTCTTCTATGAGTTTATCGTTAAAATAAATTTCTTCTATTTTCGCTTCTGCTTGTTCATCAAGTTTATTTCCATGGGCATCAAAAAATTTAATACCATTATCATAGTAAGGATTATGTGAAGCTGATATCATAATCCCTGCATCACAACGCATATCTTCAGTTAAAAACGCAATAGCAGGTGTTGGCATAGGACCTATTTCTATAACATTATAACCTATAGAAGTAAGTCCGGAAACGATAGCATTTTCTATCATATAACCGCTTCTTCTTGTATCTTTTCCTACTAAGATATTGTTTGTAAGAGCTTTGTCTTTAAAATAAATTCCAGCAGCCATAGCCAAACGCATAGCCAAAAATGAATCTAAAAATTCACCCGCTTTACCGCGTACTCCATCTGTTCCAAAAAGTTTCATTTTTTTACCTTTGATTTTAAGTATTGAAATTATAAGAAAAAAAGTTAAGTAATGTATAAATGTGAGAATTTTATAAGCATTAGTTAGCAATAAAAATATATAATTTTTAAAATTTCACTTAAGGAAAATGAATGAAAAAAATCATCGCAGGAGTTGTAGTAGTAGTTTTACTAGTTATAGGATTTTTTACCTCAGCTTCTTACATTAACTCAATCAATGGAAAAATATTTGCTCAAATGAGCCAAGATACAGCATATTATAGTGTTGAAGATGCTAACTATACCAAAGGACTTTTAAACTCCAAAGGAAGTTTTATAGCTACACTTAATGACTTGCCTTATAGTTTTAAAGTGAATGTGGATTTTTCTAATAATTTTTTTGCAAGCAATAATGCTATCATTTCTATTTTAAATGAAAATGAAGACTTAAAAGGCATTTTCCCAAATGAAGAAATCTTTAAAATCTTAGTTAGTGCAAAAGGTGGAGACATTAACATCAATGCAAAAATAAATGATATTAATTTCACCCGCAATGATACAAATTTAGTTTTAAATAATACATCTTTTAAGATTACAGGTTCTGAAGAATTTGTAAAAAATATGGAGCTTAATCTAGGTTATGTTTTATTAGAACAACTATCTCATGAGGAAAAATTAGAAGCAAAAAATATCAAAATTTCTGAATTTCCTATACAAAAATTAAGTTTTAATGATATCTTTAGTCCTAGCAGAAATAGTGAGCAAAATATAAGCATTGATAGTGTTAACTTTATAAGTTCTATTGCTTTTAACTTTGATAAATTAAAAATTTTTGCAAAAACAGCTCAAAATGCTCAAAATGATTATGATAGTGTTTTAAAACTAGATTTAGCTAAATTTAACCTTGCAAATGAAAACTTTATGCTAAATAATATTAACTTAGATATGAATTTTAATAATCTTTCTAAAAAAGCTTATGATAGCTTAGTGCAAAACTCAAATACTGATATTTTTTCTATGATGCTTTTAGCAAGTCAGTTTTTAAAAGCAAACCCACAAATCATCTTAAATAACCTAAGCTTTGAAAAAGAAGGTAAAAAATTTGACGCAAATGGGCAAACTATTTTCACTGAAAATAATATAAAATCACAATTACATGCAAACACAGAAATTCTTCCTAGTCAAATTTGGCCTGATTTTGCAAATTTTGATACTTATTTTGTAGATAATAATGGCTCTTATGTGCTTGATTTTATCTATGATGATTCTAATAAAAGCGATGTTACAACTATCATTAATGGTGAAAGACTTACCATAAATCCACAATGACAAATTTAAGCTTAACTTTTCGTCCTAAAACTTTAGATGAGGTTTTAGGACAAGAAAATTTAGTAGAAATTTTTAAAAAATTCATACAAGTTTCAAAACTCCCCCATAGTGTATTTTTTGGGCCAGCAGGTTGTGGAAAGACTTCTTTTGCAAGGGCTATAGCGTATGAGTATAAACTAGACTTTTATGAGTTTGATGGAGGAAATTTTAAACTTGAAGAGCTTAGAAAAATACTAAGTAATTATGAAAATTCTTTATACAAACCTTTGATCTTTATCGATGAGGTACATAGGCTTTCAAAAACCCAACAAGAAATGCTTTTAATTCCTTTGGAAAATCAAAAATGCCTTTTCATAGGTGCAAGCACTGAAAACCCTTATTTTACTTTAACTTCAGGCATAAGAAGCAGAAGTATGCTTTTTGAATTTAAAGGTTTAGAATATAAAGACTTAGAAAAACTTGCCACAAAAGTGCAAGAAAAACTCCAATGCAAAATCGATGATGATGCTAAAGACTTTTTAATCACTTCTAGTGCAAATGATGCAAGAAGTTTTTTAAATTTATGTGAGTTTGCTTTGGCTTTAGATAGCACTCATATCACGCTTGAAACTTTGAAAAAATTAAGAGCAAATGTTTTAAGCGATGGCACTTCAAGTAAAGATACACACTATAGACTAGCTAGTTCTATGATAAAAAGCTTAAGAGGGAGTGATGTAGATGCGAGTTTGTATTATCTTGCGAGGTTGATTGATGGGGGAGAAAGTGCGGATTTCATCGCTAGAAGATTAGTGATATTTGCAAGTGAAGATATCTCAAATGCAAACCCACAAGCACTTAATCTAGCCACAAGCACACTCATAGCAGTAAAAAACATAGGCTATCCTGAAGCTAGGATCATCTTAGCTCAATGTGTGGTATTTTTAGCAAGTTCGCCCAAGTCAAACTCAAGCTATCTTGCTATAAATGAAGCGCTAAATTATGTGCAAAACAACCCCGCATTAAAAATACTCCCTTATCTTGATAATAACAACCCTCAAAGAAAAAACTACCTTTATCCGCACGATTTTGGTGGCTGGGTTAAGCAAAGATACTTAGAAAAAGATTTGAAATTTTATCATAGCAAAGGTATAGGTTTTGAAGCGCAGCTAGACTTATGGCTAAATGATATGAAAAAAGTTAAAAAGTGATTTTAAGCACAATGTAAAAATATTTTTATATAATTTTCATTTTTTGGTTCCGTAGCTCAGTTGGTAGAGCACCACCTTGACATGGTGGTGGTCGTTGGTTCAAGTCCAATCGGAGCCACCATTTTTTGTTTCTTTCGATTTCTTTAATTTCCAAAAAATGCTTTCAAAATGCTATATAAACAAACTAAACGATCTTTGATTTCAATTAATTTCTTTTGTGTTATAATTATTTTCAATTAATTAAGGTCATTATTAGGGTTCTTAAAACCTAATAAGGTTCTTTAAAGGAAAATAATGGCAAACATAGCAAAACAAAGCTTACAAGATAAAGATATTAGAAATTTAAAACCTAGTGATAAACGATACAAAAAAGCTGTAGGTAATCCAAAAGAGCTTTATATTTTTGTATATCCTAGTGGTCAATATCGCTAATTGCTGTAATTAATTGTTCTTTATGTGTAGAACCAATCTTATCATAATTATAAATTAAAAATCTAGTATCTACTAAGAGGCCTTGAATTTCTGTGTAGCTTTTGCTGTTTTTCCATTCCATAATAGCTTTTCCAATATTTTCAAAAATACCATTTATTTTAACTTCAAAATTATTATTTTGTTTGTTATACGGCATCAAAAAAACATTATATATTTTCTTATTTTTTGTTCGATATTCTGCATATTCGCCATAAGCTACCTGTTTAATTATATCACTACTTTGTGGCAATCCTTTTAATTTTACACCATATTTGTAGTATTTTGCATCTAATATATAAATTTTGTCATCATTAATCATAATAATATCGGGTTGTAATGAGCTATTATCTTTATTATCTGTATATTTTAATTTCCACTGAGTTTTTGGAAAATATTCATCCTTATCTGTAGTACCAAATGCTCTATCTATCATCTTTTCCCAAATAGCATGAAAAGCCGTTGTTCCAAATTTAAACTCGCTCTCTTTTAAAGATTTATCACTTTGTAAAAGCATATCTCTCATAGAACTAAAAAGTAATCGTTTTTTATCATCAAATGTATTATCTAATTTACTTTGCAAAACATAAAGACATTGATTTTTATTTATTGGTAAGTTGTATTTTGGTGGCATAAATGAATTGTAAGCAAAACCAAATTTGCAAAATGCCTCATAAACACAATATCTATTTATAGCTGTAATTAACCCATTTTTATTGGCTTGATTTTTTTTAGCTTGAAACTGCATATAAATTACAGAATTATTATTTTGGATGTTAGGGCGATTTTTATTAATCGTTCTAGCAAAGTTTATCTTACCTTTTGTAGTGGTTTGATAGATATTTTCTCGCTCGGTATAGTAACCGTGAGAAAGAAAATATTCTATGATATTTTTATACGCAATAAGTGGAAATGATTGCTCGATCTGTTCTTTTTTATTATCTACAAAATAAGATTTTGTATGAGATTTGTTAAATTTTATAAGAACAGATATTAGTTTTCTAATATCTGTTCTTATATTCTTGTCATCACAATCTAAGTTAATCCCTAGTGGAAAGCAAATCTGAAGCTTATTTTCTTTACTTCTAATACCAACAAAATTATCGTCTAATTCATTGTCCATAAAGCAATGTTCCCTTAAATTAAACATATAACATAGCCTTAACATCATCGATAAAAATATCAAATTGAGATTTTTCATCTTCATTAACAAATCTTTCAATGACTTCTTCTAGTGTGTGGTATTTATTTTTATTAAAAAGTTTATCTTTGTCAAATTTAAAAACATCATCCCAAAGATATTTTAAAACTTTGTGAGCAAATTTTTCTTTACTTTCTAGGTCATCATTTCTTACAAAAAATACACCAAGTCTTTTGTCTTCCATTGAGCTAACATCATTTTCGTTGTCAGAGATTACTGAATTTATGGTTTTACAGAATATTTGCCAAGAAACATCAGTATTTAAAATTTTCTTATCTATAAAATTTTTATATTCATTGTATTTTTCTTCACTTTCAAACTCTTGTATTTTTTTATCAAAAGAATTTTTAACTAACTGCATAGAAAATCTACGCTGAAAAGCAGTATCAAGTGTAAAGACATTTTGATCACTTGTATTCATTGTGGCAATTATCCATAAGTTTGATGGGATTTTAATAGGTTTTTCTATATTGTCCTTACCATAAACTATCTTTGCTATATTTTCATTGTTTATCGCATAATCGCTATTGCCATTCTTATCTCTATCAAGTAGTTGAAAAACTTCACCAAATATTGCAGGAGCGTTGCCACGATTTATTTCATCAATAACTAAAACATATTTTCCACTTGGATCATTATATGCCTTTTTTAAAATATTTGTAAAAGGTCCAGGTATAAAATCATAACTTACGATTTTATCTTTTACAATAGGCATTATCTGTCCTATGAAATCACTATATGAATAGTCAGGATGAAAAACTAATTTTTCAAAGGTATACTCATTATTTGGATACTTTGTTTTTATAGTATGACTTTTACCACTACCTGGCACACCATATAAGATGATATTTTCTCCACCTTTTTCTCTTATGTTTTCATCAATTTCTTCTTTATTTTTACTATCATCAAGTATTTTTTCATTTAACAAGAAATTAATTTCTTTTTTCTGTAGTTTGTATAAAAATCTACCTCCCTTACAACAATACATAATACTATATGGTAAATCTACTTTGATTGATTCTATGTCATTTTCTTCAACTTGACCATCTTCTTTCTTCACAAGTTTTTTTACAATAAAAAAACCTCCACTTTCGATAATTTGTATATAGCCAAAAATAATATCGCCTACCAAAATATTTTTATAGTTTTCTATATCTTTAATTTCTATGTCATTCTTTAATGCATAAATCCATATATTCATATTATATCTCCAATCTCATTAAATTCATCGCATTTTAAATTAATATCATATGGAATGCCAATATATTTTTTTGAATAAGAATCAGCCTTATAAGTAATAAAGGAGCCATGCCATTTATTTATAAAAGTATCCGTTCTTAATATATTAAAATTTGCTAAATAATTTTCAGCCACTATATCATAATTTTCATTTGAATTTATTTCTGACATTAAAACATAGTATTTTTCATGTTTTTGAAGAATATATCTGTAAAACTCCAAACTATATATTGATATTTCTGCATTACACTTATTAATATTTAGGCTTAATACTAAAAATTGACCTGGTGTGATTTTTTGATATTTTATATAATTAGTTAATCTAAACCATAGCCCATCTCTATGTCTATTGTCTTTTATGTGTACTTGAAAATATTTTTCTAAAATTGGATCAAATATTTCAAAATATGCAATTCTATTTCTACTATCATATGATGTTTTTTTATCATTAATAGTAAATGCTGTAGAGTTGCTTACTTTGCTAAATAACTTTTCAATTGTATCTATAGAACTAAGATTTATGTATAAATCAGAACCTGAATATCCAGTTAATTGTCTTGTTGCAATAATAAAATGTGTATTCATCGGTCAACCAAACAAATATATTTTTGTGTATTCTAATAAAAAAACACTTATTTTATTATAAATACTTTTTAAATACTTTTGCAAATACCTTTGACATTAAAGGGGGAACGGCATTTCCTATTTGCATATAAGTTTTTAGGTATGGTCCAAAAAACAAATAATCATCAGGGAAACTTTGAATTCTTGCAGCTTCTCGTGGTGTAATAGCTCTAATCTGAGTTGGATGGATGTGTGAGTGACAATCCATTTTTAAGTGTGCTGTAATTGTCCTACTAGGCTCATTCTCTATCAGTTTAAAATATTTGTCCTTAAATATATGACTTCTGATAGAATAAGGCATAATATCTTTTATTGTTTCAGCTGTAGAATCCTCCCCTTGTTTTAATAGTGAATATATCTTTAAATTTGTTTCATTTTGAAAACGTGCCTTGTGATTGTATATAAATGAACAAATATTACTATCATTTATTAAATTTAAATATTCATTGTTTTTATGTCTATTAATAGAAATCTTTGAGCCAGATTCGTCATCAGTTTCTGTTTGATTTTTTTTGTCTGGACAAACCAAGCTATCGATATTATCCAAAGCATCCTTTAAGACAAATTTTCTATTTTTTATTATTTCATTTTCAATATCACTCATAATTATATCTACATCTAAATTTTGTTTTCTTGCATACTCTTTGTTAATACCAATGTAAATTAACCTAATTCTTTTTTGTGGAACAGAAAAATTAGTTGCATCATATAACCTATATTTAACCATATAACCTATTTTGTCGAAATCTTCTATTACTTGATTTGCTACTTTTAGCATACCCTTCACATTTTCCATTATTATAAATTTAGGTTTTAAATTATTTACACATTTTGCAAAGTATTTATACAAAACATTTCTAGGATCATCTATAACTCTTTGTTGATTAGCACTACTAAAAGATTGACAAGGTGGGCCACCTATAATTATATCTACTTGAGATTTTACATATTTGTGTATATTTTGAGATATTAATCTTATATCACCATTAATTATACGAGATGAATTTACTTCAGGATGATTAAAACTATAAGTTCTTAAAGCATCTTTATCAATATCATTTGCCATTAATATATTATAACCCATTCTACTAAAACCATAACTAAAACCACCTGCACCGCAAAATAAATCAATAATTGCAGGTGATTTATTTGTTTTTTTTGTCTGCAAAGATTTTCTATATTTGTTTGAAAATTTATCAATAGTATCTGTAAAAAAGTTTTTATTACTTGTATATATAGAAATACTGCTCATCAATCTATTGTAATCTTTTTTTAGTATCTTTTTTAAAATATCAATTTCATATTCATCTTTGATAATTCCCATATATTCTAATTGTTTATATATATCATCATTTTTTAATACTATGGTGTTTAGATTATGTAATTCTTTTGTTTTTTCTGCAAAGCGGTTAATTATTTCAATATTTTCCAAAAAATATTTTTTTTCTTGAGCTGTTTTTAAGTTTGCAACATTTTTAAAAAACATTTTTTACCTCATTTATAAATATTTTTTTAAAATCATAGCTATATATTTAGACATTAAAGGTGGAACGGCATTACCAATTTGTTTAAATTGTTGTGTAATAGAACATGGAAAAATAAAATCATCGGGAAAACTCTGCAATCTTGCAGCTTCTCTTGGAGTAAGACTTCTCTCTTGTGTATAGTCAGGATGAATAAACTGATGACCATCCTTATGCAAGTGTGCAATAATTGTTTTTGATGGAGCATCATAATATTGAACACAATAACTATTATTAAATAACCTTTTTTTTGTATGTACTAAATTTGGCTCATTTTCATATAATTCTAATAAATTCCATTTGTTTTTTGCCATAAGGCGATATCTTTTTCTATCTAATTCATTATTACTTCTAGCAATATGTCCGTGCAAGAGTTTATAATCATTTGTTCTAATTAACTTTAAATAATTTGATTTTTTTACTGGATTATAAACTATAGTTTTCTTTCCCTCTGATGGTTTTAATTTTGGTAAATCAGATATAGCATCTCTCACAGTTGTCTTATCTATTTTTTTTGTAATTTTTTTAAGATCATCATAAATATTCTTGGGTTCAATATTTAAATCTTTTCTTGCACCTATAATAATAACTCTTTTTCTATCTTGTGGAACACCAAAATCAACTGCATTTAACAAAATCACATCTTTATCTTCAATAATTCTATAGTTTTCTTTCATACCATTAAATATGCTTTCTATTATAGAATTACCTTTAATTTTCGTAGATAATATACCACTAACATTTTCAAATACAAAAAATTTTGGTTTAAAGTAATTTAATATATTTAGATAATTTTCATATAAATAATTTCTTGGATCTTTTTTCATGCCAAATGGATCTCTTGCCTTGCCTTGTGATGAAAAAGATTGACAAGGTGGACCACCTACAATTATATCAACACCAGTAGTTTTATTGATATTATTCTCTATTATTTCTATAATATTTTTATCTGTTATATCAGTAGGTTGTATTTTATTAATTTCATTTTGAGAATATCCATAATATCTCATTCTTTCTTGTAGTGTTAAACAAGCATATTTATCAGATTCTATATGAGTAAGAGCCGTGTAACCCTCTTGATAAAAACCCTCTGCCATTCCACCAGCACCCGCGAATAAATCTATAAAAGTTCTTTTTTTCATTATTATATTCTTACCATTTATTCATTCTTTAATAATTTGCAATATATCATCATCTTTTAATTATGATAATATATCAAACCACTTTCATAGTAAGTGACTCATAAATTTCTCTAAATACTCTATATAAACTTTCTGCAATTTTTTTATAATATTTTTAGTTCTCTTACTTTAATACACTTATGAATTTTATAAATAATTTGTGCTAATTTCAAATTTTATATTTTATTATTTTGTGATTATACATTACAAATCATAAAAAAATATAAACTATATAAATTTATTATATTATATCAATTTTATAATTTATTTGTTTTGTAATTATCAATTAATTGAAAACTATTATAAAAGTTATTTAAATTAATAATTTCAAAGACAAAATAGCAAATACAATGTTTAATATGATCTATGAAAATGCAAAATGATATCTAGGTAGTTTTACCAAACTACCTATTTTTACATATACTTTAACAAATTTGTAAATTCCTGAATTTCTTTTTCTTGGTCTAAAATGATTTTTTTAGCAATATCAGTGATAGTTTTGTCTTTAGAGTAAAATAAAATTTGTTTTGAAGCATCTACCGCACCTTGATGATGTGCTATCATCGCTTCTAAAAAGTCTTTATTGATGTTTTTGCTTTCTTTAACCGAGCTCATTAAAATCATCATTTTTTGCATTAACTCTTTTTCTTCTTGAACGAATTTTTTATAAGTTTCTTCATCAATTTGAGTTTTTGTATAAAGATTTTTATCTAAAATTTCTTGAAATTCTTGGATTTCTTTTTCTTGAGCTTTGATGATATTTTGAGCGATTTTTTTCATCTCTTCACTTTTTGTATGCTCTAATAAAAGCTTAGATGAATCAATAGCACCTTGATGATGTGGGATCATATTAGCTAAAAAATCTCTTTCTATGTCATTGCTTTGTACTAAAGGATTTTTCATCATAGGTTCATGCATACTCATCATGATTTGTGATGAAATACTTCCAGAAGCTCCATGATGAGCATGATGAGAATTTGCAGCAAATAAAGCACTTGCTAAAACTAAACTTGAAACTATAGTTTTTATTTTCATTTTTTTCCTTAAATTTTTAATTTAAAATCAAAAATATATAAAAATATCACAAACTAAAATTAACAAAAAAATTCAATTTTTTTTTGTTATAATTTATTTAAAAATACACAAGGATGGAAAATGCTTAGAGAACTACTTGAGATAAAAAAAGAAATGGAACCTATAATTCATGATTGTTCAGTAAAAATTCAAGTAGCCGCAAGAGAAGTAATCGTAAGAAAAAGAGAATATGAAATTTATGGGCCTATGATAGATAGAGTATATCTTGATAATGCCATTTATATTAAAATTTTTGGTAGTGGGCGTGATACAAAAAGTACTAAAGTAGATATTAAAAACGGCCTTTATATGGTGTATGTAGCTCCTGATAAACCAACCAATCAAGAAATAATGAATAAACTAAAAATCGCATTTGAAAGTATAGATAATAAATTCATTTCAAGAATTTTAGAACTCAATAGAAGAATGAAAGAAGTGATCAATAAAACCCAAGCAACTCTAGCAAAAGCATCAAATATGAATGTTTTAATAGAAACTAATCTAGGCGAAGCAAGTGCAGCACATAAGTTTGTAATCACTATCAAATATTTAAAAGATAATCAAAAATTAGAATTAAAAAATTCAAAATCTGCAGGTAGCTTTAGAGATACTAAAAATCACATCAACCTAGTAGTAGAAAAAAACACTGATTCAGCTGTATGTGAAAAACTTTTACATGATGTTGAAATTTATTTCATAGGTAGTGGAAAATAAAATTACTTTTTTACTCTCAAATTTGCTAAATGTGTCAAAGCCACCGCAATAGCATCAGTAATATCAAGTGGCTTAATATCTTTTGAAATTCCAAGCAATCTTTTCACCATAAAAGCTACTTGTTCTTTAGTAGCTTTTGCTTTACCTGTTACGGTTTTTTTTACTTGCAAAGGTGTGTATTCTGCAAATTCTCCATGAGTTTGTAAGATTTTTAAACTCAAAGCTCCACGAAATTGTGCTAACTTTAAAACCGTTTTTGGATTATAAGCAAAAAATATATCTTCTATAGCTACCTCATCAAATTGATGATTTTTAAAGATTAGATCAAGTCCTTCACATAATTCTGTGATTTGATACTGTAAATCATTAGGTTTGATTTTGATAAGCCCTGCTTCTATGAGTTGATTTTTATTATTAATCCTTTCTACAATAGCATATCCACAATACCTAGAACCAGGATCTATCCCTAAAACTTTCAAACTTTTCACCTTTTTATTCACATAGATGTGAAATTTAAATTTTTATGTGAATAATTTTAACCATTTTTTATAAAAAATAAGCTAGAATTTTAAGTTTTACATCATAATTTATAAGAAAAATA